>CAYUNT010000027.1:11492-32556 GCA_964446285.1 uncultured Candidatus Sumerlaeota bacterium | reverse complement strand
CTCTAGGATCGCGAGGCTCCGCACTCGCTCTTTCTTTTTTACACATCGGCCTTTGCGTGCGGGAAATGCTCTAGGATCGCGAGGCTCCGCACTCGCTCTTTCTTTTTTACACATCGGCCTTTGCGTGCGGGAAATGCTCTAGGATCGCGAGGCTCCGCACTCGCTCTTTCTTTTTTACACATCGGCCTTTGTGTGCGGGAAATGCTTGGCAGCAGTGGTCTGCGCTTGCGCCAATCATAGCCTCGGCTCTTGCGCGCGAGAAATGCTTGCTCCCCGCTCGGGGAAATGGAGAGTATTACCATTTGGCGGGATGGGCGGTTTTGTTGTCGCGCCGTCTTTGCGCGCAAAACGCACTTCGCGCTGCGTTTTGTTTGCCTCGTCCACCATCCTCGCTCTGTGCTGGACCTGCCCAAGGAGAACTTCCCATGCCCCGAAAGGCGGCAATGCGAAAACCACAGGCCTCCGCTTCCGCCGAAGCGACCGTTGCATCCAGTGGCAGCAAAGCGCCCGCCGCCGAGCCGCCGCCCGAGCGCCATGCCTCGCCACCGCATCCTTCCGCGCCGCCTTCTCCTCCCGTCTCGCCGCCGCCGCAACCACCCCCCACGCTGCGTCCGCAGTTGCGCCTGGGTCCGATTCCAATGCCCAAACTGGCAATCGAACCGTCGCCGCCCCCGCAGCAAGCAGCCGCTTGTCCGCTCTGCGGCGATATGGGTTTGATGGTGCGCGAGGATGGCACACTCGCGCCTTGCACATGCGGCGCATACGCCGAGGCTTACCGCCGCGAACGCCTGGCCGCCGCCCGAATTCCCGAACGATATGCCCGCAAGGAACTCGACTCTTTTCTCGCGCGCGACGCGGCGCGCAAACTCATCCTCAATTCCGCGCGGGATTATGTGATTGGATTCAAACTGGATGAGGATTACGGCTTGCTGATCCGCGGCGGAACGGGCGCGGGAAAGACGCACATTGCCGTTGGGATTCTCCGCCAGGTGATCGACAAGGGCTACACGGGCCTTTACTGCAACGTGCCCGATCTTCTTGCGCGCTTGCGGGCTACCTACGAGTCGCACAGCGAAGAGTCGGAGGCCGATGTCATCGAGGCGTGTTGCGCCTGCGACCTCTTGATTCTGGACGATCTCGGCAGCGAATCCACTACGGAATGGGTGCTCGACCGCTTGTATTTGCTGATTAATCGCCGCTACGAATCGCTGCGCCCGATTATTGTCACCACCAACTGCAACGAGGAGGAACTGCGAGAAAAGGTCGGAAAGCGCATAGTTTCGCGCCTCAATGAGATGTGCCAGCCCTTTCCGTCTTTTCCGCTCGAAGATTACCGTATGAAAATGATGCACTGATTTATGCCGGGCCAGGCGCGCATAGCGTCGCGCCGGAGCACCTTTTTCAGGAGCGCCTTACTTTATTATGGAAACGCGAATCCCACCCGAATCCGGCGGTCCCGACGATCTCGGTCCGTCCGGGCGCGACTTGAATGCGGAGAGCGCCTCGCCCAACCCAGCGCCCGCCGAAGAAGAACCGCTTGATGGATGGCGTCCGGCCACGCCCCCGCCTTCCGCGTCGTCGGCGGCCTCCTCTGCCGCTCCGCAAGGACCACTCCAGGGAACTCCGCCAGGACTTTTCCCCAGGCATCCTTCTGAAGCGCCGCCGCCTCCTGCCGGGCCGGGGGGAGCCTATCCGCGCGGAGCCGCGGCAGCGCCCGTTCCGCCTCCGCCTCTGCCGCCACCTTCCGCCGCAGGGCCGGGAGCTTATCAAGGCCGGCCGTATCAGGGTCCGGGACCCTATGCGCCGCCTGCATATTATGGAGCGCCGCCATCGGGTCCGCAGGGCGGGCCGTATCGCATGGCGCCTCCAGGTCCTGGCGCGTATGGACCGCCGCAGGCGTCCTATTCTTTTCCTCCTTCTTCGCCGCCCCCTTATCCTGGCGCAATTCCTCCTGGTCCTCCCGTCCCTCCCGGCATGGCGCCCGGATATTATCCCATGCCGCCTGCGGGTCCGGGCGGACCCGCAAGCATGGGACCGGGAGGCGGATGGCGCGCCATGCCCCCCATTCCCCCTGGCGCACGGCCCCGGCGTTCTCTATGGCCAAAGGTTCTTATCGCCGGGGTGATCGCCATCGTGGTTTTTCTTGGCATCGGTTCATTTTTTATGGCCCGAGACGCCGGAAAGTCCATTTCGTTCAGCGACCGCATTGGAGTGCTCGAACTCGATGGCGTGATTACGGACGAACAAGGTTCGCCTTTGCGCACAAGCGATCTGGTGAAGACGCTCGACGTCTGGCGCAAAGACAGCGGCATGAAGGGCCTTGTTGTCCACATCAACAGCCCGGGTGGGCAGGTTGGCGCCACGCAGGAACTCGTTGATGCCATCGCCCGCTGGCGCCGGGCCAATGGCTATCCGGTTGTGGCTTCGCTCGGCGACATCGCCGCGTCCGGCGGCTATTATTCCGCCGTGGCTTGCGATGAAATTGTCTCGAATCCCGGAACGCTGACGGGCAGCATCGGCGTCATTCTCACGATTGCCAATTACCAGGGCCTGCAGGAAAAAATCGGCGTGCGCCTCAAGTCGCTCAAATCGGGCGAGTTCAAAGACATCGGTTCGGGTTCGCGCCCGATGACCGATGCCGAACGCGCATTGCTGCAAGCCACGCTTGACGATATTCACGGCCAGTTTATCGACGCCGTGGTCGCCGGCCGCCGCAACGCCGTTCGTTCGGTTCTGGCCGAGCGACTCAACAAGCAGGTCTCGGAAATCACCAACGACGAGGTGGAAAAACATATTCGCTCGCTGGCCGATGGGCGAATCTTCAGCGGGCAACAGGCGTTTGAGGAAGGGATGGTGGACGAGCTCGGCACGTTCCGGGACGCCGTGGACCGCGTTCGCGTTCTGGCGCACATCCGTGGCGAACCCCGTCTGGTTTCCTCGCGCCAGCCGCGCGGGCTGATGGAACTTCTCAACGCGCAAACCCGCGGAATTATTGGCCAGATGATTCCCGGCCAGATCGCCGTCGAATACCGCATGGCCGCGCCGTAAATGACCGCACAATATGGGATTTGGCGGAATGGGCATTTTTCGCGCAGTGTTCATTATAATCTTTCATGTCCCATAGGTCCCATTTGTCCCATAGGTCTCATTAGCCTTATTGGAATAAAAATCTCGTTATGGATTGGATTTTTCCCGCAGTTCTGACGGTCCTGGCGGCGCTGGGACAGCCGGGGATGGGCGTGGCTATCTACAACGCCCTTCTTTCGAGCATTCACGAAAGCATAGTAAAAAAGGCCGCCGCGATCCTTACGCTGCCCGGCGGATTTGTGGCGGGTGCGTGGGTGATCTATGAGGGAATCGCGCGCGGGCGGGCGGAAGCATGGTTTTTCTCGGCGGGAACGTCGCCCGTGGAATTCCTTGTCCGCGCCTACTTTTTTGCCTCCGCGCTGGGCGGGCTGGCGGTCCTGGTGATGGTCGCCATCAACCCCCGGCGACAGCGGCGCCCCCTGGAACTCCTATCGAATCATTCGTTGGTCGTGCGTGTTCCGAGGCGCGCGCCGTGGCCTTATGGACCGCTTCACCGCGCGTTTCTTTTCGCCGCATCGCCCGTCAACGAGCTCAGTGAAATTGAAGTCAGCACCAAGGAAATCACACTTCCCAATCTGCCTGCCGAATTCGGCGGACTGCGAATCGCGCAGTTGACGGACCTGCATGTGGGCACGGCGCTCGAAGATCATTTTTACCGGCGCGCAGTGGAAATTGTGCAGGAGCAGCATCCGGATATCATTGCGCTGACGGGTGATCTGGTTTCGCGCGCGCGCCACATCCCGCGCCTGCGCGCGCTTCTTGAAGGGCTGGAGGCGCCTCTGGGCATGTTTCTGGTGCGCGGGAACCACGATTTTTGGACGCGTCCGCAGGAAATCCGCGCCATCGCCGAAAGTCTCGGCTTTGCGTGCCTGGACAACCGCGCGCACATAATTCAGCGCCGCGGCTCGGAAATTGCGCTCATCGGCGTCGAGGACCCTTATGGCGAGCGCATTCGCAACTGGGGCGAGCTCTTTTCGCCCGGCCTGCCCGCCTGCCGCATCGCGCTGCTCCACACTCCCGACGTCATTCGCAAAGTGGCCGCGCGCGGATGCGATTTGGCGCTCGCGGGCCATACGCACGGCGGACAAGTGCAATTTCCTGTGATTGGAGTAACGTTATCCCCATCGCTCTTTGGCCGCCGTTACGCCAGTGGCTGGAAGCGCGTTGGCAACACACTTCTCTACACTTGCCGTGGCCTCGGCGCGTTTTTCCCCGTCCGGTTTATGTGCCGCCCCGAAATCCCCATCTTCATCCTTCGCAGCGCTGCCGCGGAAAATGGCCGCTCAACACCTCCCTGCCGTCCTCCCTCCTGAGGTCCAATGCTCCCGGCGCGCTTTCATCGTTAATCCACGAGGTTTTACCCATGAATCCATATTGCGAATTGCTGGCGGGAATCGAAATCCCAGAGGAACTTCGCCGGCTCGAATTGCAGGGCCGGCTGGCAGATGCGGAAGCGTGGATCGACGGCGCGCTCGAATGTGGCGAAGCGGCGGGGGAGAGGAAGGCAGGCAAACGGCTCACAACTGCGCGGCGCGCGGAACTCGAATGGGAACGCGAGCGAATTCGCCGCTGGCGCCGCGATTTTTCGCTCGCGGACGACGCCATGATAGAAAAACTGGAGCCATTGCTGGGCGCAGTTACGGCGGACGATCTCGCGCGCTGGCGCAAGCGCGGGGCGATTCAGTGGATGGAACTCGATGGCGAAATTCGCTATCACCGCCGCGAACCGGCCAATCTGCTGCGCGAGAGCGCGGCCGCTCGCCGAATGCGCACGGTCCGCCGCGCCGCCGATCGAGCCGCCCGCGCCGCCTCGGGTGAACCCGAACCGCCGCGTCCCGAGCGGAAAATCCCTCTGCATCGCTACGCCGAGCGCGCGCTCGACGCCGCCCGCCGCCTCGGACGCCCCGACGTCCTGCCTCTGCATCACCGCTTCGACTTTACGATTCGCGTCCGCCCCGGCATCGTTCCGCGCGGCGAAATCATCCGCTGCTGGATTCCGTTTCCGCAGGAGTATCAACAGCAAACCGGCGTCCGCCTGCTCGAAACCTTCCCCGCGCTCGCTCCATCCTCCGCCGCCGCGCGCCGGGCCATTGCGCCCAACGGTTCGCCGCATCGCACGCTCTATCTCGAACAGCCTGCGGCGGGGAAGAGCGCGCCGACGGAATTCCGCGCCGCCTTCGAGTATGTGTGCGCCGCGTGGGTTCCTCAGATCGACCCGCGCCGCGTCCGCCCGGTGGACCCTGCCGATCCGGCGCTGGCCGAGCATCTCGACGCCCGTCCGCCGCATTTGTTTCTCGACGCCGAGGTGCGCGCTCTCGCTTCGATCATCATCGGGCGCGAACGCAATCCTTACCGCCAGGCCCGCGCCATCTTCCTCTGGATCGCGCAAAACGTCCGCTACCGCGCGGAATTTGAATACTCCGTTTTGCCGAGCGTGTTGCGGAAAATTTTTAGCACGCGACAGGGCGATTGCGGACTCTATTCATTTTTGTTTATCGCTTTGTGCCGCGCCGCCGGGATTCCCGCCCGCTGGCAATCCGGATGGGAAACCCTGCCCGGAAAACGCAGCATGCACGATTGGGCGGAGTTTTACATCGCGCCTTACGGCTGGCTTCCGGCGGACCCAACGTATGGCTTGCTCAAGTCGGACGACACGGACGTTCGCGAGTTCTTCTGCGGGAACATGGATGCCTACCGCATGATCTCGAACCTCGATTGGGGCCGCGAGTTCTACCCGCGCAAAACCCACTGGCGTTCGGACACGATCGACCTCCAGCGCGCCGAACTCGAATGGACGGGCGGAAATTTGTTTTTTGACGACTGGGAATACAAAGTGGACTTCACCCGCCATCCGGCTGATCCCTGAGTTTGTATTCATTCGAAATCGAGCCAGCTAGCGATACAGACAGGCCCGGCTTGCAGTATCTTTGCTTTCATTTAGCCCTTCAGTATTGACAGCGCGGTCGAAAATGGGTCTGATTTTCGCTGTGGTATCCGAGTGACCGGCCTGAAGGTTTGTTTGCGGGGGCCGCTCGTATGAATACCGAACACCAGCGTCGGAAATTCGGTCGATTCCTGTCCAATTCTGTTTCATTTTCATCTGTTGGCGATTTGGCTCTGTCTGAAGAATCTTGGGCGGGACGCCCAAGCCACCGGATGGAAGATTTTGATTCTCCAAAAGTTCCAAGGCATTCCCCGCAACAATCCCTCGCCGCACCGCGCAGCACTTCGCCGCAGCATACCTCGCCGCGCCGCAAAATGCGCGTCCGGTCGAATCCAATTCAATTTTCTCACCCCATTTTCTCTGGGAGGTTCGCAACAATGAAGACCCTTCGGACTCTGGTCCTGTTCAGCCTGCTCGGCAGCCTGCTCATTCTCAGCGGATGCACGAACATGAAGGTGGTCCCTCTCGATAGCCGCCTGACCTTCAATTTCAACGTGGATTCCCTCGGCGAGCGCAAAAACTACACCGCCGTCATGTTCCCCTTCTCGGATGGGCGCGAGATGGAATACCGCCTCAGCCGTTGGGAAGAATTTCCGGCCCTTGGGTTGTTTTTCATGTTCATCCCGAGCAAGCACACGTATCCGGAAGTGACCTTTAACCACTATCAAATGGCGATTTCAGACATCAAAGGCGACCAGGCCGAGTATCTGAAAGGCGATTTCGCCAGTTCCGTTCCGCGCAAGTTCGGCGAGGGACTGAAGGCCGCGGGCGTGTTCAAAGAAGTGAAATTCGCCGAGGACCTCGATGAAAACTTCGACATGCGCGACTATGATTATATCATCCGCGGGCGCCTGCTGAAAAGCGAGTTGCGGCTTCGCAATTTCACCTACGGCCTGAATTTCTTTGGCCTGATGGACTTCAGCTGGGTTCTCAAACTCCTCGCCGCGCCGGACAAATCCGTTGTGGCCGAAGTCGCCTACGAAGTGGAAATCGTCGAACGCCAGACGGGCCGTTCGGTCTGGAAGGGCAAAATCGAATACGAGCCTCGTTCGCAAATCGTCGGCTACTACTACGGCCATCGCGTCGAGGGTTGCGCGCCGAACCTGGGCCTCTTTGTTCGAATTCTTGAAAAAGACATGAGCGCCAGCATCAACAAAGTGAAGTCGGAAATCAAATACTGACGCCAAAATGCTCGCGCGCAACGGTCGAAACCCCGGCGCGCCAAGTTCGTTCATTCTTTCGCGGCATCTCCAGGCGGGGCCGGCCCAGACCGGTCCCGCCTTTTTATTCGCCACCCTTCCTTGGCTTGTGGTCGATTTTTGCGGCTTTTCGATGCGGTTTTTTACCCTTTTCGCCTTGACCCTTCGGCGGTTGCGCGGAAAAAGTGTTACGGCCCTGAAGGAATAGGGCCGGATGCAGGCCACTTCACGCCAGGATGTTCCCGGCGAGGGGAGCATAAGGGGTTGTGTGCGGCGGCGATGGCGGCGGCGGCGCCAAGCCTTTGCAAGGTGCATTCAAGCCCCATACAAGGCGCATTAGGATTCGCATGAAACGGCATATCTCTGAGTCAGGTTTTACCCTGATTGAGTTGCTGATTGTTGTTGGAATCATTTCGATTCTCGCTTCCATAGCGATGCCGAATTTTCTGGAAGCGCAAACACGGGCAAAGGTCTCGCGGGCAAAAAACGACATGCGTGTCGTTGCGCTGGCGCTCGAAACCTACGCGGTGGATCAAAATGCGTATCCTTACCGCACGCCCGCCTCGACCTCGATGGGATGGGCGCAGGGATTCGGGCGTTGCGATTGCCGTGTGAAGGACATGAAGGCGCTCACCACCCCAATTTCTTACACTTCGCAAATCCCAATCGATATTTTCGCAAAAAAAGACGAAACGCCCAACAACGTTCTGGACTATTGGTCGCCCGCCCTGATGACCGACCTGCTTGCCGGCCCACGCCTGCCCGAGGCGAAAAACAAGACGCCCGGGTTTGTTGTGCTCTCTGTGGGGCCGGATGGGCATCTTGGCTATGCCGCCGGAACAAATTATCAGGGGTGCCAGGTGCTTGACGCCACCGACCCAATCGCACGGAGCATTTACCGCACGTATGATCCAAGCAACGGAACCGTCAGCTTGGGCAACGTATTCCGCCTTCAATCGGGCGGGGAGCCTTCGGACGTATTTTATCAAACCGGAGGTGGATTTTAAGGCGGTCCAGGGCATTCCATGACTTGGCAAGCCTTGGGCGGGAGGAACAAAGTTGGAACGACTTGAAAAAGGAGCAAAAACCTCGTTGCATCCAATGCCATTTTCAGGGCATAAAAACCCAGCCCTGCGGGGTTGGGTTAATGGACAAACACGGCGCGAAAAATCCAAGCACAGCGCCGGATGCCGCAAGGAAAGAGGTGCCAGCGTGAAGCATATCCGGTTTTGCCAATTCCTGGGGGCCGCCGTCTTGCTGACTCTCGCGGCGGGCGCCCGGGCCACGGTGTTGGAACTGGCTACGATGGACTCACTGGTCTCGCGGTCGGATTTGATCGTTGAGGGCAAAGTGAAGTCGGTGGAGAGCGTTCTTTCCGGGGGCCACATTGAGACCACAATTCATGTCAATGTGTCGCAGCGTTACAAAGGAACGCTGCTATCCAACGACCTGGAATTGCGGCAACTCGGTGGCGCCATTCAGAAGCCGCTTCCGCTGGCGCAAGCCGTTCCGGGGATGCCGGTTTTCAAATCCGACGAACGCGTTGTGTTGTTCCTTTCCACGCGGATGCCCAAGATGTCCGCGGAATCGCGCCAGAAATTGCTTGCGGAAAACAACGGTGAAATGCCTGCCCTGCTCAAGTCGCCCAAAGTGATCGGCGGCTACCAGGGGAAGTTCACCGTGTTTGTCGATCCAACAACCAAGAAGTCGATGGTTTCGCGCCAGTCTTTGCGCGAGATTCAAGGCGTAAAGGACGGGCAGGTTTCGGCTGAAATCCGCGCCCGCATGGAAAATTCCGTGAAAGTGACGGCGGCCGATCCCTTGAAGGCAAGGGAGAACAAGGTGATGTCGGTAAAATCCGTGACGCCGTCTTCCGCGGTTGCCTACGATGAATTTATTAGCAACATCCAAATCGCTCTGAAAAAAGAAATGGCAGCCAAGAAGCAGCAGGCTGCCTCTTCGGGCGAATCCGCCAGCCAGGATTCCGCGCCGGCGGCAGAGGCAAATCCTCCTGCTGCTGAGGCATCTTCGGAGTCCGCAAAGTAATTTGCGCTTCTCTTCATGATGCGCCCGGCTTGCGGGCAAAGATGCAAATTCCACTGTTCGACACGAATTCATCGGGGAAAGAATGGCAGCCATGACAAACCCCATCCTCTTCGCGATCCCCTCCGGTAGCGCGCGGTCCCTTGGCGAATCGGGGGCCATAGCCGGCAAGGAAAACACTTCCGTTGGGAGGGCGCACTTGAAACGATCTGTTCTGCGCAAAACTGAAGTTCTTTTTGGCGCCTTTATTCTTATGGCGGCGCTTGTGGCCGTGCTTGCTCCCAAGCCATGCCAGGCGGGCGCTTTCTATGAAATTTGGGCCACACGGGTGGGCGATCCAAAAAATCCCGACGACGACGTGGTGGCGCAAACCCGCCTGCGATGGAATCTCGACGAGAAAAAGCCTCGTTTCTGCATGCTCCGGGGGGGAGTGGACACTGTTCTTCCGGGAAGCGACATCCGGGGCGAAGAGATTCGACGCGCTTTTGAGCGGGCGCTCGAAGAATGGGCTGATGTGGACAATACATCGTTCAGTTTTGAATCCACGGCAGTAACATGGGCAGATTTCAATAAAACCTTCTGGCTGCCATTTGGTCCAACCAAGGTGCAACTGGATGGATTCAACCTGGTCACATTTATGGACCCTGATGTGGTTCCGCCCGCGGATGCCATAGCAACTACCAGCATTTTCTTTTTCACCCAGGATTTCGACCTGACCAACAACCTTCAGGTTCCCGAGGATTTTCTCGTCACGGCTTATAGTGGAATTGACGCCATCGAATTGACAGGCGCGCCCAATTCCACAATCTACCTGCAACGCCGCAAATACAAAGCAGGCGAAATTATTGAAACCGATATTGCCCTCGCGCAAGACGCCGATTGGCATCTTTTCCCGGAAGACGAAGACGACCTGCTGGATCAAACCGGCATGTCGCGCGAACAAATTCGCGGCATGGTGGATATTCAGGCGGTATTTACGCGCGAGATCGGCCATGCACTTGGCCTGACCTCCTCCCAGTTGCAGCGCCCCGTTATGTCGGCCACCTACCGCACGGGCAACACCTACCGCACGCGCACCGATCCGTATGAAGCGCGCGAACTTCACCTCGATGACAAAGTCACTCTGATGAAACTTTATCCGGGAAGCGGATACGGAAACCTGCCTGGAATTTCGGGTGAAGTGCGCGACGGCGCGACATTTACGCCAAATAGCGGCGACGCCACCGTGGTCCCCCTTATTCCCGACGTCCCCGTATTTTTTGGGCGCCCCGTGCCCTTCAACTCCGTTTATGTATATGATGGACTCGATATTGTTCAGGAAAAGGACGAGGGATTTGTTCTTTTGGAGGCCATGACCTTCAGCGGCGAGAAAATGGTGGTGCCTGCCGCCTCCGGAGACTTTGATTTTTCTGGAGTTCCCGGATTCACAGATATCCCCGACTTGACCCTGCTTCAGTTCATGGGGGCGACATTCAATGGCAACTACAGCATTCGCGGACTTCCTCGCGCCTCCAACTGGTATGTGTATGTGAAGGATCCCGACCCGGATATTACCTATCAAATTGGGAACCGGGATATGTTCGGGCAATTCGGCGAAGCGCCCGCCGAATTCTTTGGCGGCGCCAATCCCAACCGCCCAAAACCTGGCGATGGGAATGCCATCGACGACAGCGATCCGACCAACGGCATTGAAAGCCGCTTTATCCGGATTTTTGTTATTCCGCTTTATACCGACCCGCTCACAGGCGTGTATCGCGCCACTGGGCAGTTTGCCATAGCCCCGAATGGATTTGCAGGCTACACGGAGCAGCCCGACGCGGTTATTGTCGATGACGGCGCATTTAACTCGATCGCTGTAAGCCGCGCGCAGGCGGATCCAACCAACCCGATGGCGACGCGCTATTACAACAATCGCGGGCGTTCTTACGGCCCTCTGCTGGCGGACGGCAATATCCCCGGCATCGCCACTGTGGATGATATTTTCAACCGAGCCACCATCAGCGAGACCATTCCCGACGTAACCGGCACGGGGATGCTGGCACTGGACACGGAGTTCAAAGTCGGCAAGTTCCCGGGTGATCCGCTTCCCCGCACCGTTACGCTTACGTGGACGTTGACCAATCTGACCTCCGAACGGCTGGATGTGCAATTCGCTCAGGGATATGAAATCGGCAAACTGCTTGTAACGCCGGCGGTTACCACCGGACTGGTGGCGGATGGAGAGCCTATTATCTATGAAACAGGATATGGTTCAGGCTTCACCACCCCCTTGCCGACCTATTTAGCCACTGTCGATATTATTTCATCGCCTTCGCTCGAAGGGCGTTTCATGCTTCAGGGAGGCAGCCTTACACCTCCTACGAACGCAATCGCGGGCGTTTGGACCGACATGGTCCGCACCAACCTCTTCCAATACACTCCGCGAAATCGAATTATCATCAATCCGATCAATACACCGGATACTGTCAGCCCGGACCTGAGCACCTTGGGCATTATTCTGCGCTGGGGGCCAATCACGCTCGATCCCGCAACGAATCCGCAGGTCACAATTAGCACGGCGGTTACCGTGATCAGGCATGATTCGGGCCTTGCGGATTATGACGGAACAGTTATTCGCGAGGACGTTGACTCGCTTTATGACGATGATCCAACCGACGGCAAGCCGCTTAATCTTTCCCAAGGGCAAATGGTGGAAGGGGCAATTATTTATACAAACACTGCCACGCGCCCCGACCCCTTCTTTGCCGAAGATTACGATGGAGATGGAGTCCCCAACGACTCCGACAACTGTCCGTGGGTTCCCAACGAAGATCAGGATGAAAATGATCTGACCACGCCGCGCGGAACCGTGTGCGTTCAGGACTTTGACGCCGATGGGATCGATGACGCGCTGGACAACTGTCCCGCCTGGCCCAATACGGATCAAAATGATACAGATGACGACGGCAAGGGCGATGTCTGCGATGATGACATCGACGGCGATGGCGTGCCAAACTGCTATATGATTCTTGGACATGATCTGGGATGGCCGGAATTCTATGATCCGAACAGCCTTTGCAATCAGGATCTCAACGGCGACGGGGTTGCCGATCCTCAGCCGGAAGACAACTGCCCCTTTATTCCCAACCCCGATCAGCGCGACTCGGTTGGCGATGGAACCGGCGACGCTTGCCGAGGCGATTATGACGGCGACGGAGTCCTCGACGACGCCGACAATTGTCCGGGCACCCCGAATCCCAACCAGGAAGACCTCGATAAAGACGGCATTGGCGATGCCTGCGATAATGACATCGACGGCGACGGAGTGCCCAACGACATCGACAACTGTCCCGAGGTGTATAATCCAGCCACAGGAGAACCGCCCACCCAGCCCGACGCGGATGGCGACGGGATAGGCGACGCGTGCGAAGCGGCAGGCACCACTATTTCTGTGGATGAAGGCGCCCTTCCTTCCAAAGACTGGTTCGTAAATGGCGCGGCTTTTGGCGATGTCAACGGCGATGGATGGGTGGACCTTGTTTTGGCCATCGGCGGATTCGGCAACTTTACAAACGCCGCCTTGGCCAATCGTATCCTTATCAACCAAGGGTATCTGGGCAAACCGGGAGTATTCCGCGATGAAACCTACGGCCTGAACGGACGCGTGGACGGAACGCCGTTCTACAATGAACCGGGCCAGCAATTCACTGGTGACGACCGGCTTCCCTTGAATTTTGAAAATACCTGGGATGTGAAACTCGCCGACTTTGATCTCGACGGCGATCTGGACATTCTTTTCTCCAACTACTCAGGGGTTACTGTAACTCAAGGCAATGTCTGGGGAGCGCCCGACCGGATTCTTATCAACCGCGACATCAATGACCCGGCGGTCAATCCTCGCGTGGATAACGATGACCTCGGCGATGGTTTCTTCACGGATGCCTCCGACATCTGCATGCCGGGAATCCTCAACACGAAAAACATGGTTGGTCCCAACCCTATCGCCTACATGACTCTGGGCGACGCCTATGGGCAGGTGGACCCTTACACGACCCGCTCAGATATTGAAGATATTGATTGCGACGGCGACCCGGACATCGTCTTGAGCGTCTTTGATGATCTAAATAGCGGAGCATTTGGCCTGAATCTTGGAGGCTTCCCAGACTTGGCGGGCTCGATCGCGCGATATATCGGCGACGACAATCTGGTTCACAACCGATACAATGAAAACCTTCATTTTTCTGAAATGATTCTTGTCAACCGCCGCAACGAATTGAAGTTCGCAAGCGGCCAGGTGATTCCTCGCGGAACTCCAGACGCATTTTTCGTGTTCTTGAGTCAGAGCATCGACGTCCGCCGGGCGGCGGGTTTCAGCCCCGATCCCGATCCTGACGATTATCTTATGTGGAACTCCTGGCAGACAGTTGGCGACATGAGCATGTTGCTGAATAGCACTTCCTGGCGCAACATCTATGGAAGCAGTCCATATCTTGGACGGCGCCTGGATGCTTTCATGTTCCGCGATGATACGCTGGGGCGCGATGGCGTCTTTGGCGGAACTTTGCGCCGCAGACCCGTTCCATCCACCGGTCCTGTCCCCCAGGTGGAATCCACTACCACATACAACATCCGCAACCTGGATCGCATGCCGCCTCAAATGGGCGACTTCCCTGAAACCACGCCGGGTGTGGGCAACGTCGAAACCGATTTCAGCATCACAAGCGAAGTCATCCTCTGCCAGATATTTGGAGACAGCGGAGCGGATTTGTTCGTGGCCAATCGCTTCTTCCCGCGCGGAACTTATGATCCGCAGTATAAATGCGAGGGATTTGACTTCTTTTACTGGAATACCGACGTTTTCAGCGCTACGAATGTGTTTGGAACCGATGGTTTGGCGGACGGCTACTTCAGCGAACTGCAATTTGGAACGGATTCCTTATATCAAAGGATCACCCAAGCCCTTAACGATGCCATCCGGGTTACGGATTTTACGATCCCCGATGGCTATCCGGGCGACTTGCAAAGTCCTGAAGAGGATTATATTCCCTGGCGTTCGAACATTCGGCGCGACAATACAATGGGCGCTTGCGTGGCGGATTTCGACAATCAGGGCATGGTCAGAGTCCTTACATATACAGACGCAGGACCCAATCCAATCTACGACCCCGATTCTTCCGCTACCAGCTACCGAGGCGGTCCTTTCTTTGGGCGTGGACAGACAGGAAGTGTTTACGGTTACGCGCGTGAATTCCTGGCGGATGTGAATAACGCGGACTCGCGGCTCTATTATGCCCAGGATATGCTTCCAGCCCGGACAGGACGCACCTTGCACGGGACCGTGGCCGATCTGAATATGGACGGCCTTCCCGATGTCATTTTTGCCCAGGACGGCGTGGGAGTGAACCTTTACCAGGTGAACAACACGCTGGGAACACAGCAAATCATCTTCAATGGCGGATTCTGCGAACCGGATTCCTGGACGGATGCCTCGCAAACCTCGCTCAATCCGAACACGCCGGTGCGCGCTGCGTTTGTCGCGGCGGCCGACGTGGATAATGACGGCGATCAGGACATCTTCCTTGGGATGTTCGGACGCCCAAGTTTGATGTTCAAAAACGAATTCTATCAGCCCCGGCCCCGTTTGGACCAGGCGGCAAATAACGCCTCGTATGTGAACCGGGTTGATTTGACTTCGGACAAGGATCAGCCCATTTTCTATGACATGACTTTGGTCAATTTGCCGGCCCATGCCATGCAGTCTGCGGGTGAAGGCCCGACGATTAAGCAAATGTCCAACGTCACTATGGCGGTTCATTCCGCGGACGTGGATCGCGATGGGGATATGGATTTGTTCTTCTTCAACGGCGGCGATTTCACGGAAAACGGCGACAACAGTTTCCTCTTCCTCAACCACGGCCTCAGCCTGCATCCTTACGCCACGCGAGTATTCCACCCGACCGGACGCGGAGCGCCAGCTCCCAGACTCCTGAGCTGGGGCTGGCCCAATACGTATTTCGAGCAGTCCTTGCGTCCAGCATACGACGGATTCTTCTTCGATTACGATCTGGACGGCGATTTGGACCTTTATATCGCCTACAATGGCACGCGCAACCGTCTGTTTGAAAACCGCGACGCGAAAGACCCCCTTATCTTCCAGGACTACCCATCTCAAACAGGCCTTTCCAGACCCACGGAAGCGCGTTCGTATAATACTTTCACTAATTATGACACAGATCCGCGGGATCACACATCCTACGCCGCGCGATGCTTCAACAACGATTTGGGTGATGGTATCTTTGACGATGTGACCGATCGCCGACTGCCCTCCACATTCGGACAGCCGCAAAACCGCCTGACAAGCAAGCGCCCGGCAGGGGGCGATCTGAACTGCGACGGCTATCCCGATATCGTTGTGGCCAACAGCTTTGCTGACGCGGGCGGACCCAACCTGCTCTTCCTCAACCCAATTTCCACATCCGCCACGCCATCCAATGTTGATTTCATTGACGCCACAGAAACCAAATTCCCAACTACCACGTTGACCGGTCCAGGCAACGTCGTGGACGGCTTGCAAGACAATACGGTCCAGGCGCTTGTGGCGGACTTCAACCAAGATGGATTGCCTGATGTGTTCTTTGTCAATCAGTGCTCTCAGGACTCAGAGGTGGAAATTCCCGGTTCTTCCACTTACAATCCAGACTTCGTCTGGTGGTCGCGCCTGCTGGCAAATCAGGGATTCAATTCCGCCACTGGCGAATGGAATGGTTGCGCCGACGTGGCGGACTTTGTTACCGGATTCGTCCAAAAAAGCCGTTCCGATATGGTTTTCCACCGCCTGCTCGAAGGCGCCAAAGTGTGTGACATCAACCAGGATGGCGACTTCTGTGAAGACTTTGACGGGAATGGCATCGTAACAGACGAGGAAATCCTCGAATTCGAAAACCTGATCGAATCCTTGAATTACAGGGGAGCGTCGGATCCATCTTCTGTGGATACTTTGTTCCATGTGGCCATCCGCGATACGTTCAACGATGCAAAGATCAAATACATCAACGGAATCAACGGAGATGGCAACATCGACGCCAATGAATATCTGGCGGTTTCCAGCGCTCTGGCACAGTGTGTCACTCCGCTTCCCACAGGTTCGTCTCCCAGCGCCACAAGCCCATTCGTGATGGACGGCACGCTGGACGCCGCCGCTTGGGATTTTGGCGACGGCTTGTTTGTGGCTGAGCGCCAGGGATGGCTCTATGTCGCCTGCAACTCGGGCAACGATCTGCAAGATGTGATGATTCTCGTCTCTTCGGATCCGAGCACGCCGGTGGCGGCTCCGATGAGCAAATCAGGAACAGTGGGGCGCTATGACTTCTGCCTGTGGCGCGAAGGCTCGAACAATACCGATCATTCCTGGTATAACGCGGCGGGTGCGGCCTTGCCTGACGATCCGGCGCAATATGCGCACTTCCGCTCGACCACGACAGGATTCATCGAGGGAACCATTCGCAAAAACCTCCTGGGCGCTGGACAAACGGCGTTTGTGGCCGCGGGCACATACTGGAGCAATAATTCCGGAGAACTGGTCCGGCTTGGCCCTATGAAACGGCCTCCGGTGGATCAACTCATCACGCAATCGCGCCTGGCGCAAATCAGCCGCCCGGAGGTTCCGCACGGAACCGTTCAGGACTTAGCCGATGTGCAGGTCCTTTGGCGCCGCAAAGCCCGCTGGATCGACCGCGACAACGATGGCAAGTTTGAACCGTCCTACGACGTTGTGATTACGGCCGTGGACCAGATTGGCCAAGTCCTCGGACAGCCGATCGTTCTGCTGAACAACCGTAATCGCACAACAAATGCGGCCGCACAACCTTTCCGTGCCGGAGTGAATGTTCTTCCGGCTATCATTCACGCCACCTTCAACGTGGATATTGGAGATATCGATCTGGATGGACGTCCGGACATCATTATGGGACGCGGAACCGACATCACGGAAAAATCCGTTGTGGTGCTGCATAACCGGACGACCAATGAGGCAAATCCCACGTTCACGGACGTGACCAGTGTCGAGTATCCCGATATCGTGACAACGACATTCTATGCCGACTGGGCGGACCCGAGCGGCAACTCGCGCGCTGTGCAGCTGACTGACATTGACGGCGACGGCGACCTTGACCTTGTTGTGGGCAACGCCGGACGTTTCTTTGGATCGCAGTGGTTTGGCGCGCCCAACCAGGTTCTATATAACCGAATTCGGGGCGCTTCCTGGAGTTCGCGAACCGGCATCTCCAAAGCGCGCGTAGCCGGCTCAAGCGGTCCGATCATCAATCCGGACCTTTCGATCACTGTGGTTTCGCCTGGATTTGCCCCTCGGGGGACAAAGGCAATGGAAGTGCGCATCTACGGAACCAACTTCAAATACGGCGCCCGTGCCTATATGGGCGATGGCGTTCAAATTGTTAGCGGTCCCGTGGTTCGCTCCTCCCAGGTTATCGAGCTAAAGGTTACAGTGGATACAAGCGCCATTCCTGGACCTCGAAGCGTGTCCGTATTCAATCCGGATGGCGAAACGGCTCGCAGCACGGAAGCGTTCCTGGTTACGGCCAGGGATGCCACTCAGGACTATGGGCCTTTGCTTTCGAGCAATCCAATGTGGGAGATCTACGAGTAAGGAATTTCGCCCGCTTTCCGGGCGCGCGAGATGGAGGGAGCAATTTCGCCCCGCACTTGACACTGCCTCTTCTGGAGGTTTCTGACATGCTCGGAACATATCCGAAAATGGATAGCCGGATTGGACAGCGAACAGGTTCGTCCAGGATTTCTATCGCGGCGTTTGGGATAGCCGTTTTGGCCTTGGCGGCCGGCTCCGCCCTGGCGGCGGGAGAATGTGCGCAGGCTCTCCATTTGCCGCAAGGCGCTCACGCGCTGACGTCTCCGGGCAAAATTACTCCCGACCTTATGGAAGTGGCAGGCGCGTTGCGTTCCCTGCAACCTCAGCAACGAGCGAATCTCTCCCGCCTGCGCGACAACCACATCGCGCTGCCTGTCTTCAAGGTCAGCGGTTCGGATGCCTCCATGTTGCAGGTTTATATGTATCTTAAGGATACGGCTCCGGCCACGCTGAATCGCATCCGCATGGCGGGCGCGCAAATTGAACTCGTAAATCCTGATGCGCCTCTTGTTCAGGCGCGTATTCCCCTCGATCAACTTGAACAAATTGCCGAGCTGCCTGCCGTGGTTAAATTGGCCCGCCCCAACTACTCTCTGTGCAATGTGGGACTGATTACGACCGAGGGAGACGCTGCGATGGGAGCGGATGAAGTCCGCTCAGGCATGGCGGGACTGGACTGTGCGTCTTCGATCGCGGGACCGGCTTTAGACGGCGCCGGTGTTTCAATTGGCGTGCTGTCGGTTGGCTTGTTTGACTATGAATACTCGCCTGCCGGGCGAAATTCAGACGCCAGAGTGCAAACCCTTGATCTTCCCGCAGCGCCTTCCACGCCTCCCCCTTCTGCAAACCGTCTTGGGGCCATCCGGCTGTTTCCGATTACCACGAATCTTTCCTATTTCTTTATGCCGGACCTTTTCATGTATGACCGCCTGTGCCCGGCCAATGGCCTGAGCGTTCCTACCGATCCACGAATGGTTGGCAATGCCGGCTCGCGCTTGGCTGTGCCTACGGGTGCGTTGATGCTGGAAGTAATTCATGACGTGGCGCCTTCCGCGCCTTTGCTATTCGGCGATGCCTCGACCGATCTGCAATTCCACATCAGCCGCGAGTATCTGGCGGAAAATGGCGTTCGCGTCATGGTGGATGACGTGGCATTCCCGGGCCTTGGACGCTATGACGGCACGAGCGCGGTGTCAGTTCGCGCCTCGCAGTTGGTTCAGTATAATAACATTGTTTATCTGTCAGCCGTTGGAGATTTCACTCCTTCGGAAGCCGTGGGGACCTCGGAAGCCGGACACGGAAAACCGCTCTATATTCAAACCCGTTTCAATGGCGAAGCGTTTGGTGCAATTGACAATTTCCATTCCTTTTCCGCACCAGGCGCCAACCGCGATGAGACGCTCGAGGTCTCGCCCGATCCTGAGCTGGGCTTTTTCGAGGCATTTCTTGTGTGGGACGATGTGTGGGTGAATAACATCTACACGTATCAGCCCGGGCAAGGTCGCGGCAGCCGCATCGAGCAACAGGGGCGGGCCACTGACGATATAGACATGTATCTTATCAGCCGCGAAACACACGATTTAAGCCGACCAGTGGCCTTTTCCACGCGGCTGCAAAATGGCGCGTCGGACAACCCGGTCGAGCATATTCTCGTCAGCAATGCAAGCATTCCCATCAGCCTGGTCATTCGCCGAAAAGACACTAACAATTACAATAAGACGATGATGACGCTTGTAATCACTGCTGGACAAGTGGATGAGCCGCAATACCTGACGCATGGAGTGCCGCTTTGCAATAGCGACGCGGCGGACGTGATTTCGGTTGGAGCGGTGGACGTAACGCGCAATTTCGGCGGTTTGAGCCGCATCCAGGCCGATACGATTCCGGGCTTGAATCCGGGACCGGGCGCGTTGGTTGATTCCGCCACGCAGAAGAAACAATTCCTGCATTGGACAAAACCGGGCGGCGCGGCGTCGCCAGCCGCGCAAAAACCGGAACTGCTCAGTTTCGACAACGTTCGGACTGTGACGAGCCAGTATTCAAGCACCATGATCACCAGCGGCAATCCGCGAGTTCGTCCAGACAACTATCGTGTGCGCGGCAGTTCCATTGCGGCGGCGCATGTGGCGGGATTGTGCGCCCTTTTGCGGCAGAAGTATTATAACGAATCCGCCACGAGCCTTCGCGCCGCGATGTTATCTGCTGGCAACGTGGTTCCGATCATGACCTCGGAGCTTTCCGCCTATGCGTCGGCCCCGCAGTATCGCCTGATAAACACCAGCGAACTGTATTGCAGTTTGTCCGCCAAATCCGGAAAGGCTGCTCCGTTGGAGACGCCAGGCATTGTCACTTTCTCTTTCGATTCCTCGTCGGAAGGATGGCAAGCGCTCCCGCTGCCGCAATACAACCCATACAATCCCTGCGATATGTATGCCGAACCCGGACGCTTGGTCATCAAGTCCAATCAAATCAAGAGTTTCGGATACTGGGAAAGCCCGCCGCTCGTGCTGCTCGACGCGGATTCGGGCGAACAACGCACCGCGCTCGATCCCAATAAACTATACCGCCTGTCCATGACGGTGGGGACGGACGAAACCGATCCGCTCAAGGTTCCGGACTTCCGGCTTCGGCTGATGACGACCACTTCGGATGAGGCGGCCTGCCTGGTGATTTCCGGCCGCACAGCGATGGCTCAACACGCCCCCTGCACGCCCGAGGGGCGCGAGTATTCTCTCTATTATAAACCCACAGCAGAAGTTGCGCCTTACGGAGTCACAGCGGCCATCGACGTCTTCCCGTTCTGGGAGGGCGACAACTCCTCGGCGGCCATCTACCTGAACTCGGTTACATTCGAGCAGGTGAATCCGTAACGAGTTGCGGGGATTCGGCCAGAAGTTCGGCTCAATAAACGACCACGAAACCACAAAGGCACAAGAGACGATATAGCCATGATCATCCTGTTTTGCGCGAGAGAAACCGTCTCGGCATGCATTAGCGGCTTGGTGGCATAGTTTCTTTCTGTTGATTGACTGAAGATAAGGTCGCCACCGCAGGTTTTGCTTCCACTATAAAAACCGCGATGGACTATGAACTCCGGCATCTGGCACGGGTGGCGTAACGGCTTATGCCCATTACCTGGCGCGAAGT
>CAYUNT010000027.1:0-11482 GCA_964446285.1 uncultured Candidatus Sumerlaeota bacterium | reverse complement strand
ACGCAGCAAATTCGCGATCGCGCGGACATCGTTGAGATCGTGCGCGGATATGTAGAATTGCGCCGCGCCGGAACGAGTTTCAAGGGCCTGTGCCCGTTTCATCAGGAAAAAACGCCGTCGTTCCATGTGAATCCCGCGCGCCAGGCATGGCATTGTTTTGGATGCGGCAAGGGCGGGTCCGCCATCGATTTCGTCATGGAAATCGAGAAGTTGGATTTTGTGGAAGCAACGCGCCTGCTTGCGGGCCGTCTTGGGATCGAGACGCCCCAGCGCGGCCTGGGCGGCGATTCGCAAAAGGAAACCCGCGCGCAGGAAAAACGCGACCGTCTGCTGGCCGTGAACCGCTGGGCGCTTACATGGTTCCGGCGCAATCTGCTTACAGACCCCAACGGCCCGGCGGCGGCGTATTTGCGCAAACGCGGCGTCGATCCGGCCATTGCCGAGCAATTCCAACTGGGGGCCAGTCCGCCCGGATGGAAAGCGCTCTACGACGACGCGCGCGCGGCGGGCTTTTCCGAGGAGTTGCTCATCGAGGCGGCGCTCGTCGTAAAAGGCCAGGATTCGGGCAAGGTGTATGATCGATTTCGCGGACGGCTGATTTTCCCGATTCTGGATGCGCTGGGGCGGTGTCTGGGATTTGGCGGACGCATCATTGTCGAAGACCCAGAGAAGCAGCAGGCAAAATACATCAATTCCGCCGAAACGCCGATCTATCAAAAAGGCCGCATGTTGTATGGCCTTTGCCAGGCGCAAAAAAAGATCGGCCTCCAGGGACGGGCGCTCCTCGTCGAGGGCTATCTCGATTGCATTATGGCGCACCAGGGCGGGTTTGGCGAGACGGTGGCGACGCTTGGAACGGCGCTGACTGACGATCAAGCGCGCCTGCTGCGCCGATATGTGCGCGAGGTTTTTTTCATCTACGACGGCGATGCGGCGGGCCAGAAGGCGATGCGTTCTGGTGGCGAGATTCTTGTGCGCGCCGGGCTGGGTGTGCGCGTGGCTGTTTTGCCGCCCGAGGACGATCCCGACAGCCTGATCCGTCGCGATGGCGCGGAGGGGTTCCGGCAATTTCTCGATCGCGCCGTGGACATTTACGATTATCTGATATCACGCGAATTGCCCACGGACCGCGCGCCGGACATTCGCAGCCGCGTGACCGCGATGGAATCCGTCGTGCCGCTGCTCAAGGCGCTTGAAAATCCCGTGGAACGGGAAATGCGCATCGGGGCTGTGGCGCGCCGGCTGGGCGTCGAACCCCAGACGATTGAAAACTACCTGGCCCGGCGCGGGCTGGGCGGCGCAGGAGCCGGGGCGGGCAAGGCGGCGGGAAGAGCCGCGGGCGCCGTTGGGGGAGCGGGAACCGCTGGTGCGCCAGGCGTGCGCGGAAGGCAAATGCGGCGCCGCGCGGGTCCCGGCGGGAACGCGGGCGCTGGCGGCGCAATGGGCGGTGCGCCGGGCATGGGATTGGACGCGACGGGCGCCGCTGGCGGATTGGGCGCCTTCGTATCTGTTCCCGCGCCGCCGGTTTCCCATCTCGAACTTGCCCTCATCAAAGGCGCGCTTGAAGGCGGCGATTTCCTCGATTGGATTCGCGTTAATCTCCAGCCTGCCTGGCTCGATTCGACGGTCTCCATTTTGATCGACAAGATTATCGAGCGCAAAATTGGCGTTGCTGGCGAAGGCGTCCCTTCTTGCCCAGCCGGTATGGGAGAGGATTCTTCGCCCGCCACTGCCGCCGCTACCGCCACCGCCGCCGGAGGAACTAACTCAGTTCCCACTTCGGAAGGGGGTGGAGATCCTATTCCTGAATTGCTGGCCACGCTAGAAGACCCGGCGCGCCGTCTGCTTGGGATAGTCTTGTTTCATGAAACCTTGGAAGTTCCGCGAACAGCGGGGGAGCGCGACGAAATCCAGCGCCGCCTCGAAGCCCGATTTTTGAAAGCATCGGGCGAGGCATGGCTGAGTTCAGTATATCGAATTGAGACAAGCGATCCAGATTCGATCCGCCGGATGCCTCAAGAGGAACGTGCCAAGTATTACGAGGAATTCAGGCAATTAAACCGCCAGGTGGATGAATTGATCCGTGGAATGTCGCGCAAATCCTTTGTGGTTCGCGCCGCCGTCCGCAACATCTCGCTCGAAGGCTAGCGCAGCGTGCCGCTTATTTAGCATCTTTTCGCGATTTTTCGGTATCGTTCGCCACTTTGGGGATGAAAAGGTTCGCGTGAAATGAAAAACGCCGAAGACGTTGCGATGCCTTCGGCGTTGTTTTCGCTTTTGCGATTTGTTGGTGGAGCTGAGGGGATTCGAACCCCTGACCCCCAGACTGCCAGCCTGATGCTCTTCCAGCTGAGCTACAGCCCCACCGGTCGTTTGCGGTGCGCTTTGAAAGGCCGAAAATCCCCGGTCCTTGCGCGCCACAGCCGCATACTGAAACCGATCCGGACCCCCGTTGTCAAGGGCGGGATTTTGCTTTTTTTGCGCTTTGATGCCGCGGCCAAAATCCCTGCGGTGCGGGAAAATTATCAGGCGGCGGAGAGGCGGCGGGCCATCATGGGCAAGATGCCGCCGTGGCGGAACATTTCGAGATCGGCAGGGGTGTCGATGCGCGCAATCGCTTGAAACCTGAAGGGCGCGCGCGCATTTTCCGCCCCTCCCGCATTCGCCCCGCCGGTTTCGGGGCCGTTTTGCGCCGGGCGAACTTCGATTGTCAACGTCTTGCCCGGAGCAAGGTCCGCCAGTCCGCGGATCGTATAGATTTCGCGCCCGGTCAGACCGAGCGATTCGGCATTTTGCCCCGCCACGAACTGAATCGGCAGCACGCCCATTCCGGCGAGATTGCCTCGGTGGATACGCTCGAAACTCTCGGCGATGACGGCGCGCACGCCCAGCAGCACCGTGCCTTTGGCGGCCCAGTCGCGCGAACTGCCCGTGCCGTATTCCTTGCCCGCGATGACGATGAGCGGAGTTCCGGCGGCGCGGGCGCGTTCGGCGGCCTCGAACATTGTCACGATTTCTCCGCTGATGTGGTCGATTGTGCGCCCGCCCTCCGTGCCGGGGACGAGGAGGTTTTTGATGCGGATATTGGCGAACGTGCCGCGGATCATCACTTCATGGTTTCCGCGGCGTGCGCCAAAGGTGTTGAAATCCGCCGGGGCCACGCCGTTTTCGATCAGCCACTGGCCGGCCGGTTCGCGCGCCGGGATGCTGCCGGCGGGGGAGATGTGATCGGTCGTGACGGAATCGCCAAACAACCCGAGCACGCGCGCGCCAACAATATCGTCCGGCGCGGGCGGCGGGGCGGCGGGCATAGCGTCGAAATACGGCGGGCGGCGGATATAAGTCGAGGCGGGGTCCCATTGGTAGATGCCGCCGCTCGGCACCGGCAGCGATCGCCAGGCCGGATCGCCCTTGAAAACAGAGGCGTAGCGTTCGGCGAACATTTCGGGCTGCAATGCGCCGCGTAGAACTTCGGCGATTTCGCGTTCGGAAGGCCACACATCGCGCAAATACACCGGGCCGCCATCCGCCCCCACGCCGAGCGGTTCGGAGGCAAGATCAATCGCAACCGTACCCGCCAGCGCATACGCGACGACGAGTGGTGGCGAGGCGAGGTAATTGGCCTTTACCAGCGGATTGATGCGCGCCTCGAAGTTGCGGTTTCCGCTCAGGACCGCCGCCACCACCAGATCGGCCTCTTTGACAGCGCGCGCCACGGCCTCGGGCAGCGGGCCGCTGTTGCCGATGCAGGTGGCGCATCCATAGCCCGCGACATGGAATCCGAGGCGTTCGAGGTGGGGGAGAAGCGCGGATTTTTCGAGGTAGTCCGTCACAACGCGCGAACCGGGCGCGAGGGTTGTTTTTACATATTTTTTCACGCGCAGGCCGCGTTCGACGGCCTTTTTCGCCAGCAAACCCGCCGCGATCATCAGCGCCGGATTCGATGTGTTTGTGCAGCTCGTGATCGACGCAATGACAACCGCGCCGTGGCTGATTGGTTCTTCATCCGCCTCTTCGTGCGCCGTCGGCGCCGGTGGCTTGGACGTCTCGTCCAAGATTCTTTTTTCGCCAAGAGTCTTCATGCTGCCTTGAACAGCTCCCGGGGCGCTGCCGCTCTCGTATTGAACTGTGGCGCGGCGCGCGACGGCGGCGTCGTCCAGGGCGAATCCGCGTTCCTTGAGCGGGGCGCGAAGGCTTGCCGCGAACGACTTTTTCATCGCGCTCAAGGCCACACGATCCTGCGGGCGTTTGGGGCCGGCCAGATTCGGTTCCACGGCGCCGAGGTCGAAATCCACAACATCCGTATATTCAGGCTCGGGCGAATCGACGGCGCGGAACAACCCCTGTTCCTTGCAATAACGCTCGACAAGGTCCACGTGCGCGGCGGGGCGGCCGGAAAATCGCAGATACTCGATTGTGCGCTCATCGACCGGGAAAAAGCCCATCGTTGCGCCGTATTCGGGCGACATGTTGGCCAGAACGGCGCGGTCCTCGACCGTGAGCGCGGCAAGTCCCGGGCCAAAATACTCGACGAATTTGTTCACGACGCCTTTTTTGCGCAGGCGCTCGGTCATCGCGAGGACGAGATCGGTCGAGTTTGTGCCGGCCGGGAGCGCGCCTCGCAGCCGCACGCCGATCACCTCGGGCGCAAGCATAGCGTAAGGCTGGCCGAGCATGACGGCCTCGGCCTCGATGCCCCCGACGCCCCAGCCCATCACGCCCAAGCCGTTAATCATTGTGGTGTGCGAGTCCGTGCCGACGCAACTGTCGGGAAACGCCAGCGGCGCGCCGTTTCCGCCACTCCCGCTCTTGCCGCCGCCGCCACCGCTGTTTTCCGCCGGGCGCGTGGCGACGACGTTCGCCAGATACTCAAGATTCACCTGGTGGATGATGCCCGTTCCCGGGGGGACCACGCGCAGGTTGTTGAAAGCCCGCTGCGCCCATCGCAACAGAGTATAACGTTCGGCGTTTCGTTCGAATTCTTTCTCCACATTGAGCCGGTAGGCGTCGGGCGAGCCGTAGTAATCCATCTGGACCGAATGGTCGATGACAAGATCGACCGGGACGATGGGATTGATGCGCGCCGGATCGCCGCCGCGTTCGGCCACGGCGTTGCGCATCGCGACGAGGTCCACGACGACCGGCACGCCCGTGAAGTCCTGCAAAATCACGCGCGCCGGCATGTAGGGGATTTCCTGTCCGTCCGGCTTAGGATTCCAGCGCGCAAGGCGCAGGGCATCCTCCTCGCGCACCGACTCGCCATCCACCTGGCGCAAGACGTTTTCCACCAGGACGCGGATCGAGTAGGGGAGGCGGTCGAGATGCGCCAGGCCCTCTTTTTCGAGCGTGCGCAGGCGAAAGATCGTGTATTCACCCGACGGGGTTTTCAGCGCCGAACGGCATCCGAAGGGATTGATTGGTGCGTGCGGAGACATACAGAACCTCTATGCGGGGCGAGGTGGAGTTGAAAAGGCGGCGGGCGTTCTACAAGACTGATCGGGCGGAGATCAGCCGAAGTAATCCGGCTCGTTGCCGGGAATCCATTTGATGTTGCAGCCAAGACTGGGTTTCTGGTTGGGCGAAACGGGTTGTCCGGCCAGCACGGCATCCAGGGCGGCGCGCAGGTCGCGTCCTGTTACGGGTTTTCCGTTGCCCGGACGGCTGTCGTCGATCTGGCCGCGATATACAAGGCGCTGGTGCGCGTCGAAGATGTAAAAATCCGGCGTGCAGGCCGCTCGATAGGCCTTAGCCACCTCCTGCGTGGCGTCATAAAGGTAAGGGAAAGTGTATCCGAATTGCTTCTTTTCGCGCTTCATTGCCACAGGATTGTCTTCGGGGAAATTCTTGGCGTCATTCGAGCTGATGCCCACGACCGCAACGCCCTTGGGCTGGTAGTCATTGCCCAGTTTGGCCAGTTCGGCGCGGATGTGCTGCACGTAAGGGCAGTGGTTGCAGATAAACATCACAAGGAGCGCTTTTGCCCCCTTCAGGTCGGCCAGACGCACGATTTTTCCGTCCGTGTCGGGTAGCTGGAAGTCGGGCGCTAGGGTTCCAATGGGGAGCATCGTGGAAGGGGTCAGAGACATGGCGCGAATATCCTTTCTGGAGAAATGTGTTATCTCATACAATTGAAAATAGTCGAGTTATTTATCATTATTGAAAGTATATTCCTTGGCCATTTGAGGTAAGAACTTCTACTTGGCGTCGGCGTCCGGGCGGGGCGTCCGGGCCTGTCCAGAATTGATTCGAGCAGAAGGCTCGTCGAGCGACTCGGGAAGCGACAATCCCCGAACCTCCAGCACCCGGCGGATCGTCTGTCCGATGGCGCGATTGGGCGTCGAGGCACCGGCGGTGATCCCAATCACCCCCCCCTTGGGATCAAGCCAGCCGCGTGTAATTATGGCGTCCTTTGAGTGAACAGGTTTGTGACGGATTTCCTCGGCGGAGAGGATCGCGGTGGCGTCGTCGATATGGTAGGCGGGGCAATAGGCGCCAGCGATTTCGCACAAATGCGATGTGTTCGAGGAATTAAAACCGCCGACGACGATCATCAAGTCCAGTCCCTGGCGCGCCAGTTCGATGGCGGCATCCTGACGGTCTTGCGTGGCGGAACAGATTGTGTCAAACGCGCGGAAATGCTCATCGATGTGCTCTTCGCCCCAGCGGTCGATCAGCGCCTGGCGCATGCGTTGCGCCACTTCGATGGATTCGCTGGAAAGCATTGTTGTTTGATTGGCGCATCCGATGCGTTCCAGGTGGCGTTCCGGGTCAAAGCCGGGCGAGGCAGCCGCCTCAAGCAATGGATGGAGGCGTTCGCGCGGAACTCGGCCACGAATCGCATCGCAAACAAGGTCCGTCTCCTGCAGATCGCGCACGATGATGTAATGTCCGCCATTGGCGATGGCCCGGCTTTTAGTCGCCATAGTTTCTTCATGCGCGTGTTTGCCGTGGATGAGCGACGTGAACCCCTCGCGCGCAAAGCGCTCGACCCGTTTCCAGACATGCATCACCGAGCCGCAGGTGGTATCGACCAGGATGCAACCGCGGTCGAGCAGCTTCTGAAGCAGGTCCGTTGCCACGCCAAATGCCGGAAGGATAACCACGTCGGAGGGCTGAATTTCATCGAGCGCTTCGGGATTTTCTGGGTTCTGGCCCAGAAAAAGGATGCCCATTTCGTGCAGCCGCGAATTTACCCGCGGATTGTGGATGATTTCGTGGGTCAGAAAGATGCGGCGTTCTGGAAATTTTTCCCTGGCCTCGTAGGCCATATCCACAGCCTTCTCCACACCGTAGCAAAATCCAAATTTCTGCGACAGGCGGAATTCATAGGCTCCCACGCGCAGTGTAAAGCCGGAGTTGCGCATGTGCTCGACGACGC
The DNA here is from genome assembly GCA_964446285.1 of uncultured Candidatus Sumerlaeota bacterium. GTDB lineage: Bacteria > Sumerlaeota > Sumerlaeia > SLMS01 > CAYUNT01 > CAYUNT01. The sequence goes on along the minus strand of CAYUNT010000027.1, from coordinate 4,104 downwards.
GGCTGTGAAAATCCTCGTAAAGAAGGCTGGAAATCTCGTTGAGGAGTCCGAGGCTCGATCGAAAATATGTTTCAGTATTCCTGGCGGGAAGGTCCACCGCGTTCGCTCCCGGAATCATTGTTTCCAGGGGGTAATCGTCCTGTCCGCCGGTCCGCTGGGTGGGGAAGTTCGAGGAGCCAGGCGCGGGAGGGCCTGGGGCGAAAATTTCACGGCAATGTCCCCGCCGGGGACTTTCCAGGTCAGCGACGATGCGCCTCCGAGCAACAGGGATGCTTCGTTGAGCATTTTGCCCTGTCTGCGGTTCCATTCTGCCTCAACAAGCGGGCGAATGACAAGCCCTTCTTCTTGGACGCGCATGAGGAGCAAAAGCGCCGGTTGCTCGCCGACATTGGGGACAATCAGCGCCTGAGGGCCTCCGCCCCAGGTGCATTCGAATTCTTTATCCATAAGCAAAACGCATGTGGCGACAAGGTCCTGGAATGTGACATCGAATCGCAATTCCGCCGCGCAAGTGGAAGGGGCTTTGCCTTGCGAAGGCAGCGCGCGAACGGAAATTGGCGCCAGTTTCTTCCCAAAATGCGGACTGACCCACATGGACGTTCCGCTCGCTACCTTGCGTTCGGACCCGGGCATGGGGTTGTCCCAATCCCAATAAGGGCGCAGCGGATCGGGCGAGGCATGGGCCGATGCCTTGTTGTGAACCTCGATGCGAACGCATTCGGGTTCAAGGCCCAAGAGAAACGCCTTGCGCGACAGCATCGAAAGCAATTCGGTGCTGGGTTTGCCGTCTTCGCCCACCGGCAGGAGCGAGAGATAGAGATTCGAATCTGATTCCGAGCGCGACGCCGAAGGACGGCCCAATTCAAGCGCGTTTCCAAGCAAAAGCCGGTAGCGCGAGCGTCCGACCGGTCCGATCCATTCCACGTCCCATGCTTGAATAATAGCGGGCAAGACGCCGGGTGAAATCACGGGAAGTGGGGTGGAAGAGCGTGTAACGGCGGATTTCTGGGGCGAAGGCGTCTCGCGAAGGCCGGGGCTGGAGCCGGTTTCGCGAGCCAAAGGCTTTCCTATGGCTTGCAGTTTGGAGGTTGGCGGGGGAGTGCCCATTCCGCCCGCTGGAGCAGCTCCCTCGGGCTTATGCGCGGCCACAGGAGCCATGGCCTTGGGGGGAGTTGGGATTGGATGGGCGGTTGGACCTACGGGGGCGATGGAGGCAATGGGGGCAATGGTTATGTCCTTTGATTGCTCAAAGGCATCCAAATCCAAATCAATGCCCATTTCTTCGCCAGATTCTTTGGACGGAAGCTGTGTTGGCGCCGAGGCAAGAGCCGGCAAAGGTTTGGGAGGAGTTTTTATTGGCTTGGATTCTTTGGAAGGCAGTTCCTTGGCGGGGGAAATATCCGCCGCGGGGGGCAACGGAATTGCCTGTTCCGCTGGGGGACCGGCAACAGGTTCCGCCGGAGAGGCAGGAGCCGCAGCGGGAGCGAGCGGTTTTTCTTCGACGGGCGGATGTCCACCATGCGTCGTATCGAAATCGTCATCCAATTCCGAAGAGGATTCCGTCGAAGGCGCGGCCTGAGGGGACATCGCCACCACCGGAGCAGGTGTGCCCATCGCTTGCGCCCGAAGGTCCGCTATGGTCGGCGGGCGCTCCTCTGAATAGGCTTCTTCATCATGAGCGATGTCCAGGTCTTCATCGTGATCCACTGGCTGGGCGGGCGCCTGAATCGCCGGCTGCGCGGAGGAGGGGTAGCCTGGTGACGAGGCCGATGCCATAGCCGGACGCGCCTTGGGCGGCGTAGGGGCCGGCTGATTTACGGGAACAATGGCGGGAGGAACGATGAGCTGAGGTCCGGAGGAAGCCGAGGCCTTGGAGGAGGCCGATTTCGCGGCGGCGGGTTTGGCCGCCGCTTTGGGTTTTTCGCGCGGGGGAGCCTGGGCGGCGGCCTGGGAAGCGGCGCGAAGCCGCAAAGCGAGCAGGCGGCCTACAAAGTAGGCTGCCAATGCTCCAAGCACTCCCAGCACGACCAATTTAGTCACAGTCGAAAGTTGTGCCCAAAGGTTGGCGCTCAGCGACAAACGTTCCTTGGATTTTCCCTCGGTTGGCATTGGATTGCCAAGAATCAAGTCGCGCTGCGCCAAAAATGCATCCGGTTTTATTTCCTCGCGGCAGAGTTTGCCAATAAGCACAAGATAGGCGCCGCGCAGATGCCAAGGCACTGTCTTGATGTCGATTTCCCGATCCAGGACCCGGCGTGCTTCCACGAGCAAGCGCGGATCCATTTTCATTTGAGTGGCCTTCATGCCGACAATTTTTCGCCATTCCGCCAACTCGGCCATGCGTTGAGGGCGGCTTGCGATAGTCCAAGTTTCGCCTGGGGCATCATCTAGCCAGTGCAAAGGTTCCTGAGGCGGATTTGCCGCTGGATGGACTTCGCTGATTGTTTTTTCGAGGTATCGTAGAACTTCGGCCAGGGTAATCAGGCCATCTGTGTTGCCCGATGGGAGTTCATCCGCCAGGTCTTCAGCCAGTCCGCGCGTAAATCCAAGGGCGGACAATCCCACGGTGGCCATCGAGGTCTCAAGGAGGGCTTCGTCTTTGGATCCGATAAAAAAGCACGCATATCCGCCATGTCGCGGACGGGAGGTTGCGCGAGGCGGGGCGCTCGGCGCGGACGAAGCGATTCCTTTGCTTGCCTTGTCCAGCGTGGCGGCCAGCTCAGAAAGGGCTGACTGTACGTCGTTTCCCTTGGAGGGAAAAACCAATAAATCCGCGATGACGGCGATTCTCCGGTCGTGAATTTCCGCGAGCCAGTCGCCAAATTCGTGAACGGAAAAGCCAGTTCCCACGGGATTTGCCTGCGCTGCCAGCGTTTCTCCTGTTGCCAGGCGCCATGCGGCGCCGCTGGCGGCGCGCGGTTCGCTAAAGGCCACTCCCATATAGTAAATCAGAATTCCGTCGCCTGGCTTGCTTTGGGCAGCGATGTCGGCCAAAGACGACTGAATTGCCTGTGTTGACGCCGCCCGATCTACAAGAGCCTGGACGGATACGGAGAAGGCGCTTGTCTTGTTCTGTGACTTAAAAGTGTCGGCTATTCGTTGAACATCCTGCAATGCGGTGGAACGGCCGAATTGAGTCTTTTCAGATCCGCCCACGCCAATCAGGAGGCACCATAGCTTCCCTTGTGGAGGTTGAAGCATGGCAGATCGCATGTTCGCGGATAAAAAGGTATCCTCTTTCTTGTCCGCCTCCGCAGGATTGGTTTGCGTATGGCCGGCAAGAGGAATGAGCCAGGCAGCCAATCCTGCAAAAAGAAAAATCCAGCAACGAATTGGGCGGGAAACCAAGCGATTATCCAGGATTTGCGGAATAGGAGGCGTGCGCAACGGAGCCAAGGCCAACCCTGCGCCATCCGCCGGTGTCCACCATCAATTGGTGTATATAGACCTTTATCCACAGAAGGTCAAGACGAAGGCCAGGGAAGGTCAGGATTATTCTTGATTGGGATGAGCGGACGTGCGCCTGGTCTGCAATTCCTGAAAGAGTTCTTTGCGCCAGCCGTTTGTTTGTTTTTTTCTTTACGATTGGCGCTTGCGCCGCAATGGGTGAGTTGATACGTTTTCGGCTGGCTCTCCAGACGGCTGGGAGCCGGACTGTTTCCTTCCGCTTTCTGGGCGGCGAGGGGCGGCCGATATCAGCTCTGGCTTGTGCAGCCTCGCGGCCGAGGCCAGGCAAAGGGAGGTGCGCCATGTGCAACGCGCCAAAATTCCAGCAGGAAGGGTTCTGCTTTTGAACCCATGAGCAAACGCCGCAAAGGGTATCCATCCGAGACATGCGTTCGAAAAGGCGATCGGATCGTCCACGGGCACAAGGAACTGGCTGAAAAACTCGGCAGGAACGACTTGTGTCCGTGCGGTTCCGGGAGGAAATTTCAAGAACTGCTGCATGAAGGGCGGGCAATATGACGGAGCCGCCCGAGAGCATTACTTTTAGAGAACCATAGAACATCATAAAGAGTCATTGCAGGATCAGAAGACGAGCGGGGGAGTAATACCATTTTCCTCTGATTGTGTTCCCAATCGCCTGTCACGGTTTTCGCGAGA
>CAYUNT010000026.1:0-33188 GCA_964446285.1 uncultured Candidatus Sumerlaeota bacterium | reverse complement strand
TCCCCCCCCTCCCGGACAAAGATTATCTCGAAGTGATCTGAAGCGGGGCGCCCCAGGCCCCGCTCGGTCTTTTCCGCACATACGTGATTTCCAGTCAAAGGAGGTAATCCTCGCCAAGCAGGTTTTTCCCAGTTCTCCGGATTCGGCGACGCAATGGCCCGCGGCGGCCGCGCCGAAACGGCATCCAAAAGAACCAAGGAGTTTATCCAATGCAGAGAAAAGCACTTCCCCTTTTGATCCTTACCGTGCTGGGGATCGCTTCAGTTGCGCTCGCGGCCCCCACGGGTTTGTGGCAGTTTAACGGCAACATGAACGCCGAAATCGGTTCGGCCATTACTATCAAGGGCGGCGCGCCGGCCGAAGCCAAAGTCACCTTTGGAACCTGTTCGGGTCTTGGCCTGCCGCTGATTGGCGGGCAAGACGCCCAGGTAATGAGCTTCTTGCCTTTCACACTCGTTTCGGAAGGCATCGAGGTTCGGGGCAATCTCCCGGCCAATGGAGGTGGCTCCTATTGCAACCGCTGGACGCTCGCCATGGATTTCTGCACGCATTCGGACTTGGCCAAGGCCTTCGACGCGTGGGGCTATTCCACCCCCTTCGACACCAATTCCGCCCTGACAGATGATGAGGGCGAAATCTATTTCAAGAACAGCAGCGGCAACATTTCCCTTGGCGCCGGCGGACGCCTGGGCGGCTATTATGCCGTTCCCAACATTATTGCCGAGTGGCACCGCATTGTCATTACCACCGACGCCGCCGTGGGTAACGTCAAAATCTATTTTGACGGCACGTTCATCGGCACCTTTGCCCGCGGCAAGCTCATCGAATCGCTGCCCGACGGCAAATACTCGCTCGATACCGGCTCGCTGGTCAGCCTGATCCTCTTCAGCGCCGCTTCGGGCGGCGACGAGGGCGGCGGCATCCTGAACTCGCTGGCGATTTACGATCACGTTCTCAGCGCCGAGCAAATTGCCGAGCTGGGCGGCCCGACGGCCGCTGGCCTTCCTTCCACTGAGCCGACGGGCACCCCGGCCCTCAAGCGCCATTCGCAGTTCCTCGCTTATGTCAACGGCGACAACCGCCCTGTCAACAGCGGCGACGCGACGGGCAATTTCGCCATTGATAACACTTGGGCCGATGGGACGAACGGTTACTATAAGTTCACCTCATTGTATGACGGTTCGCTCAAATTGCACCACCGCGCCAATGGCGACTGGGATGACCCGGGCATCAACATCGAAACCAACGGCACGCTGGATGTCTATGAGAGCATTGCGGTGGATTCGCCCCTGGAAATCCAGGTCGAATTCGTGCCCGAATTTGGGCTTTCCGGCCGTTATGAATACTTCGACCTCAACATGAGCGAGGTTACTGGCCTCTCCAACGGCCAGGGAACGGGCGACATTCAGACCCGTTTCTACAACCTGGGCTATGGGACGCTTGGCTTTGAAGCCAACAACGCCAGCGGCAACGGCTCGTTCCGGATCATTGCCGAGAAGGTCGGCGAGGTCAGCAATGTCCGCGCCATCCTCACTTATGATCCTGCCGCCACCCAGTATCACGTGTATTATGAAGTCAACAACTCGGGCGTGATTCTGGAAGCCCCGGGCAGCCCCAAGACCGTCACCCGCACCAAGACCGCCTTCCGCATCGAGTGCGAGCAAGACTGGGTGCCCAGCGGTTACACGGGCCACAACATCTACATCAAAGACGTGAAGGTCTATAACGCGATCCAGACGAGCGGCCCCTCGGGCTGTGTGGATGGATACGTGCTGCGTCATTCCGACTTCGCCTCGGCGGCGGGCAGCTGCGCGGCGGATGCCTACTGGCCAACCGCTGTGGTTCGCGAACTCGACAGCATGTATATGCCGAGCGGCATCGTGGACGAGTATGACGGCGCTGGTCTGTATGGCGTGTATCATGCCGGCACCGCGGGCCTTGGCGCCAATGCCACGGTCGCCTGCACATCGGCAGTGGCTGCCTCGGCCGAGTGGAAGACCGTCATCCGCACGCAGTTCGCGGCCGCCGGTAACGGCCAGATGTTCAACTTCAAAGTGGACGGCAACGACGTTGCCTTCTACCTGGGCAACTTTAATAACACCGCGAGCCTGTTGTTTGGCGAAAGCGGCAACATCTTCAGTCCGAACCCGGCCAACGTGGCGGTTCTGCCGGTTGCCGCGGACCAGATCAACTCGATGGTTCTGATTATCAACTACGACGCCTCGACACAGAAATACGGCGCCTACTATCAGATCAACGGCCTCCCGATGGAACGCCATCCGTCTTGTGGATACGCCAAGGTGCGCACCTCGAGCACGGTGGAATTCCAGTGGCAGGTGTGGAATACGGTGGCCACGAGTTCCTTCATCGTGGCGCTCGACGACTACACGGAAACTTGCGGCGTTCAGACCTACATCCCGCCAGTCTCGGCGGTTGCCGACTTCCCGCTCTTTGAATGACGAATTCAAGGGCGCGGGAAAAGCATTTCTCGCGTGATTCTGTCCGGATTCTCCTTGTCCGGTCCCTGTCCGGCGGGAGGCTCTCCCTCCTCCCGCCGGACCCTCTCCCCCCGAGGAGAGGAATTTGAGGGACGCGGCGGATACGGCGGAAAAAATAGAATCAGTAGCCTGAAGGAGGAATTTGAGCCTATCCTTCATCGCGAAGGAATGGGGCCAGCTGGGAAAGCCTGTGACTGTATTTTCATTCCTGGGGAAGGGAATATCGCAATTTTCAGAAGGAGCAAAGACGATGCGCGCGAAGCATGCAATTCTTCTGGCGGCTGTTCTGCTGACTGCATCCTGGGCGGCGGCGGCTATCGTGCATGTGTCCACTTTTGATCAGAGCGAGGGCGCCAACCCTGTGACAGCGGGTGACGCCACTCGAATATGGGCGGTTGATGGCAGCTTTTCTGGGAGCGTATTTGGACACTATTCCTATACCGGAACGGGCCAGCTGGCTCTGGTTTCGCCCTCGATTCCCGGACAGGACAATCAAGACCCGTTCATGGAGCTGGACACGAGCACGATGCTTACCGCGGGCGAAGACTTCCAGGTCGTCCTGGATTGCGCCCCAATCGAGGTGTCTGGCGACTACGCCAACCAGGGTCTTGTCCTTGCCATGACAAACGCCGCCACGGGCAATGAATCGACTTGGAAGAGCGGAGAAATCGCGCTTGTGGTCTGCAACCGCTGGGGCCGTTTGCGGTTGTATTTTACGAATACCCCCACAAGCATCGACAACGACTATGAGCTTATCACTATGTCGCGCCGGCAGGTCGTTGATCTGGATCCCGCAAGCATTACGGATTTGCGACTCATCATCACCTATACAGCTAGCACTTCGGAATATAAGGCGTATTATTCGGAAAACAGCGGCCTGATGAAAGAAATCCCTCAATCCTTCGTCGTTGCCCATGCAAAGCCTGTGGTTAACATCACCCTGGAACAGTGGTGGAGCGGCACGGGGTATGCAGAACACGCTTTCGCGCTGGACAACCTGACGGTGTCCAATTCCATCAATGTGACTTCGGGTGTCCGCCAGCCGCTTCAGGAGCGCATTTTCCATGCTCCAAACAACACGGCTGACTTCTATTCGATGAATGTGGTTGGGGATTTGAACGGCGAATACAAAGCCAATGCGCAAATCTACAACTACAATGGAACTGGCCTGTTTGTCGCCGGGCATCCCGCGGCGAATACCGGATGGCCCAATGCAAGCATCACGATGCTTTCGGCGGCCAGCGCGCCCGTAAGCCAGTTTGTCATCGACGTGGCTCCTGGATTCACCAACGACGGCATCGGCCAGATGTTCAACCTCTGGTTTGGTTCTGACATTGGGATTTTTGTCGCCAACGGCCAGGGCGCCGGCAAGGGATTGGGAATTTTCGCCTGGCAGGATGACATCTATGCTCTGCTTCCGAAAGATGCGGCGATGATTGACCTTCCGGCGGCGGACATTACGTCGCTGCGCCTCGTGCTGAGCTACGTTGCCGCCACGGGCACCTACCGCCTGTTCTGGAGCGTGAATGGCTCGGCGCTGCAGGAACATCCGAACAGTCCGCATTTGGGCACCCGCTCGTTCACAACCGTCGAATTTCAGTGGCAGGTTTGGGTGGCCTCTAATCCTTCGGCTTTCACGGTCGCTCTGGATAACTTCGAGGAATACGACCAGATCAAATATGGCGAACCCCCGGCGGCCGCGGCTGCCTGGAATCTTTACGAGTAATAATAAGGAGATCGAGTAATGCAGCGCATAGATCGAACCCCCAAGGGATTCACGTTGATCGAACTTCTCATCGTTGTGGCGATCATCGCCATTCTGGCGGCCATCGCGATTCCAAACTTTCTCGAAGCGCAAACCCGCTCGAAGGTCAGCCGCTCCAAGGCGGACCAGCGCTCGCTGGCCGTCGGACTCGAAGCCTACAAGGTCGATTACAACTGGTATCCCATCAATATGTATTCGACTGCCCACTTCTATGATCCAGGCCAGGGCAGCGGGAATGACCCGTGGGGTTTCAAGCCAATCGCCCATGAACGCGGCCGCACTGTGGCCGCCTGCCTGTGGCGCTTGACGACCCCGATGGCCTATCTGACCACCGTGAAGGGATACCAGTCCCCCTTCTGGCCCACTCAGAACTACTCCGACTGGGTTCTTGGCATGGACGGCGTGTCCCGAGGCCCGCAGGACGTTGGACCCACCTATCTGTTCGGCGCATGCCAGATCGCCACGAAGCAGATGCCCACAAACGGAATGGTTGTCAATAACCCGGCGTGGCTTACCGCGGGAATGATGAAACCGATGCACTCTTGGTTCATCTATGGTCCTGGACCGCTTGATGGAGCGACCAAAAACAGCACGTATTGGATCAAGGCCGGCCCGCCTTATGACAATTATACACCGGATGAGCCTTACGATCCAACCAACGGAACGGTCAGCGCGGGACAAATCGTCCGAACCGGTCCTTGATCGCGAGAACCTTTTGGAGAACGGTAGAACTCCGCCGGAGATGGGCGCGGGAAACGCCTGCCGTTTTCTCGATGCGAGATAAAACCGCTTAGGCCCTATGCCGACCCGCTATTGCCGCCAGGACGCGATTATTATCGGTCGCGCCCTGGCGGCGGCTCGATGGCGGATTTCGGAAGAGTCTTGCCCTTGTCTCCGTATTCTGTTTTTGCGCGGAGAATCCAATTCATGTCCAATCTTTCTATTCCAGATTTCCACGGCCTGGGCGATCAGCTTTATCACCATGCGCGCTTGCAGTGCGATCAGGAAGCCAAAGGGCTTTCTGCGCTTCTGGCGCGAGTCGAGAAGTGCCTCCAGCAGGCGAAAAAAGAAATCCAGCAACTGCCTCCCAATCCGGCGGCCAAGCGCCGCGAACCGGATGCGCTCGAGGCGATTCGCGCGCTGCGGCCCGCTGCCGCAGGAGTGGCGCGCGGCCCAGGGAAAAAGACGCGAAGGCTTTGGCCCCAGTTTTCTTCGGCGGCATATCGAGACAAAGTCCAGGGCGCGCTTCTGGCGAGGATGGCTGGATGCACGCTCGGCGCCCCCGTTGAAATGTGGCCCATCGAGAAAATGGAGCGTCTGGCGAAGGAAAACTGCGACGCGTTTCCCCCGGCGGATTACTGGAGTTATGTGTATGAACCCGGCGCGGTGCGTTATGGCGTGAGCACAATTCACGAATATACGCGCAAGGGAATGAACGGCGCGCCAGTGGATGACGACATTGCCTATACCCTTTTGGGACTGCTAATACTTGAGGATTACGGGACGGACTTCACGATCGCGCAGGCGGGCGAGGCCTGGGTTCGCTATCTGCCCATTGCCTGCACGGCCGAGGATGTGGCCTTGCGGAATTTGAAAAAGGGCATCGCCGCGGAAAAGGTGGGGGAGATCGACAATCCATATTGCGAGTGGATCGGGGCGGCGATTCGGGCTGATCCGTGGGCCTACGCAGCGCCGGGCTGGCCGGAACGGGCCGCTGAACTGGCTTGGCGCGATGCCTTCCTGAGCCACAGGCGCAATGGCATTTATGGCGAGATGTTCTGGGCCGCCGCCATTTCCGCCGCGTTCGCCGTTGCGGATCCGATCGAGGCGCTCGAGATTGGCCTCGCAGAAATTCCCCGCGGCTGCCGTCTGGCGCGCGAGGTCCGATGGGCTTTGCAGACCGCGCCAAAAATCAAGAATTACAAACAGGCTCGCGCCGCTGTGGACGAACATTTCCCGGGCATGAGTTGCGTGCATACGATCAACAATGCCTGTCTGACGATTTTCGGCATTGCGATTGGCGGCACAGACGTGACGCGCGTGCTTGCGGAAACAGTGGCGATGGGGCTGGACAACGACTGCACGGCCGCCACGGCGGGAAGCCTTGTGGGCGCGGTCGTGGGCGCTCGCGGAGTTCCCGAGCACTGGAGCCGCCCGTTCAACGGCAAGGTGCGGTCTTACCTCAACGGCAAACGGAGTTTTTCGATACCGGGCCTTGTCAAACGGTTCGAGCGGATTGCCCGAGCTGTGCATGGGCAGGAAGCCTCCACCGAAAGGAAAGCGCGGTGATCCGGACTTTCCTGGGGGTGGCGCTCTCTCTGGGGAGCCTCCTGGCGGTGTCATGCCATGCCGGCGCCGGACTGGCTTTATCCGGCAGTGGACGGACGATAAAGTCGGCCAAAGACGCGAGTCCAGGGCCTTGCGATCCCAATCTGCCAGGCATCGCGCAAGGGGGCTTGGCCATTCCTGGCCCCTCGATGGTTTGCGATTTCGAACCGCCTGGGAAATATGAAATCGGATTCGATGAAAACCTCCAGCCGGCCAGCGGAGATGCGGAGGTTGTGGCCGATGCGGCCCACACCGGACGCCACTCGCTCAAAATCAACTACAAGCTTCCGCCCTCGAATGCGGGCCTGTATATCAAGCCGATCCCCGTGGAGGCGCGCCAGATGCCTCCCGATCCGTGGGGTGTCGAGTTCTGGTGCAAGGGCGACGCACCGCATCGGATTTGGTTCGACCTGGTTCTTCAGGAATCGAACGGCGAAACCTGGAACCTGGGCGCAAGAATGCGCGCGGACGGAAATGTCACGGAGTGGCATCCTGTTCGCATGGCTTTCGAGTGGGCCAAACTCGTTACGTGGAACCGTGGCGACGGCGTTCTCGACCTGAAGGACCTGGCTTCGCTCACGCTGATCATGCGCGCGGAAGGCGGGCAGGGCGAGCAAAAGGGAACGATCTGGATCGACTCTCTGCAACTTCTGGATGCAGCCCACGCGGTGCAATTCCGCCGCGAAGGCAATTTCGTCGTCTTGAATCTGGAAGACGCGTTCAACTCGGACGGCGTGGCCTGGCGAGCCAATCCGTCGGATGGCGATTTCCACACGGGCGATTGGGAACCGCGGACGCTGCCCGCCGAATTTTTCCCCAAAACGCCGGAAAAATCATTTCATGGTGTTCCTTTCCGGATGCCGCCGCTTGATGATGGCCGCGACAACCACATCCGCTGCAACGGCCAGAAACTCGAAGGATTCCCCGCGGATTCGTATTCGGCGATTTACTTCCTCGCCACGGGGAAATTCGGCGATCAGATTGGCGATTTGGAACTGCATTACTCCGATGGCGTGACATCGAGCGTGGCGTTGGACATCAGCGATTGGTCGCGCGGCGCGCATCGAGGCGACGCGCTCGCGATTACTTTTCCCTTTGCCTTCTACGGCAAGACCATCGACGTGCGGATACCGCAGATTTTCCTTCAATCGGTTCGCGTGGACCCCGCGCGGCGCCTGGAGAGCATCCGCCTGCCTATGAACGACTTTCTGAAAGTCTTTGCCGTGACTCTGTATGCGGGCGAGCATCCGCCAGCGGCCGGGGCGATGATCGGCCGCTCGGTGGCCGAGATGGACCCGCGATACTTCATGCCGCGCTCGATCGATCAGGATTTTCGCGGACCGGCCCGTCCAGTGGGGGCGCTCGGGGCGTATCTCGAAAAACGCGGCCATTCCTATACGCTCGATATCCGCACCTTTAACGGCTTTCTCACCTTTGCGTCCGAGGCGCTGACGCTGCCCCAGCATCAGTTTGGATTCGACCGCTTTGAAACGCAGCCTCCTTTGTTTGTGCTCGGGGGAATGCAGACCGAAGGCAAAGCAAAAGGCCCACCGCGCGTGGATTTGCTTGATTCCACCTGCGCTTCGTATTCATGCGATGCGTTTTCGACGGCCACTCGGGAAAATTTCCACTTCAAGGTCACGATGTCGCGTGCGTGCCCGGCCGCGCTTTACGAAATCGATTCGGACTCGTATTTCTGGCACGACCCCGATCGCGGCGGCAGCACGTATGCATCGTTCGCGGATGGCGCGGCGGAAATCCGCACTGTCAAAGCCGCCAAAGGCGCAGCGGTGCCTGTGCCGTCGGAACCCTGGATTCTGATCTGGCACACGGGCCGGACCGGCGCGCGCGCGTTCGATGTTCCGATTTTGCTCGTGCTCGAAAAACGCCCCCAGAAAATGGTTTTTCAGCGCAGCGCGACGGAAGACGCCTGGGATTTGGCGATGCGGTATGAGAAAAAATCATGCCGCGCGCTGGCCATGCCGCTCTATGGAATCCGGCGGCTGGCTGTCGAGGAAACGGCGCAGTGGGCCAAACACGGAGGGATTCCGCGCGAGGTTGTTGCGCATTGCCGCGCATGGGCGGCGCGATTGCAGGAATATCCAATCGCCTTGCGCCAGGACTTTCTTGTGGACGAGGCCGCCGGCAAGGTCTCGATTCGCGATCAATTTGACTATGTGAAGCTTGCGTCCGAGTGGGAGGTGGCTCCTGAGCGGTTTGCCCCACTTCCGCCTGTCGCGCTTCTGGCCGTTCGGAATGGCTATCCGATGGCGCTGGACGCGCGAGCCTCCTACTCGGGCGTGGACACCTTCTGGGGTCCGCTCTGGGGAGTGAAGGACGACACAACCTCCTACACGATTCCCATTCCGCGCTACACGCGCGAGATGATGACGCTTTGCGGCGTCACCGGCAATTCCCGCGCGTCCAAAGCGGCCTCGGAGTTTGAGCGCCTGCTCAAGGGCAGCCTGCCCGAAAACCTCGCTACGGCGCGGTTTGTCTCGGACACGTCGGGCGATGTGGCGATGCTGCGTGTGTTTGCGCCAAGCCGCCTCATCCTCGGGCGCGACGACAAGATCACATCCTACTGCCAGGCCGTCTGCGAAAACGCGCTGAAGACCACGAATCTCAAACTCGAAAAAGAACCCCTCACCGGCCAATACTATCTGATGGACGATCGTTTCTGGGCGCGCGACGCCTCCTATGATAAGGAATGGGACATCGGGTTTATCCTGCAGGGGCTTTGGAGTTATTCCTATTACTGCGACGACACGGAGTTCCTGCGCCGGCATTGGAATCGCATCTGCGGACTCTATCGCTACTACCGCATTGTCTTCGACTGGACCATTTCGTCCACCTGGACGATGACGACAGGCGAAGGAGCCAATTCCGACGGCACGCGAATTGCCTGGGAGGGAATGCTGGCGATGGCCCGCATGGCAAAGGCGGTGGGCGACGAAGAGACGTATCGCGATGCCGTTATTCGGTCTTCGCGCGAGATGATGAGCCTCTATGCCTCGTGGTTTTCGTGCCAGTGGGCCGCGGATCACGACTATATCGTGCAGCGCGGCTTTCGCGTTCCGCCCGAAAAGGCGGAACTCCGTTTTGTCTCTGATGCCACATGGAGCGAATTTATTACGGGCGACGGACCCTATACGCCCAATTTCTTCCTGGTCACGCACGCATTTTACATCTTCAACCTCGCGGACATGTTGTTCCTGCACGATTTCGGCATCGATGAATTGCGGCTTCGCAAATGGATATTCGAGATTGTGCCCGAACTCCATCCGAACTGGTGCGACGGCAACGCCTTGTGCGCCGATACAAAAAACTACTACGGCAACGACAGCACGATGGCGCATATTATCGCTCGTTCGCTGCTTTTCCATCAGGACATTGACGAAGTGCATTCCTTCTATCGCTCCGCGACGCATCACACGCGCGTTTTGAAAGAATGGTATTCACCGATGGGCACGGCGCCCCTCGCGCTGGCCGCGATGATCACGGGCGCGGCGCCTCTGGCAATTATTCCCGTGCAGAATTTCCAGGTTCGAGAAAACAAATACGATGCAGCGGCTCGGCGGCAAAGAATCATTCTTGAATCCATCACAGGCGCATCGGATGAGTTGCGGATTCGCTGCTGGGGAAAGCCTCCTTTTCGCGTTTCGATCAACGACGTTCCTGTTTCCGCCCGCTATGATGCCGCAAATGACTATGCGGTAATTCCTGTTTCTGTTTTCGCGCGCCTCGCGGGCGCGGGGGAGACCTGCACGATCGAGGTGCAATACCCATGAATTCCGCCCGAGACGGGTTCCGCATGCCCCCGCGCGGCGCCGCCCAGGCGGTCTTGGTTCTCTTCGCAATTCTTCAATCCCTGCCAGCGATGCAGGCGCAAAGCGATTCCATGAATCACTCGGTTCTTCAGACGGCAACGACTCGCAGCACGGACACGAAATCGCGTCAATTTCTGTGGCCGCGCGCCAGCGGAGCCTATCCTATGTGCGAAGCCGCCGTCCGCATTTCCTCGATTCGGGGCAATCCGTTCGAGGCTGCCGTGTGGGGCGACGTGGAACTGCCCGGAGGGAATGGTGAAGGAAAAGACGGCGGCCGCGGCGCGACGGTGCGGATTCCCGCGTTCTTTGACGGGGATCACACGTGGAAAATTCGTTTTACTCCTACCGCGCCGGGAATGCATCGCGTGGTGGGATTCTGCCTTGGTGAGGACCGGGAGCAGGCGCAGCCGCTGAAATTCGAGTCGATTTCTCCGCTGGAATTTGCCGCCTCCGGCGCGCCCCCCGCCCCCGGATTCGTGAAGTGTTCCGAGGCGCAGTTTCAGCGATTTGTTTTCGATAGCGGCGCTCCGTACTTTCCCTTCGGCCAGAATCTCGCCTGGGTTCGCATGGCGGATTATCCCGAATGGCTGGGCAAGCTCGCCGGCGCCGGCCTGAATTGGTCGCGCGTGTGGATGGCCCAGTTTGCTTTCCAGGGACTCGAAGCCGAAGGCGGCGCTGCGGCCACGTCCGGCACGCTCAATCTCGCCACAGCAAAGGCGTGGGACGGCGTCGTGGAAGCGGCGGACGCGCACGGCATCCGGCTGCAGATGGTTCTGCAATATCACGGCCAATACAGCACGTTCGTAAATCCGAACTGGCAGTTCAATCCCTGGAACGTGGCGAACGGCGGATTTCTCAATCGCGCCGAGGATTTCTTCACGAATGAGACGGCGCGGCGCCTGACCCAGCGCAAATACCGCTACATCATCGCGCGCTGGGGATATTCGCCTTCCATTATGGCCTGGGAGCTATTCAACGAGGTCGAATTCACGGACGGCTATCTCGGCCGCGAATTGGTTGAGGTCTGGCGCTCCTATGAAAAGGCGGGCAAGGTGGATGCGGAGGTTATTGGCAAAGCCACCATCGCGCTGACAAGGCTCGCCATGCGCGGCAAGAAAAGCAACTTCACGCCCGCCGACATCGAGTCGGTGCTCGGCAGCATTAAAAACGGCGTTTTCCCAGGATTTGACATCGGATTCGGGGCGGATGCCGTTGCGGCCTGGCACAACGAAATGGCCGCGTATCTGCGCAGCACCGATCCCTTCCAGCATCTCATCACCACGAGCAGCATCCCCGCCAGCAGCCCCATCTGGGAATCAATGGACTATTATCAGTTGCACGCCTACCGCCCGGATATGATCGAGGCCGTGAGCCGGTTTTCGCAGGACATATCGGGTTTCAACCGCCCCGTGTTTTATGGCGAAATCGGCGATCACCGCATTGACGATCCGGCCAAAGCCGACGGCCGCTATATGCGTTCGATGCTCTGGGCGTCGCTTTTTTCCGGCGCGGCAGGCGCGGGTCAGATGTGGGCGTGGGACGTTACGGAGCGTCTGAATTTTTACCCGCAATATCGCGCCCTGCGCCGTTTTATCGACACGGCCCGCTACGAAACGCGCGCGTTCAAACCCGCAAAGGCCGCCTTTGCGCCGCTTGCGGACGGCGAGACGCTCAATCCGATGCCCAAAGTCCTGGCGGTTCAGGACAGCGACGCCGTTGCGCTATGGGTATTTCAGGACCCGGGGATTCACACTGACAATCCCCCCGTGTTCAAAGGGCGTGTCACGCTTCCCAAAATGCCTGATGGCCGCTACAAAATCGAATGGTGGGACACCGCGAAGGGCGAAGTGATCGAGTCGTCAGAGGCCGCATTTTCGCCCGAGAAAGAAGCCTCGATTGCGACCCCGGCCATGCGTGGCGGCATGGCGGCGCTTATTACGGCGAGTCAAAGCGAAACGTCCGATAGACCAAATCTACCTTCAGTTGTTGGAGACCGTTGATGAAATCCGCAGATGCACTGGCTATTGAAAAATCCGCAGGCGCGCCGCTTTCGCTTCGCGCTGGAGAATACAAAAGAATATACGATCCGAGCGTGGGGGAAAATGAGCCGTGGTATATCAATGACCATTGCATCATCCGCGACCACGAAGGCATCTGGCACATGTTTGGCATCACGCACGCCGAACCCCTTGCCCCGATGGATGAAAAAAGCCTGGCGCACGCCACGGCGCGCAGCCTGACGCAAACGCCTTGGGAAAAACATCCTCACGCCATCACGGCCGACCTGGAACGCTGGGGAGAAATGCATCTTTGGGCGCCCTGTGTGATCCGCCACGAAAACCTTTATTATATGTATGTTTGCGTCGGCGACCACGATCACAGCCGCTACAAAATCCACCTGCTGACTTCGCCGGACCTCTGGACCTGGACGCGCCACCCCGAGAATCCAATGGTCGTGGATGGATATGATGCGCGCGATCCGTTCCTGATGCGCCACGGCGGCGAGTGGATCATGTATTATACGGCGACGAACGACCCCAATGGAGGCAATCATATCGTGGCCTGCCGCACGAGCAAGGACCTCATTCATTGGGGCGAGCGGCAGGTGGTGTTTCTCGATGTGGAAAAGGGAACGGCCGGCGGCTCGACGGAGTCGCCTTTTATCGTGCAGCGCGGGGATGAGTTTTTCCTGTTCATCTGCAACAACGACCGCTTCAACGGCTACGATGCCACGGACGTGTATCGCAGCCGCGATCCATTCCACTGGGACCGCGCGAACCGGGCGGGCTCCATTCATTCGCACGCGGCGGAAGTGATTCGCGACGTGGATGGCAAATGGTATGTGACGCATTGCGGATGGGGGCGCGGCGGACTGCATCTGGCGCCGCTGTATTGGGGAAATAATGGCCTGTCCGACTGATACCTGTCGGAAATTAAACCATAAAGAGGCTTTGTGATGAGGATTCTGTTTCACCGGATGGCACTGCCGGTATGCGGCATGGTATTGTTGTGGAGCGCTGTGTCTTGCGCGGCGGCGCCTGGTTCTGGGCTGGGCACAGCGGCGAAGCCGGGCACGGCGGTAAGACCGGGAACGGAATTGGCGCAGGCGGACCTTGAATCCTCCGTCACTTGCATTTTGCGCACAGACAAAGTGACTTACCTGACCCTGTCGCCCAACGTTGAGTTGTCGGCCGAAATTGCCTTTGGCGGCACTGCCCCTCGAAAAGCGATTCTCGAACTCACAATTCATGAACTTGTGGACGACCGCGTGTATGGTTCGCGCGCCGAAGAGATCACGCTTGTGCCGCGGCCGAAATCGCTGGAAACAAAAGCGGTTTTCCCGCTCCAGATCAATCGCATGTCGGGTTTTCTGGCGCAGGCGCGCGTGCTCGATCCCGCCACCGGGCGCGTTCTTGCGCTGGCGCAGCGGCCTTTCGATGTGACGAACGATCTGCGCACAAACTTCCGCTATGCGGGCGAAACCTACGCCAACGTCGAGAAAAAACTCCCGCACAAGGCCTTGATTGGCGACGGGCACACGGACATGGACTTCTGGGACCCGATCCCGGTTGGTGGCGATCCGAAGGAGATGATCGACTCGCTTTACGATTGCTTTCAGAACGTCGCGCAGGTGTCGGTCGAAGAGGACCGCGGCCATATTACCTGCTGGGAAGAGGGAAATCGCAAGTTCTGGGGAAAGAGCGCCTACCACGCCGACGCTTTCTGGCTCTTCAGTCTCGACCGCATCAAATACCTCTACACGGAAGGTCCGCGCCACGGCATCTATATGATGCCCTGGACCGAACACAAAGGCGCCCGCCTCGATTACTTCGACAAGGATTTCCCCTGGATCGACCACAACAATCCGCATGGTTATTATGCGGGTGCGTGGCTGATGAACCTCGATCCCAATTACCGCCACCCGCTGACGCCAGAAGAATTGAAGATGTCCAAATGGGACCTGCATGGCGCAACGAGCTGGCTCGAATATGCCATTGAGGAAATTTTCCGCGCGTCAATATATTATAACACATATCTTATGTGGTGGGATAACTCTTATGGCGGCGCGCACATCCCCTATTCGCTCGACATGCTGCGGAAAAAATGGGCGGAGCAGCGCTCAAATATCGCCCCGCCAGTCTTGATGATTAACGGATACGCCACATATCACAGCGACATCTTCTGGATCGAATATCCCATGCCGCCGCGCACGCAGGACTATGTGCGGTTTATGCGGAAACTGGTCGAGGAACGGCCTGAGGTGCAATTTGGCTCGGCGACAATTTCGTTCGGGCAGGTGCATCCGGACAAGCGCTCGGGGCAGCAATCGGCCATCACGGATCCCGCGAATGTTTATAACGACCCGCAGCGCACCTATATTTTCCGGCAGTTGCTGTTCGAGTGCATCAGCAGCGAATCGCGCCTTGTCTGCCAGCAGCAATCGCCGCGCAACTGCCTCGAATGGCGCATCAAACACTTCCCAGAGGCGTTTAAGGACCACGCGAAAACCTGGGGATTCCAAACGCAATTCGAGCATGTGTATAACTCGCGCGATGTAATTCCATATCCGCTGGCCGATTCCGTGAAGGTGGTGGATGTGCCGACAACGTATGGGAATTTCGCAGCCGATGACCAGTTGCATCTGGTGGCGCGCTCGCCGCTATCGAACCCGGATGTGATTTATCTGCACCTGTTTAATTATCGCGGCACGACGGCGGAAACCTACAAACCCCGCCCGCGCCCCACGCCGCAGGAAAAAGTCACTATCCATATAAACACACCCGGGTTTTCCGAGGAATTCCGCGTGCGGGCCTTCTCGCCGGACTTCGAGAATTACGGCGATTTCATCGAACCCAAGGCGCAGTATAAATCCAACGAGCTGGAATTCAGCGTGCCGGTCGATACCTACACGCTGATTATTGTAAAGAGGAGATGGACGTAGGAGTATCTTGGAAATTCACCACAAAGACACGAAGACACAAAGAAGAAAGAAAAAATCCTCTGTTTTCTTCGTGCCTTTGTGCCTTGGTGGTTAATATCCCGCATCCCTAGCCGCGGCCGTCATTCCAGCGCAGCGGCGCGAGATACACGCCCCCCTGAAACCAACCGCAATGGCTGATATACCAAGCGCCATCGACATCGCGCACAACCTCGCACGCATGGGCGGGAATGACGCCCGCGAGCGCCGTGCGATCCCAATGAAACGGATCGCGGCTCACGTAGGCGTCTGTCTGCCGGTAACCGCCGCGCCGGTCGTTGTTGCAGATGAAGAGGTAGTAAAGATCGCCGCGATTCACGATGAAAGGCGACTCGGTTGGGCCGCCAAACGTCCCCGTCTCCGGATCGGTATAAACCACGCGCCGCTGTCCGCTCCAGTGAACGAGATCGCGGCTTGTTTGGCAGGCCACGATGTGATTTCCGCCCGCCGGCTCCGACGTGGCGGTGTAGTAAAGGACCCACTCATCTCCCACGCGAACGACGCATGGATCGCGCGCGTCAAATCCATCAACCACCATCGGATTCTCGGGATGCCGTGTCCAGGTTTTCAGGTCCGGCGAGGTAATCAGGTGGATTTTATAGCGCGAATGGTCGTCGTCGCCCACGCAGACGAACATGTAAAACAGGCCTTCGTGGCGGAGAATATGAGGCGCCCACAAATGAATGTCGTTCCACGCGGGATCGGCCGCGAGGGCAAACGGCTGCTTTGTCCACGGCGTTTGCGTCAGGCGCGCGGCGGTGGCGTGCGCGAGATTGCGCGCCGGATCGTCCGACCATGTGAACGGCTCGATATGCGTTATGCCGAATATGTGCCAAAGGCCGTCCGGCCCCTGGATGAAACAGTGGTCGTTGATGCACCACGGCTCGGTTTCGCCGTCGGCCGGGTTGTAAAGCCGCGTGAATTCTCCCGCTTCCACGAGGGGATATTGGTCCGAAAACTCTTTTGCCATGCTGTGGGGGTTCCTGTTGTGTTCGATGCTCTGGGCGGGCCTTGCGGCCAGCCGCATGACGCTAGGCACAGACGCGATGCGCAACAATCAGAAAATGATAATATCCATGTTATGGCAAGGAATTAGCATTATGGCGCGATGGGTGGTTGTAATGATTCCGTTATTCTTATGTTCGTGCGCGGCGTCCGTGCCCAAGTCCTCCGGGGAGCGCCATCTCTGGCATGAAGTGCGCCTCGATGCGCAGGGGAAACTTCTCGCCTGGCCGCAGACCGATTCGCCTTACGGCGACGTGGTTTGCCGCGCCTGGGACGTGTTCAAAAAAATCCCCGTCCAGCCAAACGGATATAAGACATATATTACATATCCGGTTTTCTGGGGTCCGAACGACCCGCATCATACGATGTTTTCCGGGCGCGAATGGACGCACAATCCCGCAAGCCTCTTCGCTATGCTCACGGACACGGCGGTGCTGTATTACGCCTACAGCGGCGATCCCGAGATCATGCCGCTCATTCGCGGGATTCTCGATCATCACATCGCGCAAGGCAGCACAGACGCCACCGACGCCTGGGCGCTTGTGCCTTACGCGAGCGCCGACGCCGCCGATCCGCGCTACCGCGGCGCAACCGACACGCGATACAATCAGGGCGAGGCGTTTCTCGGGCGCGGCGATGGCGTCGGGTTCATCGAACCGGACAAAGTGGGCGAACTCGGCCTGGCGTATCTGCGTTTTTACGAGTTCAGCCTTGAGGGAAAGTATCTCGACGCCGCGCGTCATTGCGCCGATGCGCTGGCCCGCCACGTCCGCGAAGGCGACGAGGCGCGCTCGCCCTGGCCCTTCCGCGTCGATGCGCGCACAGGGACGATCTTCCGCGAGAATTACACGTCGAACGTCATTGGCCCCATTCAGTTGCTCGATGAGATGATTCGCCTGCGCGCGGGCGATGTGGACGCCTGCTCTCGCGCGCGCGAAATAGCCTGGGCATGGCTCATGAAGTATCCCGTGCAAAACAACGTCTGGGCGCAGTATTTCGAAGACATCTACATTTATCCCGATTACCGCACGAACATTAACCAATACAGCCCGATGGAAACAGCGCGCTATTTGATGGAGCATCCCGAATGCGATCCCGAATGGCGGGAGCACGCGGCGGGCATGATCGCGTGGGTGCGGAGCCATTTCGCCATCGACTCGGTGACGATGGCAGGCCTGCCGGAAAAGGGCGTGCAATGGGGCGCGGAGGCGCTGAGCGAGCAGATCAACGACATGGATAAAATGGCGAGCCACACGGCGCGTTATGCCTCGGTGCAGGCGCTTTGGTATGAATGCACGGGCGACGAAATCGCCAAGGAGCGGGCGTTTCGTTCGTTCAACTGGGCGACTTATGCCTGCCGCGAAGACGGCTTGGTGAAAACGAGCCTCGATGAGGGCACGGGCTATTGGTTCTCGGACGGCTATGGCGACTACATGCGCCACTTTTTGCGCGGAATGGCTTCGGTTCCCGAGTGGGCGCCCGCGCGCGAGGATCACCTTTTGCGAAGTTCGTCTGTCGTGCGGTCCATCCACTATGCAAAGGACAAAATCGAATACGAGACGTTCGACGCCACCTCGCGCGATCTGCTGAAACTATGCGCGCGTCCCAGGGAAATCCGCTGCGGCCAAACGTCCTTGCCGTTGCGTGATTCTCTTGATCCGGACGAGGAATGCTATACGATCCGCCCCGTGGCAGGCGGCGGATTTGCGGTGAACCTGCAACGCCATACGCCAGGCAAGGTCACTATTGTTCTGGCGGAAGAACCGTGAGTATGCAATGCGATAGAGTCTTTGAATTTGGGACAGGCGCAAAGAGCATTTTCGCGCTGCCCCCCAGTCTCCTATCATTCGCCCCGCGATTTATCGCGGGGTGCGAATACAAGCAACACACTTTGAACCGTTTCAACGGTTTCCCATGCGGCGCCACGAAAAACCGTTGAAACGGTTTTCAAAAAAGTCTTCCTCGAAATCCCCGCGATAAATCGCGGGGCGAATGATAAAAATCTTTGGCCGCCCGGGAGCGTCCATCTGAATCACCGTTGATTCTGAAGCCGGAAAAGGAAATCTCACGATGAAAAATAAGCATTCATCATCGCCAATAATGCTCTTGGCGATGGCCATTGCATTTCAGTACATGGCTTTTTCAAGTCTTTGGGCGAAGGAATACGCCGTTTTCGACGTCGTGGGCGATAGCGTATCGGCGGGCGTGAATCCGGACTACTATGTCCCCTATAATCGCTATGGATGGGTTCACATTCTTTTTGGCCAGGGGGGCGGTTCTTTTCCGGCGCCCGTGGCGGAAACGATCAACTCTCTTTGGCCCGGCATCGTCCAAAATAACAGCGCCGTGATTGGCTCGAAGGCATCGGACTGGGCCGCGTCCGCGTCAGCATATATGACCACTGTTCTCAATCATCATCCCGATCTGGTTGTGGTGATGATCGGCGGCAACGATTTCATCGCCTTTGGCGCGGATGGGCAAATCACCGCCGCTGAGATTGCCGCCTATCGCGCTAATCTGGAGACGATTCTCGACCGCCTTCAGGCCGCCACGCCGCGTCCGGAGATTCTCGTTGTCGGGTATTATGATCTGGCCGACGGATACAGCGCCAATCTGCCCGCGTTGCTTGCCTCCTACCGGGGCCTTTCTCCTGCTGCGATTCAGGGAAACGAAGTCATTCGCCAGGTGGCCGAACAAAAGGGCGCGCATTGGATTTCCATCTACGACGCTTTTTTCCACCACGCCTATGGCGAGTCCTTGGGCGACGCGGCGCATCAATTGCCCGAGTATTTTCGAATACCCATTGCATCCTTCGATATTCATCCCATCACGGTGGGGCATCGTGTGATTTATTCGCTCGTGTATCAGAAATTGCTCGAACTGAAAAACACCCGAGCGTCCGCCGGTTCGTGCTGGATGTTGTATTAGCGGCAAATGCGCGCGCCACGCGGGGCTGCAGAAAACGGACGCCAGCAAGGCCGGGCAAATAAGGGCGTTTGCCCGAGGTGTTAATTGGGGAGGAAGAGAAAGGAATCCGCCGTTTGGCCCCATTGGGCGGAATGGTTTTGATTGATGGCGGCGCGGAGGCTGGTTACTTAATACTGTGGCGCGGGATGGTAACGGGGCCGCTCAGTCTCAACCCCATCGCTCGCTTAAAAATTGCCATTAAAGCATACGCGATCGCCTGCTTCGGTCAACCGCGCCAAATTTCAAATCAGGAAAATTCATCCACTCCTATGAACCTTCGAAATTGTTGTGTCAAAACAGCAGCAGGTCGCATCTCGCTTTTCGCGCTGGTTGCGATGGCTATGTTGCTCGCCGCCGGAACGCATTCTGCCGCGGCGTCCATTCCGACGCCTACTCCCGCCTCCGTAGCAATTCCAGGTGTTACTCTTGCGCCCTCCGCTGGCGCTGCCCGGTTTGGAGATGCCGCGACGACGTCGGCCGCCGCGATGCGGGCCGCCGCCGCCGCCGCGCGCCGCCAGCGAACTTCCCATGTTCCTGACCGCGCCTGGACGCCAGACAAGGCGCGCCAGTTGCGCGAGTCTCGCGCCCAGGCCCGCCGCGAAGCGAAGCAATCCGCCGCCGCGGCCCAATCCGCCGCCGTTTCCGCCGCAGACGCCGCGCAAATCTATTCCACAAATCTCGTCGGGAATCCCTACGCTCCCGGCACAACATTCACAATCGACGTGGCGGTCCGCAACAACACCATCGCGCCCGTCCGCAGTTATTTTGTCCGCGCTTATTACGATGCGAATTCGGTCAGCTTTGACAAGGCTGCCGATGTGGAATTGGGCGGCATTCCGCCAAGCATGGGGCCTGTGGCGGGATCTGGAACGAACACCTATCGGAATGTTTCCAATTTTACAGGCAACATAAACAACACCAAATACAACCTGATCCTGGTTCGGCTTACATTTACGGTGAAAAGCCAGCCTGCGCTGGGCCATGGCGTCAGAGTGGTTGTCGCGCCGGGCCAGCCTCCTTTGATCGATGCGCCAGGCAATGAAATTCCCAGCACGTTCGACAGCTCGGCCACGGTGCGATTTCCACCGCCCCAGAAAGCCCTGATCGAAGGCTCGATGCTCGGAACCTTTACGCCCATCGCCGAGGACTACGCCCGCATGGACCCCAACGCCGACGGGATTACAGACATTGCGGACCTGGTCACACTTTCCCGGTCCTCTGTTTCGCGCCTGCTTATGGGAATGCGTTAGGCGTATTTCCCCTCTGAATCGAAGGTTGAAGAGCAGCGGCGGGTGTGGTGGAATGATTAAGCAGCGGATGGCGGACGCAACGCCACGTCCGCGATGCCGCCTATCCGCGAACGCAACAGGCCGTCCGCGAAGGGGGGGGCGCCACGGCGGCGCACGAGGTCGCGCGCTATGAAATACCGCATCATGATCGTCGATGATGATCCGGACATCCGGTTCATTTTGGTCAACCTGCTGCATCCGGTTTTCGAAGCGGTCGAGGCGGAAAACGGCCTGGACGCCTTGGAAAAAGTCGAGCGCTACGAGCCGGACCTCATGCTGGTCGATGTTAAAATGCCCATCATGAACGGCTTTCAATGCTGCGCGGGCATCCGTCGCCATCCGCAATTCCACGACCTGCCTGTGTTTTTCTTTAGCGGCTACGGAGACAAAGAAACTTATGAACAGGCTTACGCCAGCGGCGCAACGGTGTATCTGGAAAAGCCGCTCGATACGCAGCAACTGACCCAGCTTATTGACGAGCATTTCAAAAAACGCGCTCTTCCGCCCTGCCCGAAAACATTCTCGGTGGATGAGCTGAGAATCGTGGACGCGACGCCCTTGCGCGTGGCCGACGACATTGCCGACATCCCCACTCCGCGCCCCGATTTGTCAGCCGCGCCCATGCCGGTGATGCCTTCGGAGCCGGACACGGTGGTGGACGTTGAAGCAGCAGAAGAAACGGCGGCGGAAATCCGAGCAGGCCAGGCTGCCGCTGCTGCGCACGAGCCAGCCATTTCGCCTGAGGCGCCCGCTCCCGCCGCGTTTGCCCCGCCATCGCGCGCGCCATTGCCAGCCGCGGAATCCTCCTCCGCCGAAGGGCCCACCACATCTCCGGGGTTGCATCCGGAGTCCAAAGGAAAACGGCGGCGCGTTTTCGGGCGCGGCGCGGGCGAACCCGGATGTGAAACCGCCGAATCCGGCCGCGAAACCGCAGAAACCGGGCATGAGGCGGAAGCGCCGGCGCCACAGCCACCTTTGCCGCCTCCTCCGGTGCCTCATGCGCCTGCGATGCCTCCTCCTCCGGCGTCCCACTTGGCGCACGCTCCTCATCCGCCTCATCCTCTCCCCGCTGTGCTGCCTCCCGCGCCGCCTGCCGCTCTTCCGCCTCGAGAAAAGAAACGTCCGATCACCTACGCCGAAGACATGCCCGGCGAACCGCCCCCTCCCCAGCCCCATTATGGGCGCGTGGCGCGCGAATCCGCCGTGGCTGGGCCGGGCGCTTTGCGGGACCTTGCGCGCGAGTCTGCTGAGGAGGCGCGGCGGGAACGCCGCCGTGATGAATCTTCGCCGGGCATCGAACGTGTTGTGCCTTCGCATGACCAAGCCCATGCCCCGGCTCCCGCCCCTGTCCATTCGCAGCCCGCGCCGCGTCCGGCGTCGCAGCCTTTCCTCCAACCTCCGAAGCCGCCTTTGCCTCCCGCGCCCGCTGCGCCTGCCAAATCTATGCAGACAGCTCCTGCTGCGCCTTCGCCTCTGCCGCCTTCGCCTCTGCCTCCGTCTCCGCCTGCGCCGGTCGCGAAATCTCTGGTCCACGCTTCTCTACGGCAGGCGTCGAGACCCGCGCCCGTCCCTGCCCCCGCTCCCCATACTTCCCATGCGCTCCCGCCTGCGCCCCAAGCGGCCACCCCGCCAGCCGCGCCTTCTCCTCCTCTTTCTCCCCCTTCATCTCCAGGCGACACGCAGGCAAAACCCGGAACGCCTCCCCGCATTATGGTGGTCGATTCCGACAGCCACGAACTTGTGCCACTGGCCGAAGGGGTGAAGGGCAAGGGCGAATTCATGCCTCTCGAAGACCCGCTCGAAGCCATCGAACACATCGCCCGGTTCCAGCCGGATATTATTTTATGCCCGATCTCGATGAATGCGTGGGACGGCTTGCAGGTGCTTCAGATGCTGCGAAGCAATCCACGCCTGTCGCATATCCAGATTGTGTTC
The DNA here is from genome assembly GCA_964446285.1 of uncultured Candidatus Sumerlaeota bacterium. Taxonomy (GTDB): domain Bacteria; phylum Sumerlaeota; class Sumerlaeia; order SLMS01; family CAYUNT01; genus CAYUNT01. The sequence goes on along the minus strand of CAYUNT010000026.1, from coordinate 10,593 downwards.
ATGACAGACTCCCGCGAGGAGCCGTCGCGCCGCCTGGCCGCAGAGAAACTGAGCGGATTTCCTCTTCTGCCGCGGCCCCCCTCGCCCGGGCAGGTTTCCGAACGAGTGGATCGGATTCGCTCGATGCCGGGATTTTCCGTGCGGAAGAAGCGGACTTCTTACGGCGATTTTGTGCGCGACGTTCTCCAAAAGGCCCATCGCGAAAAGGAAACCCGGCGCAAGGCGCTCGAACACGAAGCGCATTTGCAGCACCTTGCCGGATGGGTGCAGTTTGTGCATTCTGAATTGAAAGAAGCCCCGCGTCTGGCCGCCTCCGCCGAACCGCAAGCCGCGCGGAACTATTATCTGTCGTGATCCTGGGCCACTGCGGCTTTGTGTAAAATTGCGCCGTTTCTCGTTGACCCCTTCTGATAATCGCGAACACTGCACAGACGCATCCGCCGGAGGACGGATGCGAAGGGAAGAATGCAAATTAGCGGGAGGGGCAGCGCCGTGCAGGCGCTTGAAATCTTTTTTGAACAGACCCGTCATCCCGGAGGCGCGCGCGAGTGACCGAACAAATCATCCTTCATCTGGAAAAAGCAGCGGAGCTGGCCCGCGTTTGGGGTCCGCTGCTGATTTTTATCTTCATGGCCATCGAGAGCTCGTTTATTCCGTTCCCGAGCGAGGTCGTGATGATCCCGGCCGGATTTCTCGCGGCGCGCGGCGAGCTCTTCCCCGGGCCGCCGGTTGCATCGGCCATATTCGCGGTGTTCTGCGGTGTGCTGGGTTCGCTGGCCGGGGCGTATGTGAATTACTATCTCGCCCTGTGGCTTGGGCGGCCGTTTTTATACAAATATGGCAAATGGTTTTTCCTCTCGCCCGCAACGCTCGAACGCTCTGAAGAAGTGTTTCGCGAATATGGCGAAGTCACGACGTTTGTCTGCCGCCTGATTCCGGCCATCCGCCAATTGATCTCGCTGCCCGCGGGATTGGCGCGGATGCGTTTGGGGCGATTCACGCTTTTCACGGCGCTTGGAGCGGGATTCTGGGTGATTATCCTGACGGCGATTGGATATCACTTCGGCCATGTCTCGATGAAAAACTCGATGACATACGCGGACCTCGTTCACAAGGGGAAGGCGATTTTGCACGACAATCTGATCTGGATTCTGATCGGTTGCGCCGTGGTATTCGCTGGATATGTATGGGTCCACAAAGCGGTAATGCGCCGCCGGGGCCAGTCCAAACCGCCTGCGCCGCCCGCTTCGCCCTCCGCTCAATGAACAGAAAGAATAGACAGGATTTACAAGATGGATAAGGTGAAAAGATTGTGCGCGAAAGGTCTTTTCCATCTTTCTTGTCATGTAAATCCTGTCTATTCTTTACGCCATGATCAGTAATTCCACGCCAATGCCATCTGCCCCGCTCACAATCGGTCAGGCCATAGCGAAATCCGCCGAGTTTCTGCGGGATAAGGGAGTGGATTCCCCGCGCCTCGACGCCGAACTCCTCCTGGCGCATGCGCTTGGCTGCGATCGGCTGAAACTTTATCTGCAATGGGACCGTCCGCTGAACGAGGCGGAAAAGGAACAGATGCGCGATGCGTTGCGGCGGCGCGGCGGAGCGCGTGAACCCGTGGCGCGCATCGTCGGGCAGCGCGAATTTTTCGGACGCCCCTTCCGCGTGGGGCGCGATGCGTTTGTGCCGCGTCCCGAAACGGAATGGCTGGTCGAGCGCGCCCTGGCCCTGATCGCCGAAATGCCTGATGTGAAAATCGAATCCAGTGTCATGAATGCGGATGCGGAAAATAGCGGGTCCGGCGCGCCGTGCGTGATTGACATCGGAACCGGCAGCGGATGCATCGCCATTTCCGTTGCGCTCGAATGCCCGCGCGCCGCCGTCACGGCCACGGAAATCAGCGAGGAGACCCTGCGCGTGGCCCGCGACAACGCTTCGGCGCTCGGGGCGGGCGGGCGCGTGCGGTTTTTGCGCGGCGACCTTTTTGCCGAGGCCGAAGGGCCGTTTGACCTCGTGATTTCCAATCCGCCCTACATTGCCTCGGAGGCCATCGCGGGCCTGATGCCCGAGGTGGCCGAGCACGATCCGCGCCGGGCGCTCGATGGCGGGGCGGGAGGACTCGAAGTGTTCCGCCGTCTGGCCGCCGATGCCCCGCCGCGTATGAAGCCTGGCGCGCGTATGCTGCTTGAAATCGGCGAGGGACAGGGAAGCGAAGTGGCGGAAATTCTCAAATCCACGGACGCATTTGAGGACATCCGCGTCGTGCGCGATCTGGCCGGCCTCGAACGCTACGTCGAGGCCAGTCGGCGCCAGTAGGGCAATCGCGGCGGTATTTCTATTTCAATCCATGATGTTGTTAAATTTGGCCCGTCTCCCAGCAATTGTCGAAATGCGGTTGACCCCGGCGCGGGCGCATTGCGCTGATAGTCTCGGAGGCAGGGAATGGGGGCGGCGATGACAACCTGGGACCTTGGCTGGAACGATGATGAGCAATCGAGAAACAAAATGGGTTCGAGCGGAGCGTAACGAATCGCCCGCCGCGAAAAAATCGGCGCGAATTCTCGCAAGGACATTTGCGCCGCTTGCCGCCGCGTTGCTTTGCCTGGCCGCCGCCGGGTGCGGGAGCGACTCGAAAGACCTGGTGGTGAGCGGGCGCGTCGAGGTAGATACGATCCGCGTGGGATCGAAGATCGGCGGGCGCGTTGAGAAAGTGGCCTTCGACGAAGGCGATTCGGCAAAAGGCGGCGAGGCGATCATCGAACTCGAACGCACGGAACTCGATGCGCAAATGGCGCAGGCGAAGGCGTCAGTGGCGCAAGCGCAGGCGCAACTCGATCTTCTCCTGGCCGGGTCGCGCGCGGAAGACATCCGCCGGGCCGAAGCCTCCGCCGAGGCGCGCCGCGCGGAACTTCAATTGCGCCGCAAGGGTTTTCGCGAGGAGGAGGTGCGCGAGGCCGAGGCGGAATTCAAATCGGCGAAAAGCCGCGCCGAGCTCGCGCAAAAGGAATTTGAACGCGCCGAATCGCTATTCAAGGATGGCACAATCGACCAGAGCCAGCTCGACATCAAACGTTCGGCGCATGAAACCGCGCAGGCGAGTTTGCAGGTGGCCGGCGAACGCGTGGCGCTTGTGAAAAGCGGTTCGCGGCCTGAGGAAATCGCCATGGCGCAGGCGGCGCTCGCGCAGGCTGAGGCGGATCTCGAACGCCTCCGCAATGGCCCGCGCCCCGAGGAAATCGCCGCGCAGCGCGCCGCTCTTGAAGCCGCCCGCGCCAATGTGGCGCGCCTCGAATCCCAACTGGCGGAAACGCGCATTCTCGCCCCCGAGGATTGCGTGGTGGAAACACTCGATTTGCATCCGGGCGATTTGATTCGCGCGGGCGAAACGGCCGCCGTTCTCAACCGCAAGCAATCGCCCTGGGTGCGCTGCTATGTGCCGGAAAACCGCCTCGGGCGCGTGCGGCCTGGCATGAAAGTCGGCGTGCGCGTGGATTCCTTTCCGGGACAAGTGTTTCCGGGCGTCGTGCGGCGCGTGCAGTCCGAGGCCGAGTTCACCCCGCGCAACGTGCAAACGAGCGAGAAACGCGCCGAACTGGTCTTCGAGATGAAGGTCGATATTGTCGAACGGGGCGGCGAATTGCGCTCGGGCATGTTCGCCGATGTGGATATTCCCAGCGGCGCGGAGAAGGCAGCGCCATGAGTTCCGCCGGAAATGGGCACGATCCGATCATCGCCGTCGATGGGCTGACCCGCCGGTTTGGCGCGTTCACCGCTGTGGATTCGGTGAGTTTCGACATCGCGCGCGGTGAGATTTTCGGGTTCCTTGGCCCGAACGGCTCGGGGAAATCGACCGTGATCCGGATGCTCTGCGGCTTGCTTGCGCCCACGACAGGGCAGGCGAGCGTGGACGGCGTGGACGTGGTCCGCAACCCCGAAGCAGTGAAAACCCGCATCGGATACACGTCGCAAAAGTTCAGCCTCTACGAAGACCTGACCGTCGATGAAAACGTGCTTTTCTTTGGCCGCATATACGGTTTGCGGGGCGAGGCGCTGCGGCGGCGGCGCGGCGAGGTTATCGACCTTGTGGGCATCGGCCCTTACATGGGGCGGTTGACTGGGCGCCTGTCGGGCGGATGGAAGCAGCGGCTCGCGGTCGCGTGCGCGCTTCTCCACGAGCCGCGGATCATCTTCCTCGACGAGCCAACGGCGGGCATCGACCCCGTAGCGCGGCGCGATTTGTGGGATTTGCTTTTCCGGCTTTCCGGCGAGGGAACAACGCTTTTTGTCACCACGCATTACATGGACGAGGCCGAACGCTGCACGAAGGTTGGTTACATTTATCTGTCGCGTCTGATCGCCTGCGGAATTCCTTCCGATCTAAAGCAAATGCCCGAAATCACACCGCCCGGCCACCGGCGCTTCGAGGTCGATTGCGACGCCCCGACCGTCGCGCTGCACCGTCTGCGGCAAGTGGCGGGCGTGGCGGATGCGACGCTGTTCGGGCAGGCGATTCACCTGCTCGCAGGCGAAAGCACGGGCGAACCGGAAATCCGCGCGGCGCTCGCGGCGGCGAAAATCGCGTGCCACGAGGTGCGTCCCATCGAGCCGTCGCTCGAAGACGTGTTTGTGATGCTCACCCGCCGCCACACGGCGCTGCGCGCGGCGGAAAACAATGCGGCGGCCGCGGCCTCTGGGGGGAAAAAATGACCATGCGCGCCGCCGTCGATTCATTTCTCAAATGGAGCATCCTGATCGGGGCGATTCCGCTTTTGTTTTTTGTGGCGGGCTGGTGGGGCAGCGCGACGATTGTATTGGCGTTCACCGCCACGAAACCCGAATGGCCCATCGCGGCGTGCGCCTTTGCCGGATTGGCGGCGGGATTGGCGCTGGTGGCCTGGCGGCGCCGGGCGTGGAGTTCCGCCTTTTTCGCCTGCCGAATTCGTGGGCCGGTTATTCTGTATTTGCTCCTGGCCGTTGTTGCTCTCGGATTTTTCATGGGATTGCCGCTGGGAGTTCTCGCGCTGGGAGTGTTTGCGGGATTGTATGCGGGGCGGCGCGAGTTCCACGCCGGCGATGGCGAATCCGCCGCGCGGCGATTCATTTTTCGAACTGCACTATTCACGGCCGCCGTGACGGGAATTCTCTCGCTGGCGATGGGGTTGCTGGCCCTTTGCCTGGATACGCACACGCTCCGCCACGTGCTGTCGCTGGCGGGGCTGGATTGGCTGGGCGCGCGGGCGGCGGGGCGGATTGCCGTCGTGACGCTCGCGATTCCGGCGCTGGCGGGCGTGCAATTCTGGCTCACGAAAAAGACTGCGCTCTGGGGGTATTCGCTTCATGACGCATCCGCCTGAACGGGCCATTTTCCAGCCTTGCCGCCGCGGCTCCCACTCTCGTCTTCGTCACCACCACGGTCGCCGCCCATTTCGCCTTCTTCAAATCACGAACTTCCCACTCCGCTTTTCTCAGAGCCTATCCGAAAACCTGGAAGAGAATCTTGGACGAGACGTCCAAGCCACCGGAGGTTTTCGGATAGGCTCTCAGACCGCGCAGGAGGCCGGATAAGCCATGTTCCGCGGATTCTGGGCCATCATCTATAAGGAAATGCTTCAGGTGCGCCGCGACCCGGCCACACGGATCGTCTTCCTTATTCCCGTCCTCCAGACCATCATCTTCGGATTCGCCATCGACCTCGACATCCAGCACATCCCAACGGTGGTGATGGACATGGATCGCAGCGCCCAGAGCCGCCGCATCGTCGAGCGCCTGTCCAACACAGGCACGTTCAACATCGTGCGCGAGGTCTGGAGCGCGCGCGAGGTGCGCGAAACCATCGTCGCCGGTCACGCCAAGGTTGGCGTCATCATCCCGCCCGATCTGAGCGCCAACCTCATCCACGGACGCCCCGCCCAAATCCAGATGCTCATCGACGGTTCGGATTCGACCGTCGCCACAAACGCCGTCCAAACCTCGCGCCTGATCGGCCTCGTGCAGTCGCTTCTCGGCAACGGCCTGACGCTTGATACGCTGGCGCTCGACGTGCGCCCGCGCGTGCTCTTCAATCCCGACCTCATCAGCGCGCACTTTTACGTGCCGGGACTGGTCGGGATTATTTTGCAGCTGGTCACGGTGTTTTTGACCGCCTTTGCCATTGTGCGCGAACGCGAGCGCGGAACCCTGGAACAACTCGCCGTCACGCCCGTTTCGCGCGGCGGGCTGATCCTCGGCAAACTCGTCCCTTACGCCGTGATCGGGATCGTCCAGACGCTGCTGGTCCTCTTGATGATGCGGTATGTGTTCGGCGTGCACATCGAGGGCGATGTGTTTTTGCTGCTGGCGCTTTCGGTGCTTTTTTTGATCCCGTCGCTGGCGCTGGGGATATTGATTTCCACGATCGCCGTCAACCAGGCGCAGGCCATGCAGATGGGGTTGCTGGTGATGCTGCCTTCGGTGCTGCTTTCCGGGTTTGCGTTTCCGCGCGAGACGATGCCGCTGCCGATTTACGCCCTTTCCTGCCTGATTCCCGTCACGTATTATGTGCAGATCCTGCGCGGGATTATTTTGCGCGGCGCGGGGATGTGGGCATTGTGGCCGCAGACGCTTGTGCTTTGTGCATTTGCGTTCGGGCTGATTATCTTGAGCGGCCTGCGGTTCAAGAAGCGGATAGGGTAGGATTTATAGAGGTGCGGCAGGCACCTTTGCCGCGGCGCGAGAGAATCATGGCCAGGATGGCCACGCCTCATATTTTGAGAGAGTATTTAGGCGTTTTGGGGGAGCCGTCTGCGAACTCTTTGCAAACGGGATTTTGGCGTTGATTCCCCCGGCGGATTTCCCTAGACATTTTCGTGGCGCTCAGGCGCGATGCTTCCCGTGTGCTATTCGGGCTTGTTTCCCATTCTTTGTTCTTCGCGAAACGAGCGCAGCCCATTCCGAATCCACCCTGCCTTCCCAGGAGGCCGTTATGAAAGCGCGAATGATCCGCGTGATGCTGTGCGTCATCGCTCTGGCGGTGTTTCTCGCGATGACACCGCAGGTCTCGACGGCCGGGCCGCTTTACCGCACCAGCCGTTTCTCGCGCATTACGCACAAACTCTGGCGCGGACTGGTCAATGTGCCCTTCTGCCTCGCCGAAATCCCCATCGAAATCAACCGCGAGGTGCAGAACTACGATGCCTTTGGCGGAACCGTGAAAGGGCTTGGGCAAGGCGTTTGGTATTCGGGCGTGCGCCTGTTCTGGGCCGCCACGGATGTCGTCACGTTCCCGATCGACATCTGGGGCAATAACTACGGCACGAAAATGCGGTCGGAGTTTCCGTTCATTGACGAAACGGTGGAATAAGCGTTCGCGGCTTTGGCGCGGCGGCGGCGGCTGATTCCAGTCGGCGCGGGCATCAAACCCGCCTACGCCCCCGAAATCCAGCAGCGAACAGGCGTTGACACCGGAGGCTCCCCTCGCGATACAATTCCGGCCAGAAGCGGAGAGGCTTCCCGGACCGGACGACTCGATTCTCCAGGAGGAATCCAGAGATTATGCGACGTTCACTCGGCATTCAGGGATTTGCGGTTCTGGCGGCGGTCGTGGCCACGCTTTTCTTGGCGGTCCCGACGCAAAGCATGGCGGCGGATGAAGACATCTATCGTGAAAATTCCGATGTTTCGCGCATGTTCCACAAATTCGGGCGCGGCGTGGTCAATGTGCTCACCGGATGGATTGAGATTCCGAAAAATGTGGCCAAGCAATGGCGCGAGACGGACCCCTTCACCGGCTTTGTCCTTGGAGTTATCAAGGGCTTTGGCTGGGGATTCGGGCGCACGGTGGCCGGATTCTATGAGATCGTTACGTTCCCCTTCCCCATTCCGCGCGATTACCAGCCCATTATGATGCCTGAGTTTATTCTGCCCTCGATCTGGGGTGAAAGTCTGCCCATATTCCGCGACGACTTTGCCTCCGAGGGCGGAACTTCGGAATCGCGCTATACGTATGCCGCAGGCTCGACGTATGGCAAGCAGGCGGCCATCAACGCGGCCAACCGCTCGACCACCTCGCCATAGTATTGTTGTTATGTTCTTGTCTTTCTTTCCCGCGCGGCTTCGTCCGGGAAACGAGATTTCCTGTGAATTTTCCTCGGGCCGGATGCCATAAACGTCCGGCCCGTTTGATTTCCGTTAGGTTGGAGCGTCCTGGCCGGAAATTCAGGTGGCTTGGACGTCTCGTCCAAGATTCGCTTTCAGGTTTTCCAATGCGCTCTTAGCAGCCAGCCTTTTCCTCAAGGCGTTATGTTTTACAGGAATCATCCTCTCCATTTTTCCGCCGAAAGGGCCGCTTTGCATGACCGACGCTCCTCCTCCTCCTTATGATTCCGCGGCGTTTGTGGACCGGATTATCGAACAACACCGCCAGATGCTGAATGGATTTTCTCGCGCCTGCTTGGACGACGTCCGGCGCGCGGGTGAGCTGCTGGCGCAGACGCTCCAGGCCGGGGGAACCGTGCTCGCCTGCGGCAACGGCGGGAGCGCCGCGGACGCACAGCATCTTGCGGCGGAAATCGCCGGACGCTTTGAAACCGAGCGGCGCGGCCTTCCCGCCGTGGCGCTCACAACGGATTCCTCGATCCTGACCGCCGTAACAAACGACTATGGCTTCGAGGCTGTTTTTGCCCGCCAGGTCGAGGCTCTGGGCCGCGCCGGAGATGCCCTGGTGGCGATTTCGACCAGCGGCCGCTCGCCCAACGTCCTGCGCGCCCTGCGCGCCGCCCGCGAGCGCGGAGTCCGAACGCTGGGACTGGCCGGGCGCGATGGCGGCGAGATGCTCTCGCTATGCGATGTATGCGTTACTGTGCCAGGCGCTTCCACAGCGCGAATACAGGAAATGCACATTCTGAGCATTCACATCTGGTGCGCGCAAATCGACGCCGCCTTTGCGCGCTCTTGATTTCGCCGCGCCGCAACTTACTGATTGAACACGCAGCGGATTCTGGATGACAAAGCCTTATGCGGCGGGAGCCGTTGAACCCCCGTTTTCAATTTTTCAAAACCCAATCGCACTTTTTGCATATCAACAGGCAAAGAAGGACAGAACTCATGGAAGTGACGCTGACGACGGGCGATCTCGTGAAAGCCACATCGGTTGTTCAACGCATCGTGGCGGGCCAGAACAATATGCCTATCCTCTCGAACGTGCTCATCGAGGCGGGCGAGAACAATGTGACGTTCATGGCCAATGACGTGGAGGCATGTGTTCGATGCACTGTGCCGGCGGTGGGTCCCGCGAAACCCGGACAAGTGACTTTGCCGGCGGAAGTGCTTTCGCGCCTGGCCCGCGAACTTCCCTCCGAGAGCGTGACGAGCCTGCGCAGCGAGGAATTGATGGTCCACATCGAAACGCGCACGGGCGAATCGCCCAAACCTAACAATGTGTATCGCCTGTCCGGGATGCCGCCCGAGGATTTCCCGTTGTGGCCGCGCCTTGAGGCGGCAACGACGTTCGAGATTTCGCAAAAGGCGCTTAAACGCCTGATCGACCGCACGATCTTCGCCGTGGCGCAACAAGACCCGCGCAAGGTGTTCCTTGGCGAACTAATGGAACTGAAGGAGTCGCGCCTGCGGCTCGTGGCCACCGACGGCAAAAAACTCGCCTGGGCGCAGGCCCCCATCGCCGAAATTCAGGGGCAGGCGGAAAACGCATTCATCATCCCGCAAAAGATGCTCAAGGAACTCTCTGGCGCCCCCGGCGGGGAAGGGACGTTCCGCATCTCGATGGCCGCTAATCAGATTGGGTTCGATCTGGATGGGGGCGACGTTCGGGTTTCCTATGTGTCGAACCGCATCGAAGGGCGATATCCGAATTACGAGGTGGTGGTTCCGCGCGACGTCACACGCGAACTGTTCATCAATGCCGACGCCCTGGTGCGGATACTCAAACGCGCGGCTGTGGTTTCCGAAGAGCGAAACGCACCGGTCGTGCTCGCATTCGAGCCAAATTTGTGCGAAGTCAGCGCCACATCTTACGATCTCGGATCGTTTAGCGGCAGCATCGCGGCCCAATACGACGGACCGAAATTCGAGATGGCATTCAATTACAAGTATCTGCTCGATACCATAAAGTCGCTCGGATCGGCGGATGTAAAAATGCGCATCAAGGCGCCTGGCTCGCCCGCGCTGTTCTTCATCCCGGACGACCCGGATGTGTTGTGCCTCATCATGCCGATCAAGCTGTCGGACATCCGCCCCGCCGCCTCGTATGAAGAGGACGAGGGAGCGCCTTCCGGCGGCGAACCTCCCGAGAATCAAGAGGGAGATGGAATCAGCGGCGGAGGCGCGGACGCGCCGGCCGAATAGCGCGCTCAAGAAGCCTGAAGATATAAAGGACCCAAAGGACCTAGAGGGCGTTGTTGTGGGTTGTGGGTTGTGAGTTGTGAGTTGTGAGTTGTGGGTGAAGAGATGGTAAGCAAAAGGGTTGATTGGATTTAAGTGAAGACCTGCCACGGAAACCGAAAACACTGCTCATCAATCACTGCCCCCTGTCCACTTCTTCTCTCTTCACTCACAACACACAACCCACAACTCACAACTCTTCTGCCCACTGATCACTGC
>CAYUNT010000025.1:0-33856 GCA_964446285.1 uncultured Candidatus Sumerlaeota bacterium | reverse complement strand
ATCCACGCCCCCCAGGTAGATCGGCATGGACGGAATCGACACGTCGTAAATGCGCAGTCCCAATTCTCCGCAAGCCAGATAGGCCAGCCCGTCCGAGACAACTACGCCATTGGCGCCGATCATCTCGCTGGTAAGACAAGTGCCAAGCAGTGAGAGATGGCCTGCCCATCCCATCTTGAGTATATACACCTCGCCATTTCCGGCCAGGAATATCATGTCGCCTGATAGCGCGAGCGCTCGAACGCCCACGGAAGTAACGCCATTGTAATCCATATCGGGCCAGTCGGGGTTGGAAACGTCGGCGAATTGCATCGGATTGTCTTCACCAGCTACGAAAGCGGAATTATCTTTCGCGACTATGCTTTTGGCATTTCCTGGGACGCTCGCTCTGCCTCGGAAAAACGGCGCGGACGGATCCGACACATCTACAATCCGAAATCCTTCGGAACCAGCAGCCATGCAGGCGAGATTTCCTGAAACCGCGACTCCAAGCGCTTCTGGCATGATGAGATTTCCGCGTAAAACTGGCGCGAATGGCTTGGATACATCCACAATCTGAAGTCCATAGAAGTAATCCGCCACATAAGCCAGATTATCCGCAACGGTCACGTCAAAGGCAAGTCCTGGTGTATTGTAATAGCCCCGCAACACAGGCGCGGCGGGATTGGAAATGTCTATGATCTGAAGGCCATAGTCTGAGTCTGCCACATACGCCATATTTCCCGAAAGCGCCACGCCGCGCGCCGTGCCCGGCGTGTCGAACCTTCCTATCGCCACAGGTTTTTCGGCGTCCGAAATGTCCACGATGGCCAGACCCCAAAGCCCGCAGGCCACATAGGCAAGTCCGTTTGCAATCACAACATCCTGGCCCATCTCCGGGATGAGGAGTTTGCCCTTTGCCACCGGCTGCTCCGGTCTTGCGATATCGATCACGCGGATGTTGTATCCCTCGCAAACACAGGCCACGCCCGCCTCGGCATCCCCCGCCACGGCGTTGCATACTCCGCCGATTTGGCCGGCCAGTTCGACGTTCCAAACGGATTGCGCAAAAAGCGGCGTTCGAAATATAAACGCAACGGCCATTAAAAGCGCAGATAGGAAGAAACGCATTTGAGATTGTAGAGTTTTTCCGCCACTCATTGGATACTTTCCGCCTTATAGTCTTCCGCTATCCATAGGATGGATTCCCCTGCGGGAGACCGTCAACCTTCTATCTTCTGAACCAGGATGTTCATTTTACTTTTGCAGACAAGGGCAACCTTCGCCGCCGCGAAACGCCGCCGGCAAGCATGACGCAAAAGGATACGGATTGGTCTCTTGTCATGGAAGTGTTCAAGGTCATCTCCTGCCGGAAAATGAACGTAACGAGTTGTAAGGCGAGACGCAAAAAAAGCCACTTTCGCTTTTCGATTGCCCTTGACATTCGTCCGATGTTCGCGGAAACAAAAAGCAAAAGGAACGGCCCATGCCGCCGAACGCCGCTTTGAATAGGCGCTTTTGGCGGGGGGTGATTCCCAGCAATGCTCTTCAGGGGTAAGTCCCATGTATCTGACAAAGCGCCAGCGAGAAATCCTGGATTACATCAACGGATTCATTCAGAAAAACCAGTATTCGCCTTCGTTGCGCGAGATCGGACGCGGAACGGGCATTTCATCGCTGGCGACGGTGCACAAGCATTTGTGCAACCTCGAAGACAAAGGCGTGATCCGGCGCCAGGCCAACCGGGGCCGCGCGCTCGAAATGCCCACGTCGCTCGATGTTCCGCGCCAAGTCGAGATGTCGCTCGCCTGTTTTGCCCTGCCCATTCTTGGCGTTGTTCAGGCCGGGGCGCCTATCGAGGCCATTCAGGAAGAAGAAGCCGAGCACATGAGCGTGCCGGTGGATTTCGTGCGCGACGCGGAAAAAACCTTCGTGCTGCGCGTTCGCGGCGATTCGATGATCGAGGACGGCATTTACGACGGCGATTTTATTATCTGCGAACGGACCCCGACGGCATACAATGGACAAGTGGTTGTGGCCCTTGTGCGCGGATACGAAACGACAGTGAAACGCTATTATGCAGAAGGCCGCATGATTCGTCTGCAGCCCGCCAATCCCTATATGTCTCCCATTATCCTGCCGCCGGGCGAGGTTGGAATTCAGGGAGTGGTTGTCGGGTTGCTGCGCAAGTTTTAGACGGGCGGTTTTCCAGCGGGCGCCGCCGCCGGAATTTCCGGGGAGAAGATCGCGCTATTTGAACATCTGCGCCACGTTCTGGCGCGTGATGGCCTCCGCTTCCAGGCGCGCTACCTCCACACCTGCCGGGGTCCATTGCGTAAGCGAGGGGAACCGGAACACCTTGAATCGAGCGGCAAGTTGCATATCCTGCCGGCCATCCAGGACCAGGAGCACATTGGTTTGCTGCAAAGAGGTCATCAGGGTGGGATCGGCAAGTATCTGATCGATTCCCGGCTGAAGCGGCGATGCGGCCAGCCGGAAAAAGACAAGTATATTTCGATTTTGCGACACGGCCAGCGCATGGGCGGCCTGGATGTCGGTTTGCCACACAATACCCCCCACCAGCATGGGCGCTTTTGCGCCGGAGGGCTGAACGGCGGCCGCGGCAGCAGCTGGCGGCGCGGGCTGCGACGAAAGATAAGGATTTGCGGGAATTGCCGATGCCGAAGATGACATCGGATTTGCCTGAACACCCAGCTGCGCCAAATTGGGCGCTTGTGGCATTGGCGTGGCCAAGCCAATTTGTGCCACTGAGGCTCCGGGCAAGCCGGGGAGCGTGGATCCCGCGGTTCCCTGTCCTGGCGCCGACGGTTGACCGCCAGCCGGGCCGACCAGATCAGACAGGCTGGGTCTATTGGCGCTGCCGGCTACAAAAGGCGAGGCGACCTGGCTTCCGGCGGACGCGGACGGCAGCTGGCCCGAAGCGGCCGCTGCCTGGCCGGGGAAGGATGCCGCTGCTGGTTGCGCCCCGGCGGGAACGGCCGGGTTTAGGCCTGGCAAGCCAGAAATCGCAGTATTTGGAGCGGCTGCGGCGGCTCCTTCCAGCCTTTTGCCGAAAAACTCAATCTCTGGAATGCGCACAATATCATCATCATTTTTCTTGTTAGGCTCATTCATGCTCATGGAATCGGTAACGAGCAACTGCACATACTGTGTGCGAACTGGCGGGAACTCCCGCTGGGTTCGCGGCTCCATATTATCTGTTACCTGAAAAATGGTCTGCCAAGGGCCTTCGGCGGATGTGCCCCATTCCAGCGCGAAATCCTCTGTGTTGAGGTTGGGGCCTTCGCCTGCATCCTGAGCGTGGTGGATTATTACGGCAGCCAACTCCACCACGCCTCCGAAGTCAAAGATCGCATAAGAAGGAACTCCCGGGGCGCTGGGTCCAGCCCATTTCGTTTTCAGATCGCCGTCGATCAGATGCTCAGGATTGTGTCCGAAGATGAAGGCGGAGGCTTTGACTGAAACCGGCTTAAGCGGCTGGCCAAGAGACTGAGCCATTACCCAGCCGGGAAGGACAAATGACAGCGCGGCAAAGAGCAAACTTCTCTGAATTTGGATGTCCCGTCTCATAGGAAATGGTTTCTGCGACTCCTGCAAATAGGATTTGCTACTAATCCCCCAATCCCCCGCGCTCATCCCTGAGTGATATTGCTCCCGATCCCTGTATTTGAACAAGTCAAAAGATGCGCCACGGAATAGAAGAAATGATGTAGCAATATGCCAAGGCCAGGGCGGCGCCCAAGCGGCGGAAATCGGACTCAACGAGAGTCTTGCCGCGGAAATCGGCTTATGCGAAGTTTGGAGCCGCCGCCCGGACTGGCTTTCGCCGCCTGGACTGCTGGCTGCCGTGGCATGGCAAGGTTTCCCTGCCAGATAATGACAATCTGTTCTTTCCGCGAATTCTCCATGAGACTTTCAGGCCAGGTTTCTTCCGCCCGCGTGGCGGCTTCCGGAGGAAAAAAACAAGGAATTTTCTTTTTTCCGCGGCTGTCTGGAGTTGGATTTCGTGGCGAGGACAATCCCGTTTCGCACTGGATGTGGCGCCGCCAAAGAAGCATCTCGCAGATGGGAATGCTTGTGGCTGCTACGTTGTTTATTTGCGGAGTTGCCTATTATGGAAAAACGCGTCTGGGCGTTCGCAAAGAGGTGTTCGCTTATGTGCTGATGCGCTGGGCGCTGGCGGAATTCTTTTGGATTTGGATGGCCGCCGACCATTTGGTTTCGTCCGTGGTCTCTTTGCGGCGAAAGCGAACGCTCGACGAGTGGAAGGTGACGCTGCTTTCTCCGTTCGATATGGCGCGGGGTTTTGTCGGGCCGGCGTTGGGATTCTTGCTGGTGTCGCACACCTTTCATTGCGTCATCGACGCATTGATCCCCTACGGACGCGGCAATGGCTGGCTCTCGAACCGGTTGTTGATTTATTCCGATTGGGGCGATATATGGATTTGGCGGGTGGGATTGAGCACGGGGTTTTGGGCGGCGGGGCTGGGCACGCTGGCGATGGCCGCGCCGTATTGTTATCGCGTGGCGCTCGATTGTCCGCTGCCCGCGGTGAATCGTTCGTGGTTTTCTGCGCTGCGCCGCATGATTCTGCTGACGGCTGTGTGGAATGTGGTTGGATTTCTTGTGGGGATGCTGGGCATGCCCCTTTTGAAAAACCTGCCGGAGACCTGTCTGATCGGCATCATCCCGGTGCCTGAGGAAAGCGTTTGGATTGGCGTGGCGTTTGTGATCGCCACATGGACTTCCGCGTGGATGAAAATCCAATTTTCGGCGAGAGAATTCTGGAAGGCGGCCGTGGCGGATTATTCGCTGGGAGCCGATGACAATCACAGCGCGAGAGAGGCAACTCCATGAAAGCCATAATCCAATCCGCTGATCTTCGATTCCGCCGCTGGATTCGCGGGCGCGCTCCTGGGAATTTCCGCGCCGTCACAACCGCGCTGTGCCTGGCAGTGGGGCTGGCCATGTTGCTTGCGGGATGCGGTTTGTCATCCGATCCGCCTTCCGACTACACTGAGGAAGGGACGGCCACGTGGTATGGAAAGGAGTTCAAAGGCAAGCCGACGGCGAGTGGCGAAAAGTTCGACCCGGGCAAGGCCACGGCGGCGCATCCGCGCCTCGCCTTTGGGACCGTGGTGCGTGTGACCAACCTGGGCAATGGCCGGTCCGTTAAGGTGCGCATCAACGACAATTTTCCCGGCGGGAAAGGGCGAATCATCGACCTTTCCAAGAGCGCCTTTGCGGAAATCGCCGATACGGACCAAGGGGTGGTGAAGGTCCGCCTGGAAGTGCTGCGCTGGCCCGAGGGGCGTCGCAGGTTTCGTAATTAACGAGCATCGGGGGGCGGATCAGGCACCCACCATACTTTGTGTGTTACCACGGTGGGCTTGTAGGGATTCTTGATACTGACAGGTTTCACGTCTGGGAATTTCTCTCTCAGGCGTTTTTCCACAGGCTCGAATCCGGGCACTTTCACAATGTAGGCCGTGCGCGGGGCCGCCGCGGCTGGCGCGGGAATCGGGTCGTCCGGGTTAATGAACATCTGGCGCGTAAATGCCGTATCGAACATTTGCAGGCAGCTGATATTCAACTGATCCAAGTGGCCGGCATAATAGACCATGTGCGCGTCGCGCGGGAAAGTATTGAGAAATTCCATAAAACCGATCGGCGTCATCAAATAGCCGGGATTGTTCATGTCATTGAGATAGCGCCGCATATAATGCGTGGCATTGCGGTGCGAAATCGATAAAACCAAGGCCAGCGCAAGGAAAATCACCGGCCCGCCGATCCACCATTCACCCAGCCTCCAGCTGCGGCGTATCAGGCTGGCCACCGCCCAGCCGGCCAGTGCAAACGCGGCGGGAAACACTACAAGAATGCGCGGGGAATAGGGCGGCTGGGGAGCCACCGTGAGGAGGCTTCCCGCGACCATTCCCGCGCCCCACCATACCAGCAATAGCGCGCACAACCGGCGCCTGCGCAACAGCGCCGCCGCTCCTGCCAAGCCCAGAAGAATCAGCGCTGCCGTATCGCGGTCCGTAATGGGCAAAGCGCCGTAATGATAGTTGCTGCTGGTATCGGGCCAAAGCAACACCCCGCCAATGGCCGGCCAGCTGCGCCTCAAGAGCATTTGGGGGAGATTGGATGCGCCGGTGTCTTTGAAGGCATCTTCCAGATTGCGCTGCTGAAAAATCGAAACGCCCCCCGTCCGGTAATTCATCGAACTCAAATGGCCGCGATAAAAAACCAGCGCGGGCGAAAGCGCCACAAGCACGCCCAGCGTCAGCCCCGCCAGCGGCCTCCATCGGCGGACCAGGCCCATCGGCAGGCGGATGCATTCGAGCAGCAGCGCCCCCGCAAGAATCGGGAAAATCGCCAGTCCGCCCTGATATGTGTATAGATTTAGTCCGGCGAGCACTCCTGCCATAAAACCCATCGAGAGACGGCGCGACCGCCATGCCGCCATCCATGCCAGCGCGCAACAGGTCAGGAGCAAAAGCGCGTCGATGTTATTCAACGCCATGCGCGAAAAGGCCATGAATACGTGATTCGAGGCCAGAAGGACGATGGCAATCCACGCCGCTGCGCGCCCGAAATGCGCCCGCGCCAGCACAAAGAGCGCGGCGAGCGCGGCGCACGCCACGGCGAGCGAAAAGAGCCGAGCTCCCCAATACGGGCGCTCGGGAATGGCATCGCGCAGCAGCGAACGCGGAACCCCGCTCAGATACGGCTGATACATCATGCCCCAGGGCGACATGTTGCGATTGGGTTCATCGAAAAAGTAGGTGGCGCGGCCATATTGGAGAATCATGGCCTCGTCGCCGTGGAAAAAACCGGGGCGCGTGTCGAGGCGGCGGCTCATCGCAAACCCCCACGCGGCGAGGAATATCACCAACCAGAAGGAATCGCGCCGCCAGAACGACCGGGGCGAGGCGAAAGGAAGCCCTCCCGCATCGCGCAGCCATGCGCGGCGGCGCCGGGCTTCGAGCAAAATCATTCCCGCAAGGCATAACACCACAGACGTAAAAAACAAGCCCGCAGTTCGCAATCCGCCCGGCTGGCGCTTTACAAGCAACAGCGTATAGGCAAGCAGACCCAAACCCGCAGCGAGGATCGCGCCTCCTGCAAATTGCAGCGCCAGCGTCCATCTTCCGCCGCGCTGCCGCTGTCCGGAGGAAGTGCGAATCCGCGCTGCCGCTGTGGCAGGAAATGCATTGCAGGCCAAGTCGCGCAAAGCCGCTTGCGATCCGAAGCATCCAAAAAAGAACAGCGCCAGTCCCGCCAGTGCGATGACCACCGGCGCGCGATTCGCTGCCCAGAAATCGCCGAAGGACTGATAGATCGGCGATTGCATGGCCCGCACGCCCCACAAGACCATAAACGCCCCGGTCAGAGCGGGCAGAAATGCCGCGTCGTGACGCATAAAAAAACGGAACACATCGCGAAGCGCCTCGCCCAGCCGTGCCGCGTTGTCTTCGAACTTGCGCGCGATTGGCGAGACGGGTTCGGACGGCTGACTGGAGACAGACGGCGAATGGGGCGTGGGTATCGAGCCGGTTGTGGAAGGCGAATCGGGCACAGACGGCGAAGAGTGCGGCGCCGAAGTGGCTGGGGGCGGAGATGCAGAGCGATCAGTCATGGAGTCCAGGGGCGCGCCAGGTGCGATGGCGATTCACGGGAGGATGGGAGGAATGGAGTGCAACAATGGAACACTGCGCAAAGCGGGGGAGAATCTGGATTTTACTCTTCCCCCGCCAACCGGGGAGCAAAGCATACATCCGCCCGCCAATGCAAAGGAAGAGAGAAACCGGGCGAATACTCTTCTTATAAGCAGGCCTTGCGCCTTGGTTCTTGACCCTTCCCCCGCGGATTTCGATCCCTGGCTCGGCGCAAACTTGCCTGAGGCGGCTGCACCATTGAAACGCTTGCGCCAAAGCCCGCCTCGATGGCCTCCTGGCCCGGCGTCAGCCGAATCCGCGAAAACCTCGCCCGCCTTGGCATCAAAACCCGAGACGCCCGGATTCTAGTTAATCGGACACACCACCCGAATTCGGGAAACGCACTCGGATTGTTTCTATTTGTGTTTTGCGCTTGCGTCTCTTGAGCGAGGGCCGGACGGTTCGGCCGAGGGGAGGAGTATGGCGCAGAGGGGAAAAATGCCATCAATGGGACCTATGGGACTTATGGGACGGATGGGAATTATGGGATGCACGGAATGGTCGCAATAGAGTGGCCAAGTGAGATAAAAGGGAAAAAAGTTAATCGTTTTGGCAGGGGCGCAGGTTTTTGGGGCGGTTTTTCCACTCAATTTCTTCCGCGCCTGCCGCGAATGACAAAATGAAACGCAATGCCGCCACCGCTTCCTCTCTTGCTTCCTCCGGCTCGGCTGCTTCTGGCCGCATCCTGACGCTTGGGATCGATCCGGGTCTTAATTCAACCGGATTGGGGCTGATCGTGACGTCAAGCGATGGCGTTTCACATTTGGAGGATTCGGATACCGTCCATACGCGCGCGTCCGATCCGCTGGCGGCGCGCCTGATCCGTATTTACGAGCATGTGGCGCAGGCCGTTGGGCGCTGGCATCCACAGGCCGTGTCGGTTGAGGCGATTTTCTTCGCTAAAAACGTCCGCAGCGCTGTGATGCTCGCCCATGCGCGCGCCGCCGCCATTGTGGCCGCGTCGTCGGCGGGGGCGGAGGTTTTTGAATACTCGCCGCTTGAAATAAAGCAGGCCGTAGCCGGCTACGGGCGCGCAGGCAAGGACCAAGTGCAGAAGATGGTGCGTGTGTTGTTGAATTTAGAGGAGTTGCCTGGCAATGAGCATGTGGCCGATGCCTTGGCCGCCGCGCTTTGCCATATTCATCGAGGAGCGCGCGCAATTCGCATCGCCGCCGTTTCGCGCGCGGAATCTGGCGGAGAAAATCCATCCAAAGCGCTTCTGGCGCTGGCCCGCCGCGGCCGCCACCGCCGGTCGAGGTATAGGTGAAAGCGCGCGCCATGCTCCTTGGGAAGGCGGGGCGATCCGAATTCAGCAGCCATCCGCCTTAGGGTAGCATGGCACAAAAACCTCTCTCCCTCCTTGTATGGCAAGGAAGCAACCTGAGAGCGTTGCACAGCCACTAAATCAGGCGTTATAAACCTGGACGGCATGGAGTCCTTTGGGACCGTCGCTGGCCTCGAACTCCACCAACTGCCCCTGTTTCAGGGTGCGGAAGCCTTCCATCTGGATGGCTGTGTGATGCACAAAAACGTCGGGACCGGAATCCTGTTTGATGAATCCATACCCTTTGGCATCGTTGAACCACTTGACCATACCATGTCGCATGATGCTACTTACTCCCTCGCGAAGGAATACGTCTTCGCACTGGCTTCCGTCCGCCATGAACTCCTATGCGCCGCTATCGTGCCCATGTCTCTCGGGCACTCCTCCCGCCGCCACATACTCCATGCTGAGGGCACACCAGTGATCGGCCCTGCAGGAAAGAACGGTGTCGAAGAGCGGAGAATATAGAAATTCAAACCACATGGCAATAAACGGACAGAACCACAAAATGCAATGCAAGTATGCGCCCATAACCCGTTTCTGTCAACACAATTCTTAGCGGGCAGGATTTTTGCCGGCCGCTGATAACTAAATGGGCATTCTTTGCTTTTTCCGCGGTTTATTTTTTCCCCCTAACTCTTTTCATTCCAGCAAAGGCTCCGACACATGCCATCTCACACTCCCTCAATTCCTTTATTTCGCATCGGCCAGGGCGTGGACGTTCATGCTTTCGCACGCGGACGCCGGCTCGTTCTTGGCGGGGTTGAAATCGCCTGCGAACGTGGTCTGGAAGGGCATTCGGATGCGGATGTGGTTATCCACGCGCTCTGCGACGCCCTGCTCGGCGCGGCCGCTCTTGGGGATATTGGTGTTCATTTTCCGAGCAACGATCCGCAGTGGAAAAACGTGGATAGCCGCATCCTTTTGCGGCGGGTCCGCCAATTGCTGGAAGAACAGAAATGGACCCTCGCGAATGCCGACATAACCATTTTGGCCCAGTCGCCTCGCTTGGCGCCGCATATACCGGAAATGCAAAAGCGCTTGGCAGAAGACTTGGGCGTGAGGTCCGGCCAGATTTCGATCAAGGCCACGACACCCGAGCGGCTGGGAGCTCTGGGGCGCGAAGAAGGCATCGCTGTCTGGGCTGTGGCGTTAATCTGCGGAAGGCCCGGTGGCGAATAGTCCCAGCGGAGGAAATTCCTGGAGGGTGGGATGAAAATATGGGCCGTCTGAAGATCGTCGCTGACGAGAATATCTACGGGGTCGCCGAGGCGTTCGCCCCGCTGGGCGAGGTTTGCACAGTTCCCGGCCGCTCTCTCTCCGCCTCTGTTTTGGCGGATGCCGATATGCTGCTGGTGCGGTCGGTAACGCGCGTGGATGCGGCGCTTTTGGATGGCACCCGCGTGCGGTTTGCGGCTACAGCCACAGCAGGAACCGATCATGTGGACGTGGGTTGCTTGCGTGAACGGGGAGTTGTCTTTGCCCACGCGCCCGGATCGAACGCGGCGGCCGTGGCGGATTATGTAGCGCTGGCGCTGGTTCACACGGCTCACCGTCTGGGGATGGATTTGCCGGGGCGCAGGATGGGGATCGTCGGATTTGGCGAGGTGGGTTCGCGCGTGGCGTCGCGGGCGCGGGCGCTCGGATTGCGCGTGGCGGCGAACGATCCGCCGCTCGAACGTGAGACGGGGCATTGCCGGTTTCGCGCGCTCGATGAGGTGCTGCGCGAGTCCGACATTGTCACACTGCACATTCCATTGATTCGCGAAGGGCCGGGGCGGACCGCGCGGCTTGCGGATGAAGGCTTTTTCCGGGCGATGCGGCCTGGATGCATTTTTATCAATGCCTCTCGAGGGGAAGTGGTGGATGAGGCGGCGCTGCTCGATGCGCTCGATTCGGGGCGGGTGCGCGCGGCAATCCTGGATGTGTGGGATGGCGAACCGCTGGCCAGTCCCGCTCTCGCCGCGCGCGCGGCCATCGCAACGCCCCACGTTGCCGGCTATTCCGTGGATGGCAAGGCGGAAGGAACGCGGATGATTCTGGAGGCGGCGTGCCGGTTTTTGGGGCTGGACCCGCGCGCTTATCCTGCGCCGCGCCCGCCGGATGCTCCTACGCTGCGGCTTGGGGGCGAAGCGCGCGGCCCAGCAGATAGCGCGGACTTGCTAGATGGCATTTTACGCAAATTCCACGACATTGAAGCAGACGACAGGGCTTTTCGCGAATCGCTCGCCCTTCCCGAAAAGGAACGCGCCGCCGCCTTCGACCGTCTGCGCCGCTGCTACCCTGCGCGCCGCGAATTCAGCGCCTGCGCTATCGAATGCCCCGCCGCCTCGCCGCAAATGCGCGGACTCCTGGCGAGTTTAGGTTTTTGCGTGGAATCTCTCCAGGAGCGACACCGCAACATTTCCGCGTGAGGTTTTGCTTGCGCCCCAAACGCCTTTTAACCACTTTCAGGGCAGAGATTGGACCCGCGCCAGGAGTTCGAATACTAAATTGCTGTTAATGCTCCTTCCGATGTTCTTTCCTGGCGCAGCGGAAAATAGTCTGCGGTTGAGGGATGCCAAAAATGGCAAAATACCGGATTATGGTTGTAGATGATGAGGCGGATGTCCGCCAAGTGATCGCCGCCACATTGCGCGCCCATTATGAAGTGGTGGAAGCGCACGACGGACTTGACGCACTGGAAAAAATGGACCGGGTTGAACCGGACTTTGTCCTCATGGACGTGATGATGCCGTTGATGGACGGATACCAGGCGTGTGAATCCATACGGAAAAATCCCCGGTTTCGAACGCTTCCTGTGATGTTCCTCTCCGCGCTTGGCACCAAGGAGGACATCCGCCGCGGATACAGCGCCGGAGCGAATCTTTATCTGACCAAGCCGTTTGATCCGGCGCGGCTGCTGCGAAATATCCAACTCTTTTTTGAAACCAATCCGCCCCGCGAGGCGCGCAAGCGCTATACCGTGGAGCAATTGGCGGAAATGGAGCGCTCCTCGGAACTGCCCAAACGCGATATTCACGAGGCGGAAACGCAGCACGACTTTTTTATCCAGCCGCAACCGAGTGGGGGAGCCGCTCCATCCTCGCCTCTGGCCGCAGGAGTGTCTCCAGCGCCAGCACCGCCTGCCCATGCCCCGTCAGTCCCGCCTGCTCCGCCAGCCGCGGGGCGGGGTGCTCCTTCTCATGCGCCCTCCGCGCCGCCTCTGGCGCCGCCCGCGCCGGTGCGTCCTCAATCGATCCCGGCCGCCATGCCGC
Source organism: uncultured Candidatus Sumerlaeota bacterium (assembly GCA_964446285.1). GTDB lineage: Bacteria > Sumerlaeota > Sumerlaeia > SLMS01 > CAYUNT01 > CAYUNT01. Next base: position 21,554 of record CAYUNT010000025.1, on the reverse strand, counting down.
CTTCTCCGGATGTATATGAGCTGGCGCCTGAACCTGCGGCCGAAGAAGCGCCGCCCGTCGAATACACTGCTCACGCCGCCGCGTCGGTTCCAACTGCCGCGCTCAAACCCAGAGTGATGATTGTGGATGACGACGAAGAAGTAATCAATTTGATGACCATGATCCTTGGGGATTTGTATGAAGTGACATTTGCCATGGATGGGTTGCAGGCCATCGAGCGCATCGTGCGGCACCAGCCGGACCTGATCGTCGTGGACATCATGTTGCCCAAAATGAGCGGCTTTCAACTCTGCCAGTCGCTGCGGGCGAACAAATCGTTTGCAAAAACGCCGATTTTGATCTGTTCCGCCAAGAGCGGCGAACGCGACATCGCATATGCCAAACGCGTGGGCGCGAACGAGTATCTGACCAAGCCCTTCGAGAGCATCCAGCTGCTTGACCGCATAGATGCGCTGAAACGCGCGCCTGGATTCATGGTCCGCCCTAAAACCATGTCCATCCTGGAGGTTTTGCAGGAAATCCGCCCATCCGCGCCCCAGACCGACGCCTTTGTTGGCGACGCAGCCGCGCGCGAGGCCGATGAGGATGACGCCGCCGGAAAAAGCGAAGATGTGATAAAGAATTTTCTGAAAAAGGAAGGCCGGCGCGAGGCATTTTTAACCGAAGAGGAGAAGAAGAAAAAGAAAGGCGGATTCTTCGGCTTCGGGCGGAAAAAGAGTTAGGGAACGAAGATGGACGAATAACATAGACTTCGACCGAATTTCTCTGGATCAGCCTGATTGAGGACGACTGCATGGCACCGCCGGATGTTATTCAACATCTTATTAATCGCTTCAACGAACAACATGACGTTTATACGTCGCCGAATTACAACGAAACCCAAACTCGCCGCGAGTTCATTGATCCCATGTTCAAGGCTCTTGGCTGGGATATGGACAACGAAAAGGGCTTTTCGGAGCAATGGAAGGAAGTCGTCCATGAGGATGCTCTGAAGGTTGGGGGCGTAACGAAGGCCCCTGATTATGCATTCCGGCTAGGGGGCAGGCGGCTGTTCTTTGTTGAGGCAAAAAAGCCTTTCGAGAACATTAGGCAAAATCCTGAACATGCATATCAGTTGCGCCGCTACGCCTGGACGGCCAAATTGCCTGTATCGATCCTTACGGATTTCGAGGAATTTATTGTCTATGACACGCGCATTCGTCCCGCGCTGACTGACCCCGCTTCCACAGGCCGTATTCTTTATATCCGCTATGATGAGTATCCCGCGCGATGGGATGAAATCGCCTCGATTTTTTCGCCAGAAGCCATTCAAAAGGGCGCATTTGACAAATACATCGAATCCACCGCGAAAAAGCGCGGCACGGCCGAAGTGGACGACGCCTTTTTGGCTGACATCGAAGAATGGCGCGAACTCCTTGCGCGGAATATCGCCCTGCGTAATCCTGAAATCAACCAGCGGGAACTCAATTATGCCGTTCAGCATACCATTGACCGCATCATTTTTCTACGGATATGCGAAGATCGCGGCATCGAGGAATACGGCTGCCTTCAGGCCCTTCTCAACGGCGAGAATGTTTACGCACGACTGCGCGTCCTTTACGAGCGTGCCGACGAGCGTTATAACTCCGGTCTTTTCCATTTCCACGCGGAGCGCGACCGTCCCGGCCCGCCCGATGAACTTACTCCGCGCCTTGAAATCGACGACAAAGTCCTCAAGCAAATCCTCCGGGGCCTTTATTACCCCGATAGCCCCTATGAGTTTTCTGTCCTCCCGCCGGAAATCCTCGGCCAGGTCTATGAGCGATTCCTCGGCAGCGTTATCCGCCTCACTTCCGGCCATCAGGCCAAAGTCGAGCAGAAACCCGAGGTCCGAAAAGCCGGCGGTGTTTATTACACTCCCACATACATTGTGGACTATATTGTCAGGCAAACCGTTGGCAAACTGATAGAAGGCAAGACTCCGCAGGATGTGGCCGGCGTCACGCCCTTCTGGAAACCCGCCAAGGGCAAGCGGCCGCTCGCTATTCTCGATCCCGCCTGCGGTTCGGGGTCGTTCCTGCTCGGCGCGTTTCAGTATTTGCTCAATTGGCATCTTGAACAATACACACAAGACCCGGAGGCAGCGTCGCGAGGCAAGCAGCCGCGAATCTTCAAAGACCGTCGCGGTTCCTGGCGTCTTACAAGCGCCGAGCGAAAACGCATCCTTCTGGCGAACATCTATGGCGTGGACATCGACCTTCAGGCCGTCGAAGTCACCAAACTCTCGCTTTTGCTCAAGGTTCTTGAAGATGAAAACGCCGAAACCCTCAACCAGCAGTTACGCCTTTTTCACGAACGCGCCCTGCCCGACCTCGCCCGCAATATTAAGTGCGGCAACTCCCTCATTGGTCCCGATTTCTATCACAACCACCAGCTCGATGCGTTTGATGATGAAGGCACATATCGTATAAACGCCTTCGATTGGAACGCCGAATTCTCCGAGATCATGACATCGGGCGGTTTCGATGCTGTCATCGGCAATCCGCCTTATGGAATGATTCGAGATGAACCGGTCAAAAATTATATCGCGGACCGCTACAAGACGATGGAAGGCCGATTTGACAACTACGAGATGTTCATCGAAAAAGGCGTATCTCTATCCGCAGTGGGAGGAATTCTGGGATTTATTGTTCCCAGCACGTTGCTTACCAATGTATTTGGACAAAAATTGCGTCGGCATTTAGCTAAACAATGCGCCATTCATAAGATAGTGAACTTCGGTTATAATGTGTTTGCGGAACCTACTGTCCATACATGTATTATTGCCATCGAGCGCGGACCCAATAAGAAAAATAAAGTGCAAATTCACCAGCAAGTCCTCTCGCCAGACGGCTTGAATAGTCGTGCGGATTTTACAATCGAGCAGGGACATCTTGGAAGTGGAGAAAACTTTGCCTTCGACATTTTTGCTGATCCGCGTCGAAAAGCATTAATGCGTAAAATGTCGGAAAGAGGAACGGCCTTTGGAGAAATCTACTATATTAGGCAATGCATTAAGACGGGAAACGACAGAGAATACGTGAGCAAGTCACGCCAGCCGTTGCCGCCGCCTTGGGTACCTGCTTTGCGTGGAAGTTCTATAGATAGATATATTGTTTATCGCAAAGACGAGTATTTAAAGTATGGTGACTGGCTTGCAAGAAACTGGAAAAATCGCAGCTTTTATGAACGCGATAAAATTGCCGTAAGGGAAACGGGCAACAGGATTATTGCGGCACTTGATACCGAAAAACGGTACTTTTTAAGCACTCTATATTCTGTATATCCCAAGAATCCCGATAATGCACACGATCTTCTGTATGTTCTTGGAATACTTAATTCCCGCGTTGCCACCTTTTTCATAAAAATTGTTGCGTATAATTTGACCCAGGGCGCTTTTACAAAAGTGCGCACCAATCAGCTCGCTCGATTACCATTTCGTAAGATCAATTTCCGAGATCGGTCGGATTCTTCCATACACGCAAGAATGGTGGTTCTTGTATCACGCATGATAAAATTGCGTGCGCGAGTTGTTTTGTCAAAGACCCCACATGAAAAGACCCTGCTGGAGCGCCAGATCGCAGCGACGGACAAGGAGATCGACCGTTTGGTGTATGAGTTGTATGGCCTGACGGAAGAGGAAATCGCGCTGGTGGAATCGGCGGCGAAATAGCCGATTTTATGGTGTCTTGATAAAAATTTGCCGAGTGCGTATCGACTCGATCCGTATGGTCGAAATGGCGCATGGGGGTGCACCAAAAGGAACGGGACCGAGGCGGGTGCGCAAAAGTTGCGCAGCCTTGCGGCGCGGGCGGGTGCAAGCATTGCGCATTTAAGGGCTTGAAAATCAAAGAATAGCGCGGACGCCAAATGGCACCCGCCTTGCTTCTACTTTGCATGGACATGTGGATGTCCAAACGGATTGCAATGAATATGAGCGCATCCGAGACGCAAATTCCTCGCGAAGGAGAGTTTTCCATGAGAACGTCAAAAGTTCTTGCGATGGCGGCCGCGTGCGTGTTGCTGGCGGCCATGTCGGCCTGGGCGCAGGGGCAAAGCGGCCAGTCAAGCGCCTCCACCTCGGGCCAGGCGAGCGCATCGGCCACCTCTCAGGCGGGTGGGACTTCATCGAACCAGTCGAGCGCATCCACCGGGCAGGCCAGCACGTCTTCTCAAACGCAAACAGACAACGCTCCTCCTGAACCGCCCGACGATGGACCTGGATTTGGCCCTGGCGGGCCGGGCATGGGCATGGCGCCGCCAAGGTTTGATGCATCGGAAATTTTCAGCCGTCTGGACACGAACAAAGACGGACAGATCAGCAAGGAAGAATTTCAGAATTTCGGACCGCCGGCGCGTGACCGCGACCGGTCGAATCGCGATGCAGGGCGCGATGGCGGGCGCGACCGTTCGAACCGCAACAACAATCGCGACCGCGCGGGCAATAATCCGGGCGCCAATCCGGGCGGCGATATGATGTCGCGCATGCGCGAGGGCATGTTGAGCCGCCTGAAAGAAGAACTGGGATGCACGGATGAGGAATGGACGCTGGTCCAGCCTCGCCTTGAAAAGGTGATGACGCTTCAGTTTTCGCAGATGTCTTCCCGAATGCGCATGGGCGGGCCGCGGGGTGGTCCGATGCGCATGAATGAACAATCGAACCAGCCGGAGGCGGAAGCATTGCGCAAAGCCGTCGATGACAAGGGGACAAAAAGCGAAGATATTCAGAAGAAAGTGGAAGCGCTGCGCGCGGCCCGCAAGAAACAATTGGCCGAACTGGATGCGGCGCGCGCTCAACTGCGCGAAATCCTTACGCCACGCCAGGAAGCAGCCCTGATTCTTAACGGCATTCTGGACTAATAACCATGAACGCGAATCCCGAGTCCATTCGCGCGGGGGCAGCATCCGCGGCGGTCCCAGCGGCTCAGCAGGCAGGGCAGCCCGGTGGCAATAACGGCCACAACGAGAGCGGTCCGGAAAACGGCCTGAATGCGTTGCTGGAACACATGATTCACGGGCGGCAGCTCTGCCGGGAAGATGCGGAGTCTTTCCGGCGGAGCGCCGCCCAGGGATTGGCGGAAGGCAGCGGCGCCAATCCAGCGGCCCGCGGCCCCGAACCAGCGGATGCGGCGAGCGCGGCGGGCGCGCCATCGGAATCCTCTGATGCCAACGAGATTTCCGAGGCCGCAGTGCTGCGCTGGCTCGCAGAGGAATACGGCCTGGCCTACACGGAACTCGAAGACGCGCAACCGGACCGTCAGCTGCTCTCGCTGTTTCCCGCGCGGCTCCTGCTGAAGGAGGAAGCGCTTCCGCTGCGACGCTCGGGCGATGTGGTGGAAATGGCCACGTCGCGCCTGTTCGCCACCGAGGCGTTCGACATGCTTCGGTCCGTAACGGGGCTGCGCCTGAGGCCCGTGCTCGCGCCGGGGCCGGTGATCGCCAAGGCGTTGAAAAAATGGCTCGGGGTCGGCGCGGATACGCTCGACACGCTCGATGAACAGGCGCCGATCCAGGTGATTGACGATGGCGATGAGGCGGGCGTGGACCTCGATGCGGCGGCCCAGGACGCTTCGATCATCCGGTTTGTCAATCAATTGCTGAGCGACGCGATTCCATTGCGCGCGACGGATATTCATCTCGAACCCTACGAAGACGAAATGCGGGTCCGCTATCGCATTGACGGCGTGTTGCAGGACGTGCCTGTGCCGCCGTCGATCAAGCGTTTTCAGCCGGCGATTGTGTCGCGCGTGAAAATTCTGAGCCATCTGGACATCGCGGAAAAGCGCCTGCCGCAGGACGGAAGCATCAAGGTGCGCTTGGACAAGCAGGAGATCGACGTTCGCGTGTCGCTCATTCCGATGCTGCATGGCGAGGGCGTCGTGATGCGCCTCCTCATGAAAGAAATGGCGATGCGCGGCCTCGATCAACTCGGGATGTCGGAGACCGACAGCAAGGTCTTTCGCAAATTCCTTGGGATTCCGCACGGGATCATCCTTGTTACTGGCCCGACGGGAAGCGGGAAATCGACGACGCTTTACGCCTCACTGAGTGAAATCAACGACGCGGCGCGAAAGATCATTACGGTTGAAGACCCGATTGAGTATCACATCAAGGGCATCAACCAGATTCAGGTTAACGAAAAGAGCGGGCTGACGTTCGCGCGCGGACTGCGCTCGATCCTGCGCCATGATCCGGACGTGATTCTCATCGGCGAAATTCGCGATGCGGAAACGGCGCGGATTGCGGTGCAGGCGTCGCTGACGGGGCACCTGGTCTTCTCGACGCTGCACACGAACGATGCGCCCGGAGCGCCCACACGCCTGATCGACATGGGCGTCGAACCGTATCTGGTTTCGGCGTCGCTCGAGGGCGTAGTGGCGCAGCGGCTCGTGCGCGTGTTGTGCGCAGAATGCCGCGCGCTCGACGATACGCCCGCCACACAGACGTTCAAACAGCGCGTCGGAATCGAGCCGGGGCGCGAGATTTTCCGCGCGGCGGGCTGCGGATTGTGCAGGCAGACGGGCTATCATGGCCGGCACGCGATTTTTGAACTCATGCCGCTCGATGAGGAAATTCGTGAGCGAATCCTGACGACGCGTTCCGTGGCGGCGGTTCGCGAGGCGGGGCGGGCCGCGGGCATGAAAAGCCTCGCCGAAGATGGATGGCGGCTTGTTGCGGATGGCGTGACTTCCGTGGACGAGGTTTTGCGCGTAACTCGCGAGGAACAACACAATGGCAGCGTTTGAATACAGGGCGCAGTCGCGTGATGGCGCCGTGGTCGAGGGACGCATCGACAACGGAAGCCGCCAGGATGCGCTGCGCAAACTTGCCGAGCAGGGATTGCGTCCGCTGCGCTTGACTGTGGCGCGCGCGGAAAAAAAAGGCGCGGGAAAGAAAGAAGCGGCTGACGGCCGGGCGGGAAAGGGACATTTCCTTGAAATCGCGCTGGGACGCCGCGGGGTTCCGCATCAGGCGCTTGAGAATTTCACTCGCCAGTTGTCGTCGCTGCTCGGGGCGGGTGTATCGCTCAGCCGGGCGCTGAACCTGCTGGCGCGCCAGGCCTCGCAAGCCGCCGTGGCGGAACGCTGGCGCGCTATTCACGACTTGGTGGTGGATGGCAACAGCCTGGCCAACGCAATGGCGCAGCATGGGGATGTGTTTCCGCGAGTGTATGTGGCGATGGTGCGCGCGGGCGAAACGGGCGGGTTCCTTGATCTGGTCCTTGGGCAGATCGCAGAATTTCAATCGCGCGAAAAGGAAAATCGCTCGCGCGTGGCTTCGGCGCTTGTGTATCCGGCGGTGCTCATGACGCTGACTTTCGGCGTGCTGGTGTTTTTACTGACGTTTTTTATTCCGCGCTTTCAGGCAATTTTTGAGGGATTTGGCGCATCGCTGCCTCTGCTTACGCGGGGGATCATCGGCGCAAGCCACTTTGCGACACGCTATGGGCTGTTTGCGGTTGTGGTGCTGGCGCTGGCTGTGTATGCGGCGCGCCAGTGGCTGCACAGCGAAGAGGGGCGGCGGCGATGGCATCAAACGGCATTGCGGCTGCCGGTTTTCGGCCCGCTGACAGCGAAAGTGGCCATGTCGCACTTTTGCCGGATGCTCGGGACGCTGGCGGGTGCGGGTGTGCCGCTGATCGCATCGCTGCGCGTGGCGCGAGAGTCGCTCGACAACCAAGTCCTTCTCGATGCCGTAAGCGATTCGATCGAACGCGTGCAAAAAGGCGAGCCGCTTTCGGCGAGTTTGGGCGCATGCCCGGCCCTGTTTCCGCCCGCCATCGTCGAAATGATTGCCGTCGCAGAACAATCGAGCCGCCTCGACAAAGAACTTGTCCGCATGGCCACCGAAACGGACCGCGAGCTCGACTCGCAAATCCGCACGGCCGTGGCGCTGGTCGAGCCAATGCTTCTTTTCATCATGGCGGCGGTGATCGGAACCATTTTTGTTGGAATGGTGATTCCCATATTTACCATACAGGAGTATATAAAATGACCAGTCAGGATGCGGTGAAACGGTGGGGGCGGCGGGCGCGCCGCGGATTCACTATGGTGGAAATGCTGCTGGTGCTTGTGATTTTGGCGACGCTTGCGGCCATCGTGATTCCGAAATTCACAGGCCGGAGTGAGCAAGCAAAGGTTACGGCGGCGCAAACGCAGATCGCGAACATCTCGACGGCGCTCGATGCCTTCGAGGTGGACAACGGCTACTATCCCAAGGGCGGCGATGGGCTGAGCCAGCTAATGGATGAACCCAAGGACGCGAAAAACTGGCGCGGGCCTTACCTGAAACAGAGTGTCCCTAACGATCCGTGGGGCAACGCCTATATTTACGAGTATCCGGGCAAACATAACACCAAAGGCTATGACTTGATGTCGATGGGGCCGGACGGACGCCAGGGAGGCAACGACGACATCACAAATTGGTCGGGTAAATAACGAAATGATGCCAGTTCCGCTCCATTGCGATGTGTCTATTCAGAGGCGAGTGTTCCATAGGTCCCATTCGTCCCATTGGTCTAATTTATGCAATACGGAGCGTGGTTTTACGCTGATCGAACTCATTGTCGTGATGGCGCTATTGTCTGTGGTTCTCGCGATCGCCGCGCCGAGGCTGGGCGGATTTCTTTCCGGACGCAATGTTCAGGAAGAGGCGCGCCGGATGCTAAGCATTACGCGGTATGCGCGCGCCGAGGCCATATCGCGCGGCGAACCTATGCAGGTGTGGTTCGATGTGAACAAGAACATGTATGGGGTTCGCTCCGCGTATTCCGAGGCGCTTGCCGGGACGGATCCGGTGCAATTTGCGTGCCGCGAAGGGATTTCTCTGGGCGTGGACGCGCAAAAAATCGGCAAGGACGGGCAGGCAACCATTCTTTTTCAGCCCGACGGCGGGGCGGATGCGGACAGCGTAGATCGTGTGGAGATTCGGGAGGATGGCGTGGCGTCGCTGGCGCTGGCGCAGCTCGATACCGGCGCAGACTACGAAGTGGAGGATGCGCGCAATGCGCAAACAGCCACTCGATAATTGGCAGCGGGCAAGGCGGCATCGCGCCGCAGGATTCACGTTCATTGAAATCCTCGCGGCCATGCTGTTTATGGCGATTGTAATCCCCGTCGCGATGAAAGGCCTGATGCTGGCGAATATGGTGCAGGAACGCGCTGCTCGCAAACGCACGGCGGCGGAATTGGCCGCGAAAATCCTGAACCAGGCCATTGTGGAAAACACCTGGGTGGATGGCGATCAGTCGGGAAATTTTGGCGAGGATTTCCCCGGTTTTGCATGGAGCATCCACAGCGAATCCTGGACGCAAGACACCATGACAGTTGTGAGCGTGGAAATATCGTATAAAGTTCAGGACCGGCAATTCACAGAGAAACTGAGCACATTGGCCGAATCTTCATCCACCTCGTCTTCCTCATCCTCTTTGTCGTCAGCGTCATCGGAGTGAAAGCGCAAAGAAAGCGCGGTGAATAGCCCCATGATCCATGAACGTCCACAACGTCGAGAGCGCAGGCGGGCAATGACCCTCATGGAATTGCTTATGGCGGCGGCCATTTTCGCGGCGCTGATCGGGGCGCTTTACACGGCGCTTTTCAGCGGCATGAAATTGCGCGAGACGGCATGGAACAATTTCGAGGCGGATGTAGCGCGCGGCCAAGTGGTGCGTCTGATCGAACAGGATTTCACCAATCTCGTTGTGCCTAGCGGAATTTTGCAGGGGGCGTTGCTTGGGCAAAGCAAATCAAGCGGGGATGATTATCTGGATCAGCTGGAGTTTTATGCCACCACAGGCGCTGTGACAGACAAGGAACCCTGGGGAGAAGTGCAAAAAATCGAATACTTCCTGGCGGAGCCACTCAGCGATAGCAACAGCAAATCGAGTTCGAGCGCCGCTTCAGCGGCAGGCATGTCGAGCAATCGAAGCGCGAGTCTGTCATCGAGTGGCAAGGCCGGTTCGCTCAAAAGTGGGAGTTATGATTTTGTCCGCCGCACAACGAGAAATCTTTTGGCCACCGTGAATGAAGCAGAGGACGAGCCTGCGGCAAAATGGCGTCTTCTCTCAGGCGTGAAATCGCTGAAAATTGAGTATTACGATGGCCAGGACTGGCTGGACACCTGGGACTCAACCACGGTGGAAAATGCAAATCCGGAGGGCATATTGTTGCGGATGGATTTTGCGCCGGATGAAAATGGACGCACTCGCCCGCCATTCGAAATTGTCTGCCAGATTTCGCAACAGCCCCGGACAGCGCCCGCAGCGGCATCAGGTGGAGCATCCGCGAGCGGCGGGGGAGGGGCAATGCCATGAACATCATGCAATTTCATTCCTCATCATATCGTGCTTGTCCCGCTAGCTCTGCTTTCCTTTTCGGAATTCACAAGCGCCGCGGCAGCGTGTTCGTGATTGTGCTGTGGATTGCGCTCGGATTGGTAAGCATGGCCTTGTATTTCGCGCAATCGGCGCGCTGGGCGTATCAATCCGGAGAGAATATGATGGCGGGCGAGCAGGCGCAGCAGTCGATCGAAGGCGTGCGGCGTTATATCTTATATGTGCTGGCAAATCGTGTGCAGGCGGGGGAGCGGCCTGATCTCGACAACGCCGACTACTACGCCGAGGCCGTGCAGGTGGGAGACAAAGGAAAATTCTGGATCGCGGGGCGCGATGAGAACTCGGACGTTCCGCCCGATGAGCCAGTTTGGGGATTGGTCGATGAGGCGTCGAAGTTGAATCTCAACACGGCCACTCTGGAGATGCTTGAGGCGCTGCCCAACATTACGACGGCGCAGGCGGCAGCCATCATCGACTGGCGGGATTCGGACAACGACGTCACGTCGAACGACAGCGCGGAATCGCAGGAATATGCGACGCTCGAATCGCCCTATTCGGCGAAAAACTCGGCCTTTGAGAGCATCGAGGAATTGCGCCTGGTCAAGGGCATCGGTCTCACGGCGCTCTGGGGCGAGGACGCAAATGGCAACGGCGCGCTGGACGCGAATGAAAACGATGGCAGCGCAAGCCCGCCCGCCGATGACGCGGATGGCCGCCTGGACCCGGGTCTGGCGGAATATGTGACGGTGTGGACGCGCGAACCAAACACACGCGCGGATGGTTCGTCGAAAATCAATTTGCAGGGCAACTCCTCGCGCCAGCAGATACGGCAATTGCTTGAGCAGACTTTCGATGCCAGCCGCGCGGCGCAGGTGATGCAGCGATTTGGGGCCTCGGTCAACAGTGACAGTCCGATCGCTTTTTATCTGTCGAGCGGCCTGACCGCCGATGAATTCGCGCAGATCGAAGATGCGCTTACTGTTGGCGAAGGCAGTTTCCGCGAAGGGCTTGTCAACGTCTGCACGGCGCCGGCCGCTGTGCTGGCGTGCCTGCCCGGCATGGATTCGAGCAAGGCGCAGGCGCTCGTGGCAAAACGCCGCAATCTGGACTCCACAACTCTGAAATCCACGGCCTGGGTGACGACAGTTCTGGACGAAACGACGGTCCGAAGCATCGGGCCGTATATCACGGCGCGCAGCTATCAGTTCAGCGCCGATGTGGTGGCGGTGGGGGCGAATGGGCGAGGGCTGCGGCGTTCGTTTTTGGTGTTCGACCGCACGGGCGACGAACCCAAAGTGATCTACCGGCGTGATCGCGCGCGCCTCGGGTGGCCGCTGGGAACAGCGGTGCGCAAAGATCTGGCGGCGCAAGCCGCCGAATAATTGAGAAAAGCCGATCTGGCAAAAAGACCATGAAGCACAAAAAGCTCATATCATTGCTTGGAATTGAAATAACAGCGGACCGGCTGCGCGTGGTGGAAGCCCGAACGCAGGGCGGCGAGCGGATTGCCGTGGCGCGCGAAATGGATGTGGCGCTGTCGCTCAATCCGTTTAGCGCGGAACCTGAATTGATGGGCCGGGAAATCCGCGCGCATCTTGACGCCGCCGGGATTCGCGCGCGCGCATGTGTGTTATGCCTGCCGGCTGATAACCTGCTCGTTCATCGAATCGATCTCGAAGGCGTGCCAGAATCCGATGTGGAATCATTGTTTTCGCTGGAGGCCGAGCGCGCGTTTCCCTTGCCGCCGGACGAAATGTTGCTGGCGGCATCGCGCGGCTCGGACGCGGGGGGCAAGCCGTGGGGCGCGCTGGCGGCTGTTCCCGCAGCGCAGCTGTCGCCGTTGCTGGAGGCGCTGCGCAGGGCGAAACTGCGGATTGTGAGCATCACGCCCGCTGTGACGGCGCTGTTGGATGCCGCGCCAGATGCGACCGGTGCAGTGATGCTCGCAAGCGGCGGGCGCCTGCAATTCGCAGTGGCTTCGCGTCGGGGTTTGGCTCTTTTGCGGACCTTCCAACTGGCGGAGGATGAGGCGGCTTTGGAGGCGGCCCCGGACGGCGATGGCAGCGACAGCCTCGACGATCTGGAAAGGGAATTGCGGATCACATTGCAGCGTATGCCGCGCGAAATGCGAGGTGAGATCAAGCAAATACGCCTGTTCAAGCCGGAGCGGCTGCAACGGGAAGCGCGGGAAATCATCGAAAGCGAATTGCGCCGGGTTGATCTGTCGCATGGCTCATTCGCGGTGGCAGAGGACGGAAGCATCCGCGAGGGCACGGAGGGGCAATCCATCCCGGGAGCGGCGCGGGCGGCAATTCAGATGCTGCGCGGCGAACGCCCCATATTGGAATTCTGGCGTCCTCGCGAAGGCCGCGTGCACCAGGCGATCCGGCAATTGATGGCCAAAGGAACGCTGGTCCGCCTGGGCGTGGCGGCTGGTGCGGTGGCGGCCCTTTTCGTTCTGATCTTCGCCGGCCAGATTCTCCGCGCGGCCTATCTTGAACATCGCTGGGCGCGCATGAAGGGCGATGTCGAGCATCTGGAAGCGATCAAGGATTCGCTTTATGCGCGCAAGGATTGGCTGAGCGCCCGGCCAGCGAGGCTTGATGTTCTTCAGACCCTGACCGAGGCGTTTCCAGAAACCGGAAGCGTGTGGGTGCGCTCGGTTGCCATTCGTGAATCGGGCCTGGTGGAATGCACCGGGTATTCGCGCGGATCGGGCAATTATCTCGACATGCTGGCCTCGCTCAAAGAGGCGCCTGGCGTGTCGTCGCTGCAGATCGGGCAGGTAAAGGGCGGAAATCCCGTCCAATTCAGTTTTCAATATATGTGGAATAAGGAATCCTCGAATGACTGAAGCGCAAAGAAAACAGCGGCTTCTATTGATCGCGGGCGTGTGCGTGGCGCTTCTCGCGGGCGACCGTCTGGTGCTGTCTCCGCTGGCGTCCTCATGGAAGTCGAGATCGGCCCGGATTCAGGAACTCAAAAAGTCCATTAGCAATGGCAATATGCTTCTGGATCGCCGAGACACGCTTTTGAAGCGGTGGGATGCGGCAAAGACGCAAGTGCTGCCCGCCGACGGCCCTACTGCGGAAAACAAGGTGCTTAGCGCCGTGAATGGCTGGGCATCGTCGTCGGGGCTGAGCGTCAATTCGCTTCTGCCGCGATGGATCGAGGACGAAGATGTAGGGCCGCGCGTGGAGGTTCGCGTATCGGGGACGGGAAATCTTGATGAAGTCAGCCGGTTTTTATACGAATTGGAAACCAGCGAGATGGCGTTGCGGCTGGAATCGGTCGAGCTGCGAGCGCGCGACGACGCGGGGCGGGAAATCGCGCTGGACGCGAGGTTTTCCGGCCTGACTTCGCTCGGAAAGGAGCCTCGCTCATGAATCGAAGAACGGTTCTTTGGGGTATGCTGGCCGTGGCGATTCTGGCTCTAGGCATGAGCGGAAATGCACAGCAGACGCGCAGCCGCGCGCGCGCGTCCGCGAAAGAGGATGGATTTGCGCAATTCCAAGTGATTACCGACCGAAACATTTTTGATCCGAACCGGATACCTGTGTCGCGGCGACAAGGGAGCGATTCGGATGAGAATCAGGGCGATTCCGCGGAAGGCGCCAATTTGCGCGGAGTGTGGATCACGAATCTGGAATCGCTGGCGTTTATCGATAGCAACCGCGCGGAGTATTCCGGCACGCCCGCGAAGGGTGCGGCGCTGGGCGGATGGAAACTCGCGGATATCCAAATCGATAAAGTGATTTTGGAGAAGGACGGGCGGAGGCTGGATTGGCCAGTGGGGCAGCGCATTGAGCGCGATGGCGCGGGCAATTGGACACTAGCTGGCGCCGCGCCCTCCGCCAGCGGAGCGCGTTCTGGAAGACGCGCAGGAAGCGGCGCCTCCAGGGGAAATTCGTCCGGGGCAACATCCTCGGCGGCCTCAGAATCCTCTTCCTCCAAGCCTGCGGCCAATGCGCCCGCCCCTTCGGGTAGCGGAGCGGAAGAATTGCTGAAAAAAATGCGTGAACGACGCCAAAGGGAGATGAGCAAATGACTCGGATGAAAATCAGAAAAGCCGTTGGGAATATGCCTTTTGCGGTGTGGCTGGCGCCATTTCTTGCTCTTGCGGCTCTTGCTGCAGCGCAACCTGCGGCGTCGGCGCAATCTGGACAGGAAGATGCCAGTCCGCCGACAACCGCAACTTTGGCCGCAGATCCAATTGCGCCGGCCGGGCAAATTCCTGCGGATGAGGCAAAAGAACGCTCAGAAGCCGAGGCTGCTGCCGGGCCAGCCGCAGCATCGGAACCGGCGGACGAAGCCGTGCGCACGCTTCGATTCAATTTCAAAGACGCGCCGATTCAGACGGTGCTCGATTATCTCAGCCGTGTGGCGGGCTTTGTGGTTGTCAAGGCAGTGGATGTGTCGGGGAGCGTGAATCTTGAGAGCCAGCAGCCGGTGACGCCCGATGAGGCGATTGAACTGCTCGATACAGTTCTCAAAGAGCAAGGATGCGCGGCGATCCGGTCCGGGCGCACGTTGACGATTGTCCGGCGGGATCAGGCGCGGACGCGAGACGTCCCTGTGCGGCGGGGCAACGACCCGAACGCCATCGCAAAAACCGATCGCGTGGTCACGCAAATCATTCCCGTTCGCCGAACCACAGTTAAGGAATTAGTTGATAATCTGCGGGATTTGCTGCCGTCCGATGCAACAATTTCGTCCAATGAAAAAAGCAACGCGATCATTTTAACAGATTCCGAAGTCAACATTCGCCGGATTGTGGAAATTATCCGGGCGCTTGATGAGTCGATTTCCGAAATCAGTTCGCTGCGCGTGTATCAACTCAAATACGCGGACGCAAAAGACACTGCGGAAATGATTCAAAATCTGTTCAAACAGCCTCAGTCTTCCAACGAAGGCGCGAATGTCCAGCGGCGATTCATGCCGCCGTTTATGCGCGGAGGGGGGCCAGGCGGCGATTCAGGCGACTCGTCCAGCGCATCAGGCGCGGGCAGCGCCCTGCAAGCTTCGGCTACAGTAACCGCTGCGGCGGACCAACGCACAAATTCCGTGGTGGTCAGCGCTCCAGAGGATATTATTCCCACCATAGAGAATCTGATTACGCAGATTGATCAGGCGGCGGAAGTCATGACGGAGGTGCGCGTATTTCCGCTCAAATACGCCGATGCGGAGAAGACAGCTGACATGATTAAAAATGTGTTTGGCGATGGGAGCCAGACGCAAAGCAGCAGCCAGGGCAGAAACCAGAGCAACCAGACGTTCCGCCAGCGGTTTTTGGGTCCGGGCGGAATGTTTGGTCCTCAAGGGAGCGGCGGTCCTGGAGGCCAGGCGCAAGGAAGCACGTCAAGCAATAACAAAAGCGAGCGCCAGGAAACAGCCAGCAAAGTGAATGCCGTGGCGGACACTCGCACGAATTCCGTGGTGGTGAGCGCCATTAGCGACACGATGAAGCAAATCGAGCGCGTGATAAGCGAACTCGATAAAGACCCCGCCAAAACCAAGCGCGTGTATGTGTATTCAATCCAAAACGCGGACCCAGAGGAGGTCTCCACTATCTTGAAGGACATGTTCGGTTCCAGCGGTTCCTCTGGATCGTCATCCTCCTCGAATCGGAACAGCAATTCCTCCAGCCGCAGCTCCAGTTCTTCATCGAATCGTTCATCGGGCAGCGGCCAAAGTTCTTCGAGCAGTTCTTCGCGGCGATAATATATGGGCAAAGCAGAAGCGCTATGAGGGATAAATTGCCTTCGTGAATCGCATAAAAGAAACAGAAAGGAAAAAAACAATGATAAATCAACGCCACTTGATTCCTCTGGCGAGGTTGTTGGCGCTGGCCGGCATGATGTTCCCGCTGGCATTGCCCGCCCAGGAAGCCGAGCCGCCGGAAATGGTGATGGCGGCAGCAAATCCGCGTGCGGATTCGCTCGAAAGCCTTGGGACCTCCATCTCGGGCGATGCCATAATCCAATACGACGCGCAAACCAACAGCGTGATCGTTATTACGGATGAGGAAACCAACAAGCAAATCTCGCGAGTGGTTCAAACCCTCGACAAGCCCGTTCCGCAAGTTCTCATCAAGGTATTGTTCCTCGAAGTCACGCATAGTTCCGATCTGGACTTCGGGTTTGAAGGCTCGTTCACGTCGCAGGACGCATCGGGGGGCGAGCAGCACACCGTCGGCTCGGATTTCGGTCTGTCTTCCATGACCTCGGGCGGCTATTATAAAATTCTGGATTCGGACTTTTCGGCGACCTTGCGCGCGATGGCCACGGCGGGCAAACTCGAAGTGCTTTCGCGTCCATCCGTGCTTACGCGCAACAACGAAACAGCGACAATTACTATTGGGCAGGAAGTTCCGTTCATCACCAATTCACGAATCACGGACAACGGCGAGACGATCAACACGGTCACTTATGAGGACATCGGAATCATTCTTGAGGTAACGCCGCACATCACGACGGAACGCCTTGTCGAAATGGAAGTGACGCCAGAAATCTCGACGCTGACTGCGGATACTGTGCCGATATCCAAGACGGTGGACGCGCGGATTATCGCGAAACGATCGGCGCAAACGCGCGTGGCGGTTTCCGACGGCAAAACGGTTGTGATCGGCGGGCTGATGGAAGATAATGACACGAAGAGTGTGAAGAAAATCCCTCTGCTGGGTGATATTCCGCTGATAGGAATGCTCTTTAGCCGAACCGTGAAAAGCAAAACCAAGACAGAATTGCTGATTTTCCTCACGCCGGTGGTTGTGGAAGACGCCGCGGGATTGGACAAACTGACACTGGATGAACGAGGCAAAACGGAGAACCAGCCGAAAGTCCTGAAAAACGAAGCCGCGCAAAAGAAATATGACCTTGCGCCGCTTGCGCCCTAGTGCTTGCGCCGCTTGCACTCTGGCGCTTGCACCGCGCGCCTTCTGGCGTCTCCGCCGATGAAAAGATAATCGAGATTGATCAATGCCAGCCGAAAACAAATCCCGATCTTCCTGGATTGTATATTGCGCGCTGGCAGCCGTCTGGCTGCTTCTGGTGGGGTGGCTTTGGCTGGAGCGAACGCAGGTGGACAACCTTGCGCGGCAGGGAGTTTTGAATCGCGCACGCGACATTTCGAACACCATTGCGCTCGTGAGCCGATCTGGTCCGCCGGGCGCAATTCCCCAATCGCGCTTGGAAAAACTCCTTGGCGAACTGGTTTCCACAACGGAGTTGCGCTCTGTAACGCTACTGAACGCCGCGGGTGAAACAGTCGCGTCGTCCGGCGAGGCCCTGAGTGTGGAAATCAACAAGTTGCCTTCACAGGGCGCGCAGTGGAATCGGAGAAATGTTGTTATTGTTAATCTCGTGGATTTTGGCCAATCGGCGCGCGAAGACGGTACGCCTGAGCCTCCGCCCGTCGTGATTTCCAGATCGGACGAGGAATCGGGGCGCCGCCGGTTTCGGCGTGTGCGCGTGGAGCGTTCGACCACGTTTACGCTGCATTACCAGCCTGGGGAAATGCCGCTGCCTCCCATGCCGCCATTTTTTTCTGAGATTGAAGGGGCGACTCCCACTCCGGCGGCGGCAGGCGGCGAAAATACGAATAGCGCAGCAGGATGGGCGGAAAAGGCGCCCGAGGGGCATGAGCAGCCCATTGAACAAGGTCCTGGTCGCGACGAGCGAATGCCAAGCCCCGGCGAAATGGCTGCAGGGCAAGAGGGGGAACGGCAGCCGCCTCCGCCGCCGCCGCAGGAAGAGGATTTTGATCGCAGACGCGACCACAGGGATGGCGAACCGCCGTCGCGTTCTGTATTCCACCGGCCGTTCTGGATGGATCAGAAACGCTACGAGGAATTGCTCGCCAAACGCGGGCTTCATGGATTCGTGTTCGTGATGTCCACGGAGAAAATGCGTGCGGAATTGGATCGCGATTTGTGCTTGCGCGTGGGCATGGCTGTGGCGGCGCTGCTGGCGGTCATGGGACTCGGTCTGGGATGGCGGGGGCTTGTCCGGGCAACGGATTTGCAGATTCGCCTGGTCCGCGCGCAGGAAATGAATGAGCACCTGCGCGAAATGAATCTGGCTGCGGCGGGCCTTGCGCATGAGGCGCGAAATCCGCTCAATATCGTCCGGGGGATTGCGCAGATCATCGACAAGGACGCCGCGCTGCCGGATGATGTGCACGGCCAGGCCGAGCGAATCACGGAGGAGGTGGATCGCGTTACGCAGCGCCTGAATGAATTCATCAAATACTCACGTCCGATGCAGCCCCGGCCTGGCGCGACGCCCATTGCCGCGGTCGTGGCGGATGTGCTGACGGCGTTACAGAGCGATATGGAGGACAAGCGTGTGGCGTCTGAGGTCCGCGTTCCGGCGATGTATGTTCTCGCCGACGAATCCATGTTGCGCCAGGTTGTGTTTAACCTTGTCATCAATGCAATTCAGGCAGTCTCTGAGGGGGGGCGTGTAGTGGTTTCCTTTGCAGCGCCCATGCGAGGGGAAGGAGTTTTGTCCGTGGAAGACAATGGCCCCGGGGTGGCGCCCGAGTTGCGCGATCAGGTCTTCCATCCCTATTTCACCACTCATGCACAGGGAAGCGGGCTGGGCTTGTCGGTGGTCAAGCAGATTGCGCTGGCGCATCACTGGGAAATCGAGTGCGGAACAAGCGAAATGGGCGGCGCCGCCTTCCGGATTCATGGGCTGAAAACGGTGGATACCGAAACCGAGGCCAAGTCGTGACGCCTCCTCCTCCTCCTCCTTCTCCTTCGCGTCCTGGCACGCATTCGCCCCGATCTTCTGCGGCTTTGCATTCGGCGGGAGCGGACACGGCGCATCGTTTGTTGATTGTGGACGACGACGCTGGGCAACGGCAGCTGCTTGAAAAATACCTCTCCGAAAACGGGTTTTCTGTTCATACGGCGTCGAGCGGCGAAGAGGCCCTGGCGCTGCTGGCGGATCGACCGTTCGCGATGGTCGTCAGCGACATCCGGATGCCCGGAATGTCCGGCCTTGAGATGCTGCGCCATATTCGCGACGCCCATTTGCGCCTGCCCGTGCTGCTTGTTACGGCATACGCGGACATTCGAGACGCAGTGGAAGCCATGCGCGACGGAGCGGTGAATTACCTGGAAAAGCCGGTCGATCTCGATGAATTGCTGTCGTCCGTGCGCTACTCGCTGGGCATTCAAGCCCCGGGGCAGGCGGACAATTCCGTGCCGCTGGAACCTCCGCCTCCGGAGGCCTTGCGAGGATTCATTTACGAAAGTCTGGCGATGCGCGATGTGGTTCGTGAGATTCTGGCGGTGGCGCCTGCGGATTCGCGCGTGCTGATCACCGGAGAAAGCGGCTCCGGCAAAGAGGTGGCCGCTGGATTGATCCATCGCCTTAGCCCAAGGGCGGCGCGCCCGATTGTCCGGCTCAATTGCGCCGGAACGCCCGCCGCGCAAATCGAGAGCGAACTATTTGGGATCGAAGCGGGTGCGCTGGACGACAGCACCATCCCCGGTCCGGGATTGCTTGAACAAGCGCAAGGCGGAACGCTGATCCTCGATGAAGCGGGCGAGCTGCCGCCCGAGTCGCAGATGGTCATCCTGAGGCTGATTGAGAGCGGAACCTACCGGCGGGGGCGCGGCGCGGCCATTGAGCGGCGGGCCGATGTCCGCATTCTCGCTATAACGAGAACCAGTCTGGAAAATGAAGTGAAGGCGGGGAAATTCCGCGAGGATTTATATTACAGACTCTGCATGTTCGGCATCCACATTCCTCCGCTCTCGGAACGGCGCGCCGACATTTTGCCGCTGGCGGGGCATTTTCTTGAGGCTGCCGGGCTGAGCCGTCCGCGTTTTTCGCCCGCCGCGCTTATATGCCTGGAAACCTACAATTGGCCTGGAAATGTCCGCGAGTTGCGAAACGCGATGGAGCGCGCCGCATTGCTCGCGCGTGGCGACATGATCTTGCCCGAGCACCTGCCGCGGCGTGTTCGCGAGGCGCTCGAAATGCCAGCGGCCTCAACTTCTTCCTCTTCTGCCGCTGGCGAATCCGCCACGGCCACGATGGACGATATTGAGCGATCTGTGATATTGCAGACGCTGCGCGAGAATCATTTCAACCGTTCGGAAACCGCCCGCCGCCTGGGCATCAGCCGCCGCGCCTTGATTTACAAACTTCGCCGATTCCGCGAACAAGGATTCTCTATCGAGCCGTAATATGGAATGGATTCATTAGCGAAGCCATGCCATTAACCGTCCCACTTTGCCTCAGGGACAGGCTATAGCGTCTCTGCTCGGTCCGCGCACAGGTGGCAAGGCACAGGCTGATTTGGAGGCGCAGCGGAATCTTTACGGCTTATTATTGTGGAAGGGTTAGCAAACTCTATTTGCTGAGCAGAAGCCACGCGGTGACGGGGTCCATGCGGCCGGTGGAGAGAAGGCCCGCGCGGCGCTGGATTTCCGATACGGCTTCGCTGATGGCGCTGTTGTAAATCGGCACGGTGGCAGGCTGAGGCGTTTGGGGAGGTGGCGGCGGTGTTGCTGATGCGGATTGCGATTCCGTTGCTCCGGCAAGAGCGCCCGCCGCACGGAGGCATTCGCGAAGACGCGCCACTCGAGCGCTTTCCTCGCCTGGTTGCGCTCCGGCCAGGTCGTCCGGATCGGCATACAATCCCCAGATATTCGCGATATAAGGTTTCAATGCCGCCGAGGGCAATTCGATGCGCCCGCGGCGCGAATCCAGAATCACGGCATGGTCATTGGCGGCGGAGGCCACGAGCACCACGGGGGACAATCCCTCGATCCCATGCCGGAATTCGACAAGGCAAGGCCGCCTCCACGCGCCAGCGCGATCCAGGTCGTTTGGCAGTTCGGCCATCCGAAGCCACAAGGGCGCGCGCGCGGTAACGAGGCGCAGGCGAGTGATTTCTTCGGGCGAGCGGCTGCGCAATTCCTCGGGATTTACTGGAATTCCATTCAGGCGCATCCATGTGAGAATGGATGCGACGCGGCACAAATCCTCGCGATCAACGCGGACGATTCCCGCCGAATCCACCTCCCAACGGTCGATCTGGCGCGGCGTGGGCGAGGGAGATGGCAGAGGTGTTGGCGAAGAAGAAGGCGCGGGAGAAGCGGTGGGGGCGGGCGTGGCGGTAGCGCTCGGCGCAGGCGTTGCAGTCAGGCTGGGAGCGGGAGAAATGGAGGGGCTGGGCGCGGGCG
>CAYUNT010000024.1:0-33960 GCA_964446285.1 uncultured Candidatus Sumerlaeota bacterium | reverse complement strand
GGCCTTGTGCACAGGCTCACGAGTTGCTGAAATGCAAAGCCCTATGCATCCCCTTCAAAACCCGTGAGAAGCATTTACGGAATTGTCCTGAATATCATCCGCCGTTTTCAGGTTGCTCTTCGTCGCTTTCCAGTCTTTCGTACTTCTTGTGGCAATATTCTGAATCCGCATTCCCCTGGTCGGCAAAAAGGTCATCTTCGTCGTCTTCCAGCGAAGACCCATCCGCGGAATTTTCGACAAGGTCTTTTTCCCCCGCTTGTTCCGCGCCGAACTCCTCTTCCTCATGATCCCACAGGCTGGCCGTGGAGGCGTCCGCTTCGCCGGGGGACGGGGTGTCGCTGGCGAACAGTTCCGTCTGCGCGGGATGCAAAAACCGGTGAATTGTCTCGGCCACCTGCGCGGGAAGGCGTGGAACGGCGCGGATTTCTTCGAGTGTGGCCTCGCGCAGGCGTGCGATGCTCCCGAAATGGCGCAAAATCGCCCGGCGGCGTGTCGGGCCAATTCCTGGCAGCGCATCCAGAGCCGAACGCAGCGACGCCGATCCCCGCAGCCGCCGATGAAACGCCACGCCAAACCGATGCGCTTCGTCGCGCGCCCGCTGAAGCAGAAACAGCGCAGGGTCGTTTCGGCGGAAGATGACTGGATTCTTGCGCCCGGGCAGGAAAATCCGCTCGTCGGTGCGGCGCGGCTCGGTCTGCGAACCGCCCGACGGCGCGATTGGGCGCGATTTCGCGATGGCCGCCAGCGCCACGCCGCGCCCGGCCAGACCCAATTCGCCAAACACCTCCTGTGCGACGCCCAATTGCCCCCGCCCGCCGTCGATGAGCACCAAATCCGGCAATGGGCGGTTTTCCGCCAGCGCCCGCCGGTAGCGCCGCTCGATGACCTCGCGCATCATGGCAAAGTCGTTCGCGCCCTCAACGCTGCGGATAACAAAATGCCTGTAGCCCGCCTTGTCCGGCTGCCCGTCCTGAAAGCACGACATCGAGCCGACGGCCATCGTTCCCTGGATGTTTGATATGTCGAAACACTCGATGTGGCGCGGCGGCGCGGCCAGCCCCAGGCGCGCGGCCAGCCCGGCGGCGGCCTCCTGGTCATCGCGCCCGCCCGCCAGAACCTGATCGAGGCGCGCGCGGGCATTGCGGGCGGCCATCTCGACCAGGCGGAGTTTTTCGCCCCGTTGCGGCGCGCGAAGCCGGATCGGACCGCCCCGCTGCTCCTCCAGAGCCTGCCGCACCAAGTCCGCGTTCGCCGGTTCGCACTGAGTCAGGATGTCGCGCGGAATCCCCGGCCGCTCCCCGTAATACTGCGATAGAAATTGCTCCAACAACGCATCGTCGTCGATGTCCGGATCGCGCAGGTCGAAATTGCGCCCTTCCTTGAGTTTACCATCGCGAAACATCAGCACGGCAAACACAGCCCGCCCGCGTTCGCGCACGAAGGCCACCACATCGCGGTCGAATGCGCGGTGCGAAACCACGCGCTCGCGCTCCATTGTCTCTTCAAGCGCGCGCAGGCGGTCGCGAATTCCCGCCGCCTTCTCAAATTGCATCGCCTCACTGCATTCCTCCATTTTCTCGCGCAAAAGACGCAGCACATCCTCGCGCCGCCCCTGTAAAAAGAGGCGCGTCGATTCGACCATGCGCGCGTATTCGTCCCTTTCCACCTTGTTCACGCACGGCGCGCAACACCGTCCGATCTGGTGCAGCAGGCACGGGCGCGAACGATTGGCCAGAATGGAATCCGAACACGATCGCAGCGGATAAAGGCTGAGGAGAAAGCGCTGCGTCTCACGCAGGGCCGCGGGCGACACAAACGGGCCAAAATACAAGGCGCTGCGGTCTCCGGCCAGACGGCGGCGGATCCGGTGAAGGCGCGGCCATTCGTGGCCCAGATCGAGCCGCAGCGACGGATACGTTTTGTCGTCGCGCAGGCGGATATTGAATCGCGGACGATGCTCCTTGATGAGTGTGTTTTCGAGCAGGAGCGCTTCTTTTTCCGTCGTGGTGAGAATCGTTTCGATCGCGGCCATCTGGCGGCGAAGCACTTGCGCCAGGAGGCGGTTGTCTCCCGTGTCCGTGTAATAAGAACGAAGACGCTGGCGGAGGTTTTTCGCCTTGCCAACGTAGATCACTTTGCCCCCGGCATCGCGCATCAAATATACGCCCGGTGCCGATGGAAACTCCGACAGCGCCGGAAGACCCGCCGAAGCGCCAGGCTCACCAGAGTCGAGAGGCGAAAACGAGTCGTTGGAGAAATCGTTCACGGCGCTTTGGTAGAAGGCAGATTAGGACCGGTGGGGCTAGCCGGACTTGTCAGACTTGTCTGACTCTTCTGGGAGTGGCTTCTCCGCGCGCGCCCGATCCCGGGAATCAAGAAAATCGCCTGCGAGGCTAGTGCGTCAAGCCCGGCGGCAACTTGGCGGCCTAAAAAAAACAGGCCCCGGAAACGAGGCCTGCTGGGAGACGCTAAACTGACTGTTCAAACGCAATGCGCGTATGGAGTTTACGGGATAAACAGGAGCGAAAGAATCAAAGGTCAACAACACAAGCCGCTTCGCGTTTGGGCGGCTATGCGTTGTCACATATAATTCTCAGCCCACCGCGCCTGGCGGAAGGCTGTCTTTCTTCGGCGCCGAAGGGGCTTTGCGTTTCTTTTCCTGGGGAACAAAGTCCACGAACTCGATGAAAGCCATCCAAGCGCCGTCGCCCTGGCGCTGGCCTGCGTGAACAATGCGTGTGTATCCGCCTGGGCGCGTGGCAAATCGCGGCGCGATTACCTCGAATAACTTATCGACTGCCGCCTTTTTTTGCAGGCGCGCAAAGGCCAAGCGGCGATGCGCCGTCGTGCCCTTCTTGCCCAAGGTAACCAAGCGTTCAATAAACGGCCGGAGGTTTTTTGCCTTGGCCTCGGTGGTAAGAATGCGTTCCTGGGTAATGATCGCCTCGGCCAGGGCGCGCATCAGGGCGCGGCGGGGTCCGGTGGGGCGGCTCAAACGCGAACGGTGGCAGCGATGTCTCATGGTTCAACCTTTTTCTTTGACTGGAGATGGCGAATTGGCGGCTGCGCGCGGAGGCGGCGGCCTGCTCAGGCCTTGTCCTCGTCCGCGCTCTCGACGGTCGGAATCGGAATTCCGCGCTCATCGAGCTCCATATTGAACTGAAGTCCCATCTCCTTGAGGATATTCTTGATCTCGGAGAGCGACTTGCGTCCGAAATTGCGATACTTGAGCATGTCCGATTCGCTCTTTTGCACGAGGTCGCGGATCGTTTTGATTCCAGCGGCTTCGAGGCAGTTATACGAACGAACCGACAGTTCGAGTTCCTCGATGGACTTGTCGAGCTTCGCCTGGATTTCCGCCAGCGGCGAGACCTCTTCGGTCTTCTCGACAAAGGTTTCCACCGCCGTCACCTCTTCTTCCGAACGGAGGAAGATTTCCAGGTGCTGGCGCAGGAGGAAAGCGGCGTAAGAGACCGCATCGTCCGGCCGAACGGCGCCATTGGTGGTGACTTCGAGGATCAGGCGGTCATAGTCCGTGCGCTGGCCCACGCGGGCCTCCTCGACGAAATAACGCACGTTCTTTACAGGCGAATAGAGGGCGTCGATCGGGATGATGCCGATGTCGCTTTCGTCCTCGAATTTCGGATAGGCGGCGGGAGTATATCCGCGCCCCTGCTGGACGTTCAGTTCCATGCGCAGATGCGCGTCTTTCGAGAGCGTGGCGATCTTGAGGTCCGGATTGAGGATTTTCAGGTTTGGAGGAAGTTGAAAATCCCCGGCCTTCGCTTCGCCCGGCCCCTGCTTGTCGAGCAGAATAACGAGAGGGCCTTGAACGCCCTCCATTTTGAAGATGATGTTCTTGATATTCAGCGTAATATCATTCACGTCCTCAAGGACATTGGGGACGTGGGTGAACTCGTGGCGCACCCCTTCAATGCGAACCGTGGTGGCCGCGGCCCCGTGAATCGAGGACAGCAACACACGGCGCAAGGAATTGCCCAGCGTGACCCCAAAGCCGCGCTCGAAAGGTTCCGCGTAAAACCGCCCAAATGTGTCGGTCAGCGTAGCCAAATCCGGCACAAGGCGTCGCGGCTTGATCAGGGGTTTGAGTTCGAGATTGTCCATATCCAAGGCTCCTGTCGCCCGCAGGCATAAACTTCCCCGCATCATAAGGGGAACAGCGCGCGCATTACTTCGAATACAATTCCACGATCAGCTGCTCGCGCAGATCGATGTCGTCGAGTTCCTCGCGAGCGGGAACCGCAGTGAGAGTGGCCGCGAATTCCTTTTCGTCAAACGCCAGCCAGCCCTTGCGTCCGCGCGTGGCCTGGCTTGCCAGACACCGCAGAATCTGCGTATTTTGCCGCGAGCCTTCCACCAGCGTAACCACGTCGTTTTGGCGCACAATGAACGACGGGATGTTCACCCGGCGTCCGTTGACCAGAATGTGATTATGGCGGACAAGCTGGCGGGCCGAACGGCGGCTCGAAGCAAAACCAATGCGATAGACGATGTTGTCCAGACGGCGTTCGAGCAGTTGCAGAAGAACTGTGCCGGTGACGCCGTGGAACCGCGAAGCGATCTGGAAGTAACGGCGGAATTGGCGCTCAAGCAAACCGTAGATGCGCTTGGCCCGCTGCTTTTCACGAAGCTGAATTCCATAGGTGCTCAGTTTCGTGCGGTTCTGGCCGTGCACTCCGGGGGGGAAATTGCGCTTTTCAATTTCGCACTTGGGTGTATGGCAGCGTTCGCCTTTCAGAAAGAGCTTCTTTCCCTCGCGGCGGCACAATCGGCAAGCAGGTCCAGTATAACGGGCCACGTGTGGAATCCTCCAAAATCATCCCCGCGGCGGCGATTCCCGGGCGCGGAGATGGAGTTGATTTGATTTCAGGCGATTGCTCGCGCAGCGCATCCGGCCCGCCGCAAACGCCTGGTTACCCTCGCCAGCCTCGCCTGGAACTCGAATTCCAGGCTCAAAGAATCAGACAGAAAGAGACATCCGCCTGTTTTGCTGCGCGTCGCGGTCTTATACGCGGCGGCGCTTGGGCGGACGGCACCCATTGTGCGGCAGCGGCGTGACGTCGCGGATCAGAGCGATTTCCAGCCCCGCGCCCTGCAGCGCTCGAATAGCCGACTCGCGACCCGAGCCAGGCCCGCGAACGTAAACTTCGACAGACCGCAGCCCGTGTTCCATTGCCTCGCGCGCCGCCCGCTCGGATGCCTGCTGGGCCGCGAAAGGCGTGCTTTTGCGCGATCCCTTGAACCCGGCCGCGCCCGCGCTGGCCCATGACAGCGTGTTGCCGGCGCGATCCGTGATTGTGATGATCGTGTTGTTGAACGAGGCGCGGATATGCACAACGCCGTGACTGATATTCTTCCGGACTTTCTTTTTGGTCTTCGCCTGGGACTTTTTGCCCATGTGATCTACTCCCGAGAAGTTGAGCGCCTGGAGGCGGATTTATTCAACAATCCCGCCAATTTGGCCGCGGGCGTTGCGCGTATGAATTACTTGGTTTCTTTCTTCTTGCTACCCACTGTCTTGCGCGGGCCTTTTCGCGTTCGGGCATTGGTGCGCGTGCGCTGTCCGCGGACGGGAAGCCCGCGCCGGTGGCGCAGTCCGCGATAGCAGCCGATGTCCATCAGCCGCTTGATGCTCGCGGCCACTTCGCGCCGCAGATCACCTTCCACTTTGTAGTTGCTGGTGATGATGGCGGAAATCTTCGAGACCTCCGCTTCGGTCAGGTCCCGGACACGGGTTTCAAACTTTACGCCTGCTTCGCGCAGAATCTGGCGCGATGAGGACAAACCGAGTCCGTAGATTTTGCACAGTCCGAATTCGACGCGAAGGTCGCGAGGCAGGTCCACACCGGCGATACGAGCCACAGTACGTCTCCTTGCTGATACGTGAAGGGGCGGAAAGGTTTATCCCTGGCGCTGTTTATGGCGGGGATTCTCGCAGATGACTCGAAGGACGCCCTTTCGCCGGATGATCCGGCACTTCGAGCAGATTTTCTTGATCGACGCGCGCACTTTCATGGGAGGAAGCCTCCAGAGAATCACGCACGGCCCAAACCCCAGCACACGCGGCCGCGCGAAAGCAGTTGACTTTACTTGTGACGGTAGGTGATCCGCCCACGGGTCAGATCATAGGGCGAGAGTTCCACCGTTACGCGGTCCCCCGGCAAAATCCGGATGAAGTTCATCCGCATCCGCCCCGAGATATGAGCCAGGATGCTCATGCCGTTCACCAATTCCACCCGAAACATGGCGTTGGGCAGAGTTTCCACGACATTCCCATCGATTTCAATCGCCTTTTCTTTGGCCATACTCGAAGGGGTCCGCTTGATTTGTGCCTTTCCCGCGAGCGTTTTCATCTCGCGGCAGAATAGGGCGCCGTTTTCGCGACGCACGAATTTTTTACTTTAGGGAGTCCGGGCAGGGCTTGTCAAGCCCGGCCTCTGCTTTTTTTCCTCTTTTTGCCAAGGATTTTCATGCCCTCGGCGACTCGGGCGGCCTGTCCCCCTTAAACAGGGACTCCACCGCTTCTCCAACCGGACGATCCAGGGTCAGAATCTCGGGTCCATTCTCCGTTATTGCCACCGTATGCTCGAAGTGGCAGGATTTGCGTCCGTCCGCCGTAACCACGGTCCACTGATCCGCAGTCAGAAGCGTCTTCCAGGTTCCCTCATTTATCATCGGTTCGAGGGCCAGAACCATGCCCGCCTGGATGCGCATTCCGGTCCCGGGCTGCCCATAATTCGGGATTTTCGGCGGTTCGTGCAGTTTGCGCCCAATGCCATGCCCCGTGTATTCCCGGACGACAGAAAAGTTATGCGGCGCGGCGGCCGACTGTATGGCGGCGCCTATATCGCCCAGGCGTGCGCCGGGCTGGCTGGCGGCGATGCCGCGTTCGAGCGCGTGGCGAGTAACCTCGATGAGCAGAGCGTCCACAGGCCGGATTGGTTCTATGCCTACTGTTAGCGCCGCGTCGGAGAAAAAACCTTCGTAGAGCAGTCCGCAATCGATTGACACCAAGTCACCCGCGCGGAAGGCCTTCTTGCACGGGATCCCATGAACCACTTGCTCGTTAATTGAAACGCAAAGGGTTGCTGGATAGCCCTCGTAACCGAGAAACGCAGGACGGGCGCCGGCTTGTTCGATCAATTCTCTTGCCATACGATCCAATTCACGCCCATTGGCGCCTTCCCGAATTTCCTTGCCGACTGCGCGAAGAACCCTTGCCAAAATCCGCCCTCCGCGGCGCATGGCATCCAACTCGGCTGGCGACTTGCATTCAATCGGCTGCGGCATTTCCGTTCGCCTTTTGGCAGCCCTGGCCCACGAGATGGCACGCCATGCGGGCGTAAATCTGCTCCGCCGAGCCTGAACCAGGGATGGAAATCAAGGCTCCCCGGCGTTTGTATTCTTCCAAAACCGGCCGCGTCTCCTGATGATACACCTGCAACCGGGCGCGCACTGTTGAGGGATCGTCGTCCGGGCGCTGAACAACCGGGCCGCCGCAGGAGTCGCAAATCCCTTCCTTCTTCGGCGCCTTGAAATGAACATTATACACAGCGCCGCAATTCTGGCATTGGCGCCGTCCGCTTAGGCGCTTCACCACTTCTTCATTGTCCACATCGAGCATCACAACGCGATAGTCCGCAGATTTCGCTTCGGCCAGCATAGCGTCAAGGTCGACAACTTGCCGGAGGGTTCTCGGATAGCCGTCAAAAATAACCGCCTTGCCCGAGGCCAGCTCCTGGCGCAACTCATCGCGAACTACCTGGCTGACAATTTCATCCGAAACCAGCTGGCCCGAGCGAACGATCTCCTGAATTCGCTTTCCGAGGGGAGATTGCCCCCGGATGGCCGCCCGCAAGACCTCGCCAGTGGAAAGATGACGGTAGCCAAGCCGCTCGACGAGCAGCGCTGCCTGCGTTCCCTTGCCCGATCCTGGCGGCCCGAAAAGTAGAAGATGCATGGGGTTAGGAGGGGGGGAAGGCGACGGGAGCAAGAGAGAAGTGCTATCCGCTCCGGCCCGCTTCGCTCATCCAGATGAGAGTGAACCACTTACTTTTGCAAACGGGCAGTCCAGCTACCCGAGCGCCGGAGTTTGAATCCTTCGTAGTGGCGCATGAGCAGTTGGCTTTCCACCTGCTTCATGGTGTCCAGAACGACGCCGACAACGATAATCAGCCCCGTTCCACCAATAAAATCCGTCAAGGCCCAGGGGATCTCGAAAGCCACATACACTACCTGGGGCAGAACAGAAACGACCACGAGGAAGATCGCGCCGACGAGCGTGATGCGGCTCAATACATAGTCGATATATTCGGCGGTCTGCTTGCCCGGACGTCGTCCAGGGATGAAGGACCCGTATTTCTTGAGGTTTTCCGACACATCCTGCGGGTTGAAGGTGATGGCCGTATAGAAATAGCAGAAGAAAATGGTCATCAGGCAGTAAAGGACCGTGTGCAGGTTGATCGCCTTGAAGAGAAGCCAGATTCCGCCTTTTTCCAGGCCAAAGAAGTTGTAAAGGTTGTGCATGGAGACCATATCAAACCAGGAGGAGAATCCGGTCATGCGCCCCTGGGGATTGGCTCCTGCCCAGCTGAAAAGCAGCGTGGGCAAAGTAAGAATGGAAGATGCAAAGATGGGGGGAATCACGCCCGCTGTGTTGACCTTAAGGGGCAGATAATTGGTTCCGCCCTGCAGGACGCGGCGCCCGACCACACGCTTGGCGTGCTGGATAGGGATTTTGCGCGATCCTTCCTGCATCAGGATGATCGACACCGAGATGAAAATGAATGTGACCGGCAGAATCAGGCCCCAAATGGGCCGAATTACGTCGTTCACGATGGACTGATAACCAAGAAGAACCTCGCCTGGATACGAAGACAAAATTCCCAGCGCGATAATCAGTGAAATGCCGTTTCCAATGCCGCGTTCCGTGATGCGCTCGCCGATCCACATGATAAGTGTGGTGCCGGCCGTGAGGGCGATCATTGCGGTGAAAAGGAAAAGGAACTTATGGTCGGGAATCGTCGTCCAGTTCTGCTGAAGCATCAGCAGCCCGATGCCGAGCGACTGAAACGCCGAAAGAACAACCGATCCATAGCGCGTGTATTGCGTGATTTTCTTTTGCCCTGCTTCGCCTTCTTTGGCGATCTTCTCCAGGCGCGGCCAGACGACCATGAGCAACTGGAGAATAATCGAGGCGGAGATGTATGGCATGATGCCAAGCGCCCCGATGGACATTTGGCGGAAGGCGCCGCCGGTGAACATGTTCACCATCGAGAAGATGCCCTGCCCGGCCGACTGCTGCTGCTCCCAGAACCGAGCGAGGGCCGCCGGATCCACAAACGGCGTCGGGACATGCGTCACGATCCGGTAGATCGCGACCATGACCATGGTATAAAAGATTTTACGCCGCAAATCCGGGATTCTAAATATGCTGGCGAGGGATTTCCACATGGGTCAGATGACCTCTGCCGTTCCGCCCGCAGCGGCGATTTTGGCTTTGGCGGACTCGGAGAAGGCCCCGGCGCGAATTGTCAGGGACTTTGTAAGTTCGCCAGTGCCAAGAACCTTGAATTGGGTTTCCGCGGGCTTAAGAATGCCGGCGCTGACCAGCGCCTCATGGTCAACCACCGCGCCTTTTTCAAAGGTCTTGTCGAGAATGGCCAAATTGACGGCCACGAACTCGCGG
Organism: uncultured Candidatus Sumerlaeota bacterium; assembly: GCA_964446285.1. Lineage (GTDB taxonomy): Bacteria > Sumerlaeota > Sumerlaeia > SLMS01 > CAYUNT01 > CAYUNT01. The sequence goes on along the minus strand of CAYUNT010000024.1, from coordinate 24,251 downwards.
CGGCCCAAATTATGAAACCCGCGCTTGGGAACGCGGCGGATCAGGGGCATCTGGCCGCCTTCAAATGCGCGAACAATCGTCGTGCCACTTCGTGCCTGATGGCCCTTGTTGCCATGCCCGGAAGTCCGGCCCAAGCCGCTGGATTCACCGCGGCCCCGGCGTTTTGTTTTCTGCTGTTTTCCCGGATCGCCGGGCAATTCATGCAATTTCATTCGTGAATCTCCTCGACTCGAACCATGTAAGACACCTGGTGAATCATACCAGCAATGGAGGGTGTCAATTCATGCTCGACGGTGGAGTTGAGCTTTGTGAATCCGAGGGCCTTGAGGGTTTGGCGGTGCCGCCGCAAGGATCCTGGCGCGCCTCGATACCAGGTGATTCGAACTCGCTTGGCCATGGGGCTGGCTCCAGATCAATTCAGGGAGGTGAGTGGACCGGCGCGTTCATGATCGCGTCCGGGAATGAGCATTCTATGAGGGGAGAAAAGACGGCGGCTCTGTCGCCGCCCGAGTCCGCCGCGTCTTGCGTGATCAGGACTCCGATGACTGTTCCTCTTCGTCGCCAGGCTTTCCGCCTGCGGTATAGGTTCCGCGGCGCGAGCGTTCCTCACGCTTTTGAATTTGCAGATCAGCCACAGCGGTCCGGGCGGTCTCGCGACCTTCGAGATACCGCTTTGCGCCCGATTTTCCAAGCATTTCTTCGAGCGATTTGCCGCGCAACTGGCAGACCTTTTCCGCCGTAACCAGGCTCTTGAGGCCCTCGAAGGCGGCGCGGACAACATTGATCGGGTTGTTTGTGCCAAGCACCTTTGACAAGCAGTCGCGCACGCCGGCCAGTTCGAGAACGGCGCGCACAGCCGGACCCGCGATGATTCCCGTTCCTTCCGATGCCGGCTTGAGCAGCACGCGGCCCGCGCTAAAGCGGGCGATGATCGGAAAGGGAATGGTGCGCCCGACGATGGGCACGCGAATGAGATTGTGCCTGGCCTTTTCGACGCCCTTGGCAATGGCGTCGGGCACCTCATTGGCTTTTCCGAATCCGATGCCAACCACGCCGCGTCCGTCGCCGACGACAACCAAGGCGTTGAAGGAGAACCGGCGTCCGCCTTTTACCACCTTGGCGACGCGGTTCAGCGTCACGACTTCCTCGCGAAGATCGAGGGTTTTGGCATCAATCGGCTCGTCCACCTCCGGTACAAGGATGGCCGCCGGGGTGGGAGTTTCCTGCTCAGGCTCACGTTCATGCGTTGGATTCACGAGATTGCGCTCCGTAGGCGAGGTAAGTTGTTTAGAATTGCAGCCCGCCCTCGCGGCAGGCCTTGGCGAACTCCTCCACCACACCGTGGTAGATGCTTCCACCGCGATCGAAAACGACCTTGGTTACGCCGCGCGCGCGCGCCGTTTCGGAAAGCGCGGCGCCAAGCAACTTGGCGTATTTGCGATTCGAGAAGTTCTTTGCTTCCGCCTTGACGGCCTTTGTGTTGGTCGTCGCCGCGGCAATCACCCGGCATCCCTGTCTCGGGCTGTCGTCCACAACTTCCGCGTAAAGATGACGGCGGCTTTTGCGGATGACCACCCTCGGGCGTTCGGCGGTGCCGATGACATGGCGGCGCACCCGGAGATGTCGGCGGATGCGGCGTTCTGTTGCGTTCAGCTTCATGGTTCGTTTGCCTCGTCAGACCTGTTTCGCGGCGCCCGGCGCGAAGATAAAAATGCGCGGAGTCCGGGTCGTCGCGCGATGGGGCATAGAGTGGGCGGAAGCGGGGGCGGCGTCGAGCGCCTGCAACAGCCCCCCAGGGGGCCTTGTTGCATTTTGTTCCCTCGCGAGGGCCGGAGATTACTTTGCGCCGGCCTTCTTGCCTTCTTTCTGGCGGACGTACTCGCCAACATAACGGATGCCTTTGCCGTTGTAAGGCTCGGGCGGACGGAAGTTGCGGATATCGGCGGCCACTTGACCAACCACCTGCTTGTCCACGCCCTCGACAGTAATCTGCGTCTGCTTGGGGCATGTGATCGTAATGCCCGGGGGCGCGTCGAAGTAAATCGGATGCGAATGGCCCACATTGAGGACCAGGCGCTTGTTTTCCATCGCGGCGCGCCACCCGACCCCTTGGATTTCGAGGTCCTTCTTGTATTGCTGCGTGACTCCGATGACCATTCCCCGGATCATGCGCTGATACAAGCCATGATAGGCGCGGCTCTGGCGCTCGTCGTCGTGGCGGGCCACATGGAGAGTATCGCCCTCGCGCGTGACGGTGACACGCCCGCGGTGCTCGATGCTCAGCTGCCCTTTGGGGCCTTTCACTTTGACGCCGCTCGGGGTCAAGGTGACATCCACCCCTTTGGGAATTGCTATAGGAACTTTGCCGATGCGCGACATAGTCTTATCTCATCTCCGAGGAATTCGCGCGGGCTGGAATCACCAGACCACGCAGAGGAGTTCGCCTCCAACCCGCTGGCGGCGGCATTCCTGGCCAGTCATAACCCCTTTGGAGGTGGAGAGGATGGCAACGCCGAGTCCGCCGCGGACGCGGGGAATCTCCTCCACGCCCACATAGCGGCGGATGCCAGGTTTGGAGACGCGGTCGAGGCCATTGATGACCGCTTCCTTGTTCGGGCCGTATTTCATAAAGATTCGAATCAGGCCCTTCTTCTGGCTCTTCATCGTCTTGTAATACTTGACGAACCCCTCCTCTTTGAGGATGCGGGCGAGAGAAATCTTCATCTTCGAGGCCGGCACATCGACATGATCCAAGCGGGCCAGATTGGCATTGCGGATCCGCGTCAGCATGTCGGCAATCGGATCAGTGGGCGTCATGGGTTTACTTTCGACCTCCGGGAAGATGGCATCCGGGTCTCATCGCCGGACGCGCCGTCCTTAGAGTGGGCGGCCGTATCCGGTGTGCGTCACCAGCTGGATTTGCGCACGCCTGGAATCTGTCCTTGGCTGGCCAGCTTGCGGAAGCAAAGCCGGCAGATATTGAATTTGCGCATATAGGCGCGGGAACGTCCGCAGAGCGGACAGCGATTGCGATGACGCGTTTTGTATTTGGGCGTCCGCCGCAATTTGGCCATCTGACTGGTGCGAGCCACTTCGGCTACCTCCTGGGTTTCAATCCCCTCGAGGGGGATGGAGCGAACGCGGGGCGCGCCGTTTCCGGGCGGGTCCGCGGTTGCGCAGCCGCCGCCGCTTAGGAGCGGAACGGCATTCCAAACTGCGCCAGCAATTCTTTCGCTTCCTCGTCCGTGCGCGCTGTCGTCACTGTCGTGATGTTCATGCCGCGCGTCTTGAGCACCTTGTTCGGATCGAGTTCGTTGAAGATCAGGTGCTCGCGAATTCCCATCGAGTGGCTTCCGCGCCCGTCAAAGGACTTGGACGGAATTCCGCGGAAGTCGCGGATGCGGGGGATGGCCACGTTGATGAGGCGGTCGAGGAATTCATACATTCTTGTGCCGCGCAGAGTCACAAAACATCCGACGGGCATGCCCTGGCGGACTTTGAAGGCCGACACGCTGATGCGCGCGCGCGTCATTTTCGGCTTCTGGCCGGCAATCAGCGTCAGTTCCGCAATCGCCGATTCCAGTTCTTTGAAATCGCGCGAAGCCTCGCCAACGCCCATGTTGACCACGATCTTCGTCAGGCGCGGAACCTGCATGGGATTGGTGTATCCGAACCGCTTCTTCAGCGCCGGAATAATTTCCTGCTTGTAACGGATGAGCAGGCGCGGAGGCGCTGCGGGGGCCTTTTTCGGCTTGGGCGCCGCAGCCGGGGCGGCTTCGGCGGCAGGCTGGGCCGCCGCGGCTTTTTCCGGCTTGCCGGAAGGCTTGGAGGACGGCTTGCCCGCTGGCTTTTCAGCCGGCTTATCGCCTTTGGGCGCTTCGGGTTGTTTTTCTTTGGCCATTTTTATCTCTGTCTCCTCGGAACACTCGAGTCCAGCCAGGGTAGCTAGGAATTATACTGGGGTTCCCGACTTCTTGGCGATGCGTTGCTTGACGCCGTCTGCCGAGAATTGCGCCCCGATGCGGGTTGGGCGATCCGTTTTGGGGTCCACAAGCATCACTTTGCAGGCGTGAATGAACGCCTCGCGCTCCACGATGCCGCCTTCTTGCGCGCCTCGAACCTGGCGAGTGCGCTGATGGCGCTTCACCATGTTGATGCCTTCCACGAGAACCTTGCCTTTGCCCGGATTCACGTCAAGGACCTTGCCGCGGGCGCCTTTGTCCTTGCCCGCAATCACTTCCACCAGATCGCCTTTTTTAATTCGGAAAGACATGGTCGCTTCCTTCGTCACATGACCTCGGGGGCCAGGGAGATAATTTTCATGAAGTTGCGCCGGCGCAGTTCGCGCCCGACGGCGCCGAAAATGCGCGTGCCGACCGGTTCATTGTCTTTGTTGATAATCACGGCGGCGTTTCGGTCGAACTTGATGTAGGAACCATCGGGGCGGGCGAGTTCCTTCGTGGTGCGGACGATGACGGCCCGAACCACATCGCCTTTTTTGCATCCCTGTGAGGCGTCGGGGGCCGACTCGCGGACCGAGCAGATGATGACATCGCCGATTGTGGCGTATCGTCTGCGTGTTCCGCCAAGGATTTTGAAACAGCGGACTTTCTTTGCGCCCGTATTGTCCGCCACATCGAGAACGGTGTATTCCTGAATCATGGCTGCCGTCGATTCTCCACGCGGGAAGATGAATTGGGGCCGCGGCGGCCCCGTGAGGGGGATTGCGCCGGGCGCTTACTTCGCCCGCTCGACAATGGCCAGAAGCCGCCAGCATTTGGTTTTCGAGAGCGGCCGCGCCTCGATCACCCGCACCGTATCGCCCACATGCGACTCGTTTTTCTCGTCGTGCACGTAGAGTTTCTTGCGCCGGTGAACATACTTTTTATAGAGCGGATGCATAATGGCGCGGTCAATTTCGACCACCCGTGTCTTGTTCATCTTGTCGCTGACTACTCGGCCCACCTTAACTTTTTGGGGTCCGAATCCGCGATGGCTCTGGGGTGTTTCCGTCATGGTCGTCAGGTCTCCCTTTGTCAGGACGCGGAGGTGGCGGCCTGCTGGCGCCGCTTTTCATCGAGAATGGTCAGAACACGGGCGAGCGAACGCCTCGCGATCCGAATATCTACGCCTCGTTCAAGTTCTTTGAGCGCCTGGCGCGAGCGCATCTTATAGATTTTTTCGCGCAGGCTGTCCGCCCGTTCTTCGAGTTCCGCCACGCTCAGCTCGCGCAAGTCATGAGATTTTCGAGACATGGTCCCGTGCTCCTGTTTGTATTACTGCCCGGCGCCGGCCGGTGCGGCGGGGGATTCGGCGGCAGAGGGCGCCGCGGCTCCCTGCTGGCCTTCGGGCGCCAGACCTTGCGCCTGCGCCAGCAGCCCAAGGTCGTCGCGCATGACGATCCGGCAATGAACCGGCAATTTGTGCATGGCGCGCGAAAGCGCCTCGCGAGCAAGCGTTTCCGGAATGCCGTCGAGCTCGAAAAGGATTCGGCCAGGCTTTACAACGGCCACCCAATACTCGGGATTGCCTTTGCCTTTTCCCATGCGGACTTCCGCCGGCTTTTTCGTGATCGGCTTGTCGGGGAAAATCGTGATCCAAAGCTTGCCGCCGCGCTTGACGCACCGGTTGATGGCGACGCGCGCCGCCTCGATCTGGCGGCTGGTGATCCATCCGCACTCGAGGGTCTTCAGGCCATAGCTGCCAAAGCTCAGCGCCGAGCCTCGGTAGGCTTTGCCCCGTCGTTTGCCTTTTTGAACTTTGCGATGCTTTACGCGCTTGGGGAGCAGCATGGTCCAGCATTCCTTTCGTATTCAAAGCGGCGGGAAGAAGCGTCTCGGTGGGGCGATCCGCGCCCACTCTGGCATCCGGCCCGCCGGAAACCTTTGGCGGAGAGAGAGGATCAGTCCTTTTTCACTTTCGGTGTGGGGCGCTCGAACACTTCGCCGCGGAATACCCACACCTTGATTCCAATCTGCCCATACTTCGTTTTGGCTTCGGCCAGACCGTAGTCGATGTCGGCGCGCAGAGTGTGCAGAGGCACGCGGCCCTCGCGGTATTGCTCCTGGCGGGCCATTTCCGAACCGCCCAGACGGCCGCCGCATTTGATCCTGACGCCGAGGGCGCCGGACTTGATGCAGGCCTGCACGGTGCGCTTCATGGCGCGGCGGAAACCGATGCGCCGGATCAGCTGATTGGCCACATTTTCCGCCACAAGCTGCGCCGAAAGGTCGGGGCGCTTTACTTCCTCAATATTGATGAGGATTTGCTTGCCGGTCATCTGCATAAGAACCTGGCGCAGGGCTTCGATTTCGACGCCCTTCTTGCCGATGATGATGCCGGGACGGGCGGTGTGAATGGTGATCTTGGCGCGGTTGCTCGCCTGTTCGATTTCCACCTTCGCGATGCCGGCGTGGTTGAATCGCTTGAGAATCTCGCGGCGCATCCGGACGTCCTCATGAAGGAGCTTTCCGAAATCACGCTTTGCGAACCATCGCGATTCCCAATCGCGAATGATGCCGAGCCGAAATGAATTGGGGTGAACTTTCTGACCCACGAAGGCGTTCCTCCTTGCGATGGCGGCCCGGGGCGTATCCACAGTCCGCGTCCGCCATGCTGAGTTGATTACTCGTTCGGTTCTGATAGATAGACGTGAATATGGCACATCCGCTTGCGGATGCGGTTGGCCCGCCCCATGGCGCGCGGACGGATGCGCTTGAGAATCGGGCCGTCCTCGACACGCAACTCTGCAATGACGAGGGTTTCCGGCTCGGGGTGGACTTCTTCAGCGTTCTTCATCGCCGAAAGCACTGTGCGAAGCACAAACGGACTTCCCGAGGGGCGGTGCAGGAATCGCAGGATTTCCACGGCCTCTCCCACTGTTTTTCCGCGCACCTGATCGGCCACCAGGCGCGCCTTTCGCGCCGTCGTGCGCGCGAAACGAGAATGCGCCCGCGCTACAATTTCCTGGCCGTTGGATGTTTCATCGAGTCGGAATGACGTGCTCATGGGTCTTGATCCTCTGTGCGTCCCGGAGAGCCGGGCGGCGTCTTACTTCAACCCGGTTGTCTTGGCTGTTTTGCCGCCATGGGCGCGGAACGTGCGCGTCGGGGCGAACTCACCCAGCTTGTGTCCGACCATGTTCTCGTTGACGAACACGGGGACAAATCCCTTGCCGTTGTGGATGGCGATGGTCTGGCCGACCATCTGCGGAACCACCATCGACTGGCGAGACCAGGTCTTGATGACCTTTTTTTCGCCACTGGCGTTGAGCAGCTCGATCTTGCGAAGGAGCTTCGCCTCAACAAACGGTCCTTTTTTCAGCGAACGCGGCATGGTGGAATCTCTTCCTCCGGAGAGGTCTTTCGCCGCCGGCTCGGTAATAAGCGCCAGCGGGTCGAATGCGTATTACTTCTTGCGGCGCGTGACGATGAACTTGCTCGAAGGCTTTTTGGGCTTGCGGGTTTTGAGGCCCTTGCTCTTCTGACCCCAGGGCGAGCACGGATGACGTCCGCCCGAGGACTTGCCTTCGCCGCCGCCCATCGGGTGATCGACGGGGTTCATAACGACGCCGCGGTTATGCGGACGCTTGCCGAGCCAGCGCGTGCGCCCGGCCTTGCCAATTGTCACATTCTCGTGGTCCAGATTGCCAACCTGCCCGATTGTGGCGCGGCAGGCGGCAAGGACTTTGCGCACTTCGCCCGACGGCAGGCGCAGCGTGGCATAATCGCCTTCGCGGGCGAGCAACTGCACTGTGCTTCCAGCGCTGCGGGCCATTTGCGCCCCTTTGCCGGGCTTCATCTCGATGGCATGAACTTCCGTGCCGACCGGGATGTTGCGCAGCGGCAGGCAATTGCCGACGCGAACTTCTGCCTCGGGGCCGTTCATCAGCGTCTGCCCCACCTGGACGCCGTTGGGCGCAAGGATATAGCGCTTCTCGCCATCGGCGTAGTTGAGCAGCGCGATATGCGCCGAACGATTCGGATCGTATTCGATCGACGCCACGCGAGCCGGAATGGAATCCTTGTCGCGGCGGAAATCGATGCGCCGATACTGGCGCTTGTGGCCGCCGCCGCGGAAACGGCTCGTGATGCGGCCTTGATTATTGTGTCCCTGCTTGCGGTGGTGTTTTTCCACAAGCGACCGCTCGGGCGACTTCTTGGTGATTACCGTGAAGTCGAGCACCGTCAAAGTGCGGCGGACTGGGGTATAAGGTTTGAAAGTCTTTACAGGCATGGCGGAATCATCCTCAGGCTCAGTAAATCTCGAGCTTTTGGTCCTTGGCCAGCGAGACGATGGCCTTTTTGCGCAGCGAAGTGCGGCCCGGGCGATAACGGACGCGTTTGATTTTGCCCTTCACCCGGAGCGTTCGGACTTGGCGCACCTTCACGTTGTAAATCTTCTCCAGCGCCCAGCGGATTTCGGGTTTGGTCGAATCCGGATGAACCTCGAACGTGTATTGCGGGGTGTCCATCTGTGCCCGGCGCACGGAATCTTCCGTTACAACAGGGCGCAGAACGATGCTGTAGGGACTCTTGCTGCTCATGATTGATACATCTCCTGAATCCGCTCGAGGGCCGGACGGCTCAGAATCAGCGCGTCATAGTAAAGCAGATCGTAGATGTTGAGATTGTTGACGACCGAAACCTTGACATTGGGAAGATTGCGCGCCGAGAGAATGAGCGTCGAATTGGGGGCGTCGGTGAGAATAAGCACCTTTTTCTCCGCCAGACCGAGCGCGGCGAGCAACGCGAGCGCTTCCTTGGTCTTCGGCTTGGCGCTCAGCCCGAAATCCTCCACCACGAATACGGAGTTTTTCTGGGCGAGATCGCTCAAGGCGCTGCGCAGCGCCACCTGCCGTTTCTTCTTCGGCATCTTGGTCCAGTAGCTGCGCGGATGAGGCCCGAAGGTCGTGCCGCCCCCGCGCCACTGCGTTGCGCGCGTGGAACCCTGGCGGGCGCGGCCCGTGTGTTTCTGCTTCCAGGGCTTCCTGCCGCCGCCGCTCACCATGGCCTGCGTCTTCGTGCTGTGGGTTCCCTGGCGCTGGTTGGCCATGTAACGATTGACCACCTCGCGCAGGACCACAGGCTTGACCGGCGCTTCAAACACCGCCGGCAGCAGGTCCACTCGACCCGTTTCCTTGCCTTTGCTGTCTTTGACTGCCACACTGATCATGAGTATCTGCCTCGGTCAGTCCTATTAGGCCAAATGCGTTTTCGCCGGACGCCGGCGTGTTTTTACGGTGGGCCGGATCACCACGTATCCGTTGGGGGCGCCAGGAACGGCTCCGCGAACAACCAGCAGGTTGCGCTCCGGATCCGCCTTGACCACCTTGATGTTGAGCGCCGTAACGCTCGAGCCGCCCATTCGGCCAGCAAGAGGTTTCAGCTTATATACGCGCGACGGATCGGAACTTCCGCTCATCGCCCCAGGACGCCGGTGATACATCGAACCGTGCCCTGAGGGACCCGGCTTGGAGCCATGCCGCTTGACCGGCCCGATAAATCCGCGTCCGCGCGAATTTCCCGTAACATCAACCCGGTCACCCACTTTGAAAAGCGTAACGTCGAGCAACTGGCCCACTTCATATTTGGAAACGTCTTCCACACGCACCTCGCGGATGAACCGCATGGCGCAAGAGGAGAACTTTGCGCGGGCATCGGCCAGAGCCTTTTCCGCCTTTTCCGCTTCAAAGCTTACGGGCACTTTGGAAGCCACGATGCGTTCCACATCAGCCGGCTGAAGACGCGCCGAGCAGCCATTGGCCCTTTTGGCGATTTCCACAGGCCACTGGGCTTCGATAACCATGCGATTGAGGCGCGCAACCTGCTTTTCGGCGAGATTCTTAGCCTCATCAACCAGCGCCATTGCCTCGCCGGCAGCGGCCTGCAGCGCTTCGATTTCCTCTTTGCGGAATGCGTCGCGGCGCGCAAGAATACCATTGATTGCCTGGCAAACAGCGGCCTTCTGCGACTGCTCGACTTTTTCCGTCTTGGCAATCTTCAAAACCGTGTCGCGCGCTTCGGCCGGGAGAAGTTCCCACACGCGCTTGGCGGCGCTTGGGGCCTCGGCATCCTTGGCCTTCACCATTTTGGAGGCGAAGGAGTTCCAATTCGTGATCGAGGCCGGACGAAGCATCAGGCTGGCGCCAAAAAAACCCGCCTCCGCCTTGCGCATAAGACGGTCGGGTTTGGGATCGAAGCCGAGTTGAAGGGCGGAATACTTATCGCGCCCAGGCTCCCGCTTCATAAGGATCGGGCATGGCCCTGCCTGGATGATTGTGACGGGAACAAGGTTTCCCTCATCATCAAACATTTGGCTCATGCCAAGTTTTTTTCCGAGTAGTCCGAGAGGCATGATTCGGTTTGAAACCTCCGGAGGCATTGGCGAGCCGCCTAAACGCATTTGCGCTCGGGGCGCAAGTGGGGCGGAGTCGCTTGCCGGGGCGGCCCAGCCTGAAACGGCGTTTCAAGGGCCGGCCCATCAAGGGTGCGGCGGGAAATCAGCGTCCCGCCGGAATTAGGAGAAAAAGGACCGCAGTCTCCTAGACGGTGAGTTTGATCTCCACGTGGACGCCCGCGGGGAGGTCGAGGTTCGTCAGCTCGTCGAGGGTTTTTTGCGGCGGATCGAGCAGGTCAATCAGCCGCTTGTGGGTGCGAAGCTCGAATTGCTCTCGAGACTTCTTGTCCACATGCGGCGAACGCAGAACGGTGTATTTCTGAATCCGGGTGGGCAGCGGAATAGGCCCGGCGAGGGTGGCGCCCGTCTGGCGCGCCGTATCCACAATGGCCTGAACCGATTGATCGAGCAGGCGATGGTCAAAGGCCCGCAGACTGATCCGGATTCGCTGTCTTGGCTGAACCATGATGGCTTCGTCCTTCCACTAAACGAAGTCCGGCCGGGCCGTCATCCTCGGCTTGCGAGGTGACCCGGCCCGGCCGGTTGCATGTCTTATTCGAGGATGTCCGCAACGACTCCCGCGCCCACCGTGCGCCCGCCTTCACGAATGGCGAAGCGCAATTCTTTTTCCATGGCGATCGGGGTAATCAGTTCGCAGTTGATGTGAATGCTGTCGCCCGGCATGACCATTTCAACGCCCTCGGGCAGTTCGATTGAGCCGGTCACGTCCGTGGTGCGGAAGTAGAACTGCGGGCGGTATCCCTTGAAGAACGGAGTATGGCGTCCGCCTTCTTCCTTGGTCAGAATATATACAGACGCGTTGAACTTGCGGTGCGGGGTGATCGAGCCGGTGGCCGCAATAACCATTCCGCGTTCTACGTCGTCCTTGCCGATGCCGCGCAGAAGGAGGCCAACATTGTCGCCCGCCTCGGCGTCGTCGAGCAGTTTGCGGAACATTTCGATGTCGGTAACGACCGTCTTGCGCGTGTCCTTGATGCCGACGATTTCCACTTCAGACATTCTCTTGAGCATTCCGCGCTCGACACGGCCCGTAACGACGGTGCCGCGGCCCGAAATCGAGAACACGTCTTCGATTGGCATCAGGAAGGGCTTTTCAATTTCGCGCTTGGGCTGCGGAACGAAGCTGTCGCAGGCGTCCATAAGTTTGTCAATCGACTGAACGCCGTATTGGCTCTCTTTGCCTTCGAGCGCTTCGGTGGCGGAACCGCGGATGATCGGGGTGTCGTCGCCGGGGAACTCGTATTTGTTAAGAAGTTCGCGAACTTCGAGCTCGACGAGGTCGAGCAGCTCGGGATCGTCCACCGCGTCGCACTTGTTCAGATAAACAACGATGCTGGGGACGTTCACCTGGCGGGCGAGAAGAACGTGCTCGCGAGTCTGAGGCATCGGCCCGTCGGTGGCGGCAACAACAAGAATGGCGCCGTCCATCTGAGCGGCGCCGGTAATCATGTTCTTGATGTAGTCCGCGTGCCCGGGGCAGTCCACGTGCGCGTAGTGGCGATTAAGAGTCTGATATTCGACGTGGGCAGTGTTGATCGTGATGCCGCGCGCCTTCTCCTCGGGTGCCTTGTCAATCTGGTCGAAGGGGACAAAATCTCCGAGCTTCTTCGAGGCCTGCCGCTTGGTGATAGCGGCCGTCAGCGTCGTTTTCCCGTGGTCAATGTGGCCGATCGTGCCGATATTGACATGGGGTTTGTCTCGTTTGAATTGTTCCTTAGCCATGGTAGCCTCCGAACGCGGCCCCGAAGGAGCCAGTCATGTTAGAAATAAGGCGGCGGTAAGAATGATTAGCCGCCATAACGACAATTTTCCTTTTCTCCGCCTTCCCAGGTTACCCAGCCGGCGACCGGCGGGGACTCTGGGGGTTCGACCCTCGCGGAGAGGTCGATCTATCGGCGTCGAGCCGAAGCAGCCCTCAAATGCCTGCCTAAAACATTCCCGATTATGAGGGAGGAGGAACCGAAGGGGAGCGCACAACAAGAGAGCCGAAATCATCCGGCTCTTTCAACTTGCTGGAAGGCGCCCCATCTTCCGAACCTCACCGAAGCCTCCGGGGTGATCGGCCCGGCCCGCTTTCACTGCGCCGCTGAGGGACTCGGCGCGGCCTCGGAGCAGCAAATGTCTGGCATTTGCCGCTATGCCGGCTGATGCGTTGCACATCAACCAAGCGCGCCATTTTGAACTTTCAGGTCCGCCAGTCAAGCGCAAAAGACTTGTTTTTAAAATTTTTCAAGGCCCCGGCCGCCAGCCGCCTTTTTGCCCATCTTGAAACGAAATCTCCAGAAAGAAGTCCCTGAAATGGAACGCTCTCGCGAACCTGACGGCATTTTCCGCCAAACCCATCCTCCAGCCATTGCGGGTCCCGGGGCTATTCATATTTCGTTTCTGCAGCGACAACGGAGGGCGCGCCGGACGAGGTGAAGGAAGAGGCGGAAGTGGAAGAATCGGCGCGCATCGGCGGAGCGCCGGAAACTGACGAATAGTATGTTTCTGACCGAAAGTCAGCATTTGGCGCCAACACAGCCCCAGCGGAAGCCTCCATCCGCGAGGTCCCTGGCGCGGCCGCCAGCGGACCCGAAATGCTCCATGCCTCCAGTGTGTCGATCTTGGGATTCGGCCCGCTTGCCCGCATTTGCACAGTCCACGTTCCCGCTACCGGGCGGTTATCAAAAACATGAACCGCCTCATCCACTAGATAGCCTCCATCCGGCGTTCGATTGGATTCGGAAACGGGAATCATGACTTTGCCCGAGGGGTGCGAGAGGGCAAGAATGCAGGGGATGGGAGTTTTCGGAAGCAGCCGCGCGTGAAACTTTAGGCCTTCTTTGGTGGCTAAGCCCTTTTGTGCGGTTTTGACCTCGGATTTGGCCACGCCGGATTGATTGACCGGTTCATAGGGCGAGGCGGACAGATAGAAATAATCCGCGGCGGGAACGTAAGGATTCCGCGCCGGCTGCTCCCAGACATGGCCCGGCTTGGACAAAAGATCGAGTTCATCGCGGATGGCCACGGTGTTGTCGCGGTAGATGTGATATACCCACAAGCAAGCGCCATACACGCCGCGGCTGCGGGCATGGCGGATTTGATTTTCGACCGACGGCGCGTCGTCGGCCTCCATGGCGCGCAGGCCAACGGCAAGTTGATCGCGATGCGTCCCGGCCATGCGAAGGTGTTTTTCCAATTCCATCTGGAAAACAAGCGGACTGGCGGCCATTTCGCCTGGCGTGATATAGATTTGCGGAATCACAAGGTCCATGTAACCCTGTTCCAGCCAGGTCTGCCAGCGTTGCATGTGCTGGCGGACGCCGTAACTGCCAACCGGAGCCGTGGAGACTACCACGGCGGGCTTGATGGACTTAATGCGCTGATAGCAGCGGCGGACGGCTTGATTGACCAGTTCCTCGCGAAATGCCACCCAATCCACAGCGTTTTTGTCCGAGGGAGGATTTTTGCCTGTGCGGGCCTTGTATTTTTCCGCCGTGGCCTTCTCGTAGCCGAATTCGCGACCATCCTGCGAGGCGCGGGTCCAGCGGAAGCGGTCGAGCTGAATGTCGTCGAAGTCATAGCGCGATGCGAGCTCCGCCACCATATCTTCGAGCAATTTCATGGCCGGTTCGCTGCCCGGACTGAGAAACACCATGCCTTCCTTTGTTGTGGCCGAGCGGTTTTCCTCGGATTTCGGATCGCCGTTTTCCTGAACCTGCAGCCAGTCGGGATGCGCCTTGGCGATGGCATGATCGGCGTATCCAACCATCATTCCGTATTCAAACCATGCGCCAACGCACAGGCCCTGCGACTTGAAAATGGGAATAAGAATGGCGGGCCAGTCCTTTTGCGAAGGCGCGCCGCCCGCGGCCTTGCAAGCGTCGCTGGGCCATAAGGGTTTCATGCTGGCATACACGGCCACATAGACCGTATTGATGCCATGCTCTTTCATGTCGCGCGCGGCGGCCTTGAGCTCGGCCTCGGTTTTCGACTCGTAGTAGTAATTCGTGAGCCAGCAGGCGCGCAGTTCATGCGCCGGATCGGAGCCGATGGCGAGGCCGGCTGAAAGCAGGAATGCAGTCAGAAAGATGAGGGAAATTCGGCAACCTGAACAGTTGCGCGAAAAGGCCGTGAAAAGGTGAGAACAGACAGGGTGCATGGCTGGCTCTTTCGTGGACGGGACGGAATGCGCCGGAAAACATGATCCGACAAACCATTTCCAGCGGCGGGTAACTATACGCAACGCGCCATCCCAGGCAAGGCAAAGCCGACGCCGCGGGCGGCAAGGTAGATGACCATAAGTCATAAATGACCAATAACCAACAATGTCAATGGGGCGGCGCGGGCGGCAAGGGACGGGATTGAGCCAGGCGGCGTTGGGCTTCGGCGCGGGCGCGCGCGGCGTCCTCGGGACGGCGGGCGAGCTCATACCAGCGTGCGGCGGCAGTCCAGGGCTGGGGCGCGGCGGGCGACGCCTCGGCCCAGCGCGAAGCCATCGTCAGCGCCTCGCGCAATGTCGCGGTGTCAGAGGGATCGGTTTCCATCAATTCTGTGAAAAGCCGCGCGCCCTCTTCCCAGCGCGACAGTTGCCCAAGCGCCACACCCTGCCAGCGGCGCGCCGTAGCGTCGAGCGGACGCAGCGTCTCGGCGCGCCGGAAGGCATCGAGCGCCTCGGCGGCGCGGCCGTGTTCGAGCAGATAATGCCCCTGTTCGAGCCGGTTGCCCCAAAGTGAAGAGTTTTCGCGGGGGGCCTGAAAGCCGTCGATCCAACTGGATTGAAAAGGCGGCGTGCGCCAGGCAGCGATGGCGCAAACAATGCAGGCCGCGCAGGCGATTCCCCCGGCGGTTAACGCCCCGCCCGACGCTGCGCTTAAGAGCCTTTCCAAAAACACAAAAGAGAATCTCGGACGAGACGTCCAAGCCACCGGAGGTTTACGAATAGGCTCCAAGGCTGGCTTCGATAGGCGTGGCGCCCCGGAAAAACGGCATTGATTGCGGATTGCCCACCAACCACCCGCCACAAGCGCCGCGATCAAAGCGCGATAGCCCCACGAAAGCCCGCGCTCGCCGAGAAAATATCCGATCAGTTCGCCCGCGCGCCCCGGCAACAAAGCCATCGAGGCAAAAAAGGAGCGATTGAAAGGAACATAATGATCGAGGGTCAGCGCCCCCAGCCGCTCCGCCCCCGCCAGCGCGAGCGTCCAAAGGCACGCCGCGCCAAGCGCCGCCGCGGCAAGCCAGCGAATTGTTTTGCGACAGCGCCGCCCACCATCCTGCCCGCCGTCCTGCCCGCCCTCTTGCCCGCTGTTCTGCTTGCCGCCTGCGGCCCAGGCCCACCACGCCGCGAAGGACCAAAGCGCGATGGCGGAGGCGTCGAGCAGGCGGCGGTTGCCGAACGAACCCGATCCCCACCAGATTTCGTTGGCGGCATTGACGTAAATCTGCGCCGCGACGGCCGCGCCTAGCGCCAGACCCAAAGACAAATCGCGCCGGGCAAGAAGAAGGAGTCCGCCCGCCGCGAACGCCAGAGCAGGCGTCCAGGGCAGAACGCCGTGGAAATCCGAAAATAGCAGCGAGGCAATGTGAGGCCGCAACCAGTCCATTTCTTCCATCTTGGGCAGCGCAAGAAACGACCCATAGAGGCATTTCCACGCGATCATCTGAGGCAAAAATCCAAGGAGGAGTCCGGCGGCGGCAGCCAGCACGGCGGAAACGCAGTGGGGAGAGCAGTCGGACTTGTCGGATCGGTCAGACTGATCGGACGGATCAGGCCATTCCGACTGGTCGGTCTGCGCGCTGGCAGGGCCGGATTGGGTTTGGAGGCGCGGTCCTCCCCCGCCAACGCCGCGGATTCGCCGCACCAGGGCCTCAATGGGAATCACAAGCAAATACAAGAAAGATTGCGGGCGCACGCACCCCATCCACCCAGCCAGGACGCCCGCCGTAAATGCCGAAGGCGCGCTCCAGCGTCCGCGGCGGCGTTCCCAAACGAGCAAAAACGCGCCCGTGGTTGCGAATGACAGTCCGTGCGAAAAAAACGGTCCAAATAGCAGGTAGAAAAAGAACGGAGTTCCCAAAACTGTGGCCCAGGCCCCAACGCCAGCCGCCGGCACGCCAAACCACTCGGCGGCCCGCCGGCGCGCGCGCTCAAACACCCAAAGCGTCAGAAGCGTGGTCCAGGCGATGGCCACCGACACCACCAATGGCGAAGGGGCAACAAGGCGCTGGAATCGCGGCGGGCTATAGGCGGAAGTGGCGCTTTTCCCGAGCAAGTCGATAGCGCGCTGAAGCAAATCCGCCACAGCAAGCGCAGGCGCCCAAGCCAGTCCGCTGCCGAGAGGCCAGTCGTTCGCCACGCGCTCGGCCGGGGATAAATACACGCAGTAGATGGGAAAATTAAAGACGGCGAATTCGTTTGTGAACGAGAAATCCGCGTCGCGAACCAGGCTCCATCCCCACGAAAAATACGCGGCGGCATCAGGCGGCGACAGGAATGGGTCAACGAGCCATCCAACGGCCAGTCCAATCAAAGCCGCGGCAAAAATGGAACGGAATCGAGAGCGCATGGGAGAAAAAAGAAATTGGATCTCCGCCCGCGAACAGGCTCGGAAAAGGACCCATCACTGGCCACTGGCCACTGCCCACTGCCCACTTCTTCTCTCACAACCCACAACTCACAACCCACAACTATCTGCAGAAAAACGACCCCTCGCGGCAGAGAATCGTATCGGCGCGGTCTGGCCCGGTGCTGATGAGCGAGATGCGGGCGCCGCACAATTCCTCGATGCGGCGCAGATAGCGAATCGCGGCTTCGGGAAGGTCCTCGCGGCGGCGGATGCCTGTGGTTGGGGTTCGCCAGCCGGGATGATCCTCATAGACTGGATCGACGGCGGCATCGCGCGTGCCAAGATCAAGCGGCATGATGTTGTATTCGCGCCCATCGGCCCGGTAGGCGGTGCAAACGCGGATCGTCGAGAGCATGTCGAGCACATCGAGCTTCATGACGGCCAGTTCGCGCGCACCGGTCAACTGAATCGACCGCCGCGCGGCGGGCGCATCAAACCATCCGCAGCGGCGGGGGCGTCCGGTCGTTGCGCCGTATTCCGAGCCTGCCTCGCGGAGTTTTTGCCCCTCATCGCCGTGGAGCTCGGTCGGAAACGGCCCTTCGCCCACGCGCGTCGTGTATGCCTTCACAACGCCAAGCACGCGGTCGATGCGCGTAGGCGGCAGGCCCGTGCCCGTGCAGGCCCCCCCGGGCGTCGGGTTTGAGGAAGTCACAAACGGATACGTGCCGAAATCAATATCGAGCAGCGCGCCCTGTGCGCCTTCGCAGAGGATTTTCTTCCCCGCATCGGCAGCCTCGTTAATAAGCGTCGGGCCATCGACCACCATCGAGCGCAGGCGCTTTGCCGCTGGCCAGATTTCCGCCACCATTTGCTCCGGATCGGGCGGGGCGGTGTGGTAAACGCTCTCGAAGATGGGCGCGTAAAATTCACACAGCCGCCGCAGGCAAACCGCAAAGCAGTTTTCTGAATGGAAATCGCCCGCCCGAAGCCCCTGGCGGCGCATCTTATCCGCGTAAGCCATGCCGATCCCGCGCCCTGTGGTGCCGATGCGCAACGCGCCCGAATGACCTTCATGCGCACGGTCGAGCAACTGATGAATCGGCAAAATCAGGTGCGCCGACTCGCTGATCCACAGACGGCCATCGACGGTGATTCCGCGCGCTTCCAGTTCCTCGATTTCTTTCACCAGCGCGAGCGGATTCACCACAACGCCGTTGCCAATCAGGCACTGCGTGCCCGGATGCAGGATGCCCGAGGGGATGGTGTGAAGGATGAATTTCTGGCCCTTGATAATGACCGTATGGCCGGCATTGTTGCCGCCCTGATACCGGGCAACCCAATCGGCCTCTTCGGAAAGGAAATCGGCGATTTTGCCTTTGCCTTCATCGCCCCATTGGCACCCTACCAGCACGAGTGTGGACACAAGAGAACTCCTGGCTTTGATATCGTTTGGGATACTGGCGAGAATTGGGCCGCCCTTATCGGGAGTCGCGGCGCTCGTGGCGAGGCGCGCTCGTCGCGCGCGCGGATCGAAAGAAGGAGGGAGGACACACACGGTCCTCCGCTTCCCGACGCCCGCACCCAGCCGCCGCTGGAGATGCCGCCGGCGCCGCTGCCAAGCGGTTGCCGCTTTGCAAGGGCGCTATTCTTCGCCTGCCCGAATAACTTCGCGTATCCCATCGCATTGGGGTCCTGCAAGCCAAATCGGACCCATTTTGGACAATCGAACCCAAACCATTTTCTTCCTGCTGTCGATTGCCCTTGACGCTTTCTCGGGCTTTTGGGGAAGGTAAGATGCTAAAGCGGCGGCCGGAATGGCTGACCGCTGATAGCGCCCTCATGAAAGCAGAAGCCAGGCGCTTCTCACCCATGGTCGCCCCCGGAATTCCGCCGGTGGTTGATTTCATGGGTTTTCAGGGTGAATTGCCCGCAACTGGTCCACATTCCATGGACGTTTGAGCGGATTGCATCCCTGAGGCGAGCGCCTTGTTGAGCTTCGCTTCGGGGATTCTGTATGCGTTCGGGCGCTCGCCGAAAAACAGGCCGCCGGACGCCAATTTCGGGAGGTGAAACTCATAAAGCCCTTGAACCGAATCAATGAACAAATTCGCGCGCGCGAGGTTCGCCTGGTCGATGCGGAAGGCAAGCAGGTAGGCATTGTCCCGATCGAACAGGCGGTTCGCAAGGCGCAGGAAGCCGGGCTGGACCTGGTGGAAGTGGCGCCGGACGCTCGTCCGCCCGTGTGCCGCATTTTTGACTATCAGAAGTTGGTTTACGACCAGCAGCGCCGCCAGCGCGAGGCCCGTAAAAAGGCCCATCAGGCCGCGCTGAAGGAAATCAAACTGCGCGTTACCATCGATCAGCACGATCTGAAGGTCAAAACCAAGCACGCGCGCGAATTCCTCGATGCGGGAGACAAGGTCAAATTGACCATCCAGTATCGCGGACGCGAGATCACAAAGCAGCAGCTGGGCATCCGCCTCGTGGAACAGGTTCTGGCCGAACTCGGCGACATCGCCGAAATCGAACAGCAACTGACCCGCCAGGGACGCCAGCAGCATTTGATTCTCACGCGCAAGCGCGATGCCGCGAAAAAATCGGCATCGCCCGCCGCCGCCGCCTCCGGAGCGTCGCGCTCCAAAGGCCCCAATGAGGCTGGAGTCGGCGCCGCCGCATCCGGTCAGGGACAAGCGCTATCTATTCCCGCGGCTCCGGCGCTCGAACGCGAATCCGCTCCGGCGGATGAAAGCGAAGACTGAATCGCCGCGAGCAGCCGGCTTTGCAGGCCGCCACCCTTCAATCGCAAGCGCGCCTCCCGGATTCACAAGCGCGCAATTAGCCCGCCCAAGCCGCCTGCGTTTTCAGCCGCAGGCCAGGGAGCGATGCCGCCCGAAATCCGGACCGGGGCAAATGCCGCCCGCGAAACCGCCGCAAACCGATTGGAAGCGTTGAACCCAAGCGGCCGTCTTTTCTCAGCATTCCATTTTCTTCCGGATGCCATCCGGGTTCTGCCCGGCGCGCATACGGAACCCCATAGAAGGAGAGTGAAGTTCGATGCCAAAGATGAAAACCAAATCCTCCGCCAAGAAGCGGTTCACAGTAACCGCCTCGGGCAAAATCAGACGCCACTTGGCGGGCCACCGCCACATTCTGACCAAAAAACGCCCGGACACCAAGCGGCGGCTCGAGCAGTCCGCAGAGGTTACCAAGGCCGATTACAAGCGGATTCGAGTGATGATTCCGTATAAATAGGAAGTGAATTTCTGGCAGCCCGCAAGGATTGCGGGTGACGCGCCCGGGCATCCTGGCCCAGCCCCGCGCACCCTTTTCCCGGCCTCGAAAGCCGTATGTTGAAGTTTCGGGGGGCCGCGCCCCTCGCCGAAAAGGATAACGACCATGCCAAGAGCAACTAATAATCCCGCATCGCGCCAGCGGCGCAAAAAAGTCCTGAAGGCCGCCCGCGGCGCATTTTCCGGCCGCCATCGGCTGTATCAGAACGCAAGAGAAACGGTAAAACGTTCTCTCCAATACGCCTTCCGCGACCGCAAAGCCAAAAAGCGCGAGTTTCGCGGGCTTTGGATCGTTCGCATCAACGCCGCTTGCCGCATGCATGGCATCAGCTACTCGCGCTTCATGAACGGCCTGAAGATCGCAGGCATCGAAGTGGACCGCAAGATGCTCGCAGAACTCGCCGTCAAGGACGAGGCCGCGTTCAAGCAGTTGACCGACGCCGCCAAGGAAGCGCTGAAGAAGTCCCCGGAGAAATCGGCCTTGCGTGTTGTTGCGCCTCTCTGAGCGCAAAAGAGCGGCCCATTTTAGAACGGGGAGGCTTGCGCGCCTCATGGAAAAAAGCCTGGATCGCAAACTGGCCAATCTGCGCGCCAATCCGGCTTCGGCCCGGGATTTTATCCTCGCCGACGCCAAGGACGCCGATATGGCCTATGGCCTGGCCGCGCCAGGCCGTTCGCCGGAATACCACGGCGGTGAAGGCCGTTTCCGCAGTCTGGCCGAGTATCGCGAACTCATGCGCGAGGTCGTCCGCCAAGGGCTGGTGGACATCATGCTCATGTCCGCCAGCAGCAGCGAAATCCTCGCCATCGAGGAGCGGCTTTTCGACAATTCGCCCATAACGCCCGCCGCGCGCGCCAACGACACGACAGACATCCATGTCGTCCGCGGCGGGCGCTATGCGCAGCATCCCTCGATGCCTTTTCGCACGGCCACGATCGACCATATTCAGTGCGGGAAAATCGAGTGCGCGCCCGAAGAACGATGCCTGGGCGCGAATCTTGGCCTGTATTCGTGCACGTTCAATAACGATCCCGAACGCGACCGCATAACGCTCGAACACTATCGGGCCTTCCGCGCCGAAGCAGAGGCCAAGGGGTTTCGCCATTTCCTCGAAGTGTTTGATCCGAACATGCCGGGCGTCGTCGATCCGGCGCAACTGGGCAACTACATAAACGACCACATCGCCCGGATGCTTGCCGGTGTGCCGCGCGCCGGACGGCCTGTGTTCCTCAAGATCGTTTATCACGGCCCGAAGTTCATGGAAGAACTTGCCGCCTACGATCCAGACTTGGTTCCAGGAATTCTGGGCGGCGCCGCCGGAACGACTTACGACGCCTTCAAACTGCTGGCGGAGGCGAAAAAGCACGGTGCGCGCGCCGCATTGTTTGGCCGCAAAATCAACAACGCCGAACACCAGCTGGCCTTTGTGGAGTTTCTGCGGCGCATCGCGGACGATCAGATAGCGCCCGAAGAAGCCGTGCGCGCCTATCACGGCGTTTTGCAGCGCCTGGGCATCAAACCCCGCCTGCCGCTTGAAAAAGATATGGAATTGACCAATCCGGCGGTCAGCTATGGCGGCGCATCCGCAGGCGCGCCCATTCAGGTGGCCATTCCGGCCGGACAAGCGCAGGCACCGCGCCCTGCCGCCGCAGCTTCCACTCACGCCGCCGCTGCTTCCGCTTCCCCTGCCGCCGGGGGCGATTTTCCACGAACACCTGAGGGCCAATACGATTTTTCTCGTTTCACGCCCGAACAACGCCTGCGCTATCATCAGCAGCGGCTCGACCGCCAGCTTGGGCGCTGACAACAAGAGCGCTGAAACTGGCGCGGTGACATTGCCATGACATCGGATACTTCAGAAAGCAGCAGTCTCTCAGACCCTTCCGGATTTGCCGCCAAGGAAGCAGAGGCGCTGTCTTCCACCTTATCCGCCGGCCCATCCGCCGCCCCGGGCGTTCTCCGATTTATCCCCTTTGGCGGGTGCGGCGAAATCGGCATGAATTGTTATGCCATTGAATATGACGGAAACCTCCTGCTTGTCGATTGCGGACAAATGTTTCCCGACGAGGAAATGCTTGGGGTCGATTACGTCATCCCCGACCTTCAGTATGTGGCCGACCGCGCGGACCGTCTTCTGGCGATTCTTCTTACGCATGCGCACGAAGACCACGTTGGCGCGCTTCCTTATATTTTGCCCATGTTCCCCGGTGTGCCGGTCTATGGCGCGGAACTCACCATCGCCATCCTGAAGGAAAAGGTCCGCGAGCATCGCCTGGACCGCACTACCAACTGGCAGATTTTCGGACCGCGCGAAAAGGTGCCGCTCGGACCGTTTGAGGTCGAACCAATCGCCGTCACGCATTCGATCATCGACTCGGTTGAGCTCGCCATCCGCACGCCGCGCGGACTCATCGTCCTTACAGGCGATTATAAAATCTAACCCTCGCAGCCCGTTGTAAGTCTGATAGACCACTACACCCTGGCCAACTACGGCGAAGAAGGCATTCTGATGCTCTGCGGCGACTCGACCAACGTCGAGCGCCAGGGCGTTTCGCCTTCCGAGCGAGCCGTAATTCCGGCGCTTGACCGCTTGATCCGCGAAGCGCCGCGCCAGGTTGTCATCGCCTGTTTCGCGTCGTCGCTGCACCGGATTCAGACGGTTTTGCGCCTGGCCGCGCGCCACGGGCGCACAGTGTTCGTCACGGGCCTCAATATGGAACGCAATATCCGCATCGCGGCGGAACTGGGCGCGATCGAGATACCCTGCAAGTTCCAGGATGATATCCGGCTGATTTCGTCGGTCCCGCCCGAGCGGCGGCTTATCCTGACCACCGGCAGCCAGGGCGAGCCGCTCTCGGCTCTCATGCGCATGGCCGTCGATGGACACAAACAGGTGACCGTCGAACAAAACGACTTGGTGATTCTTTCAGCGCGCATGATCCCAGGCAACGAACGCGCCATTTACCGGATGATCAACCATTTCGCGCGGCGCGGGGCGCGCATTCTCACAGAACATGACGATATGGTGCATGTATCGGGACACGCTTACAGCGACGATATGCGCCATCTCATCAACCTGACCGATCCGCGCTATATCGTGCCGGTCCACGGCGAATACCGCCACCTGGCGCGCCACCGCGAACTGGCGCTCGGCATGGGATATTCGCCCGACAGGATTTTTGTGCTGGAAAATGGCCAGAGCCTGGAGATTCATCCCGACGGCCAGGCGCGCCGCGGCCCGGTGCTTCCCGCCGGGCGCGTCCTGGTAGATGGCAAGGGCGTCGGCGACGTGGGCGATGTCGTGCTGCGGGACCGGATGCACCTCAGCCAGGATGGCATCGTGGTCGTCGTCATGGCCATCGACCACATCACGGGTGAAATCGTCGCGGGACCCTATATCCTCAGCCGCGGATTCATCACCGAAGAGGATGGCGGCGAACTCCTCGAACGCACGAAGGAGATCGTCGTCGAGGCTTATGACGGATGTGAAAAGGAATCGCGCGAGGAATGGGAAGTAGTGAAGTCATCGGTCAAACGCGCATTGCGGCGGTTCTTCAAACAAGAAACCGCCCGCTTCCCGGTCATCCTGCCGCTGGTGATGGAAGTTTAGTAGAAAACAACAAGATGGCTTTGGAACCGCCGCGCCGGATACGCCGGATGTCTGGTTAAATCCTGGCTGGCGGATCGCGGAAATGGGACCTATAGGACCAATGGGACAGATGGGACCTATGCGACTATTGCTGAAAGAATACACTTTGGCAAATAGTCGATCTGCTTGAGATATTGGCCCCACATATTGCGTCATGCAATATCACATGACAGCAATCCATCTCCTTGTCCCATAGGTCCCATTGGTCCTATAGGTCCCATTGGTCCCATTGTCATTTCCTTATCATTGTGCAAGAGAGGCAGCCCGGCGGCGGGAAAAGCCAAATTCGCGGGAGCAACAGGAACATGGTGCCCCTTTGGTTTAGGATTATTGCATATATC
>CAYUNT010000023.1:0-34058 GCA_964446285.1 uncultured Candidatus Sumerlaeota bacterium | reverse complement strand
TCTTTTGCTCCTTCAGAGCAAATTCAGGGAACAGAATTACGGGAAATTGGTATGATTCTGGGAAAAGCGTTTCAAACCCCGCAAAATACGCAAACAACAAAAAGAAAAACGATTTTCCCGTTCGTGCCCTTCGTGTCTTTCGTGGATAAATCTTTCCTGAGCGCGGCTCTGGCGGTGCAGGTTTTCCTCCGCTGTATTCATGTTTATTGCAGGCGGCGGTCGCTTTGGCCTTGGCTCCAAGGCAGCGAAAAGGCCACCGTATGCCCTCGCGGCATTGTCCGGCGGCCCGCGCAAATCCGCCGCGCTCAAGCGCTGCCCGCTTTCCCGGCCGTCCTGCCGCAAAATCCTGCATCTATCGGATGATGTGGAATGCCTCACCCTTATCTCGTCTGGACCTCGTTTATTTGCCTCGTGTTGGTGCTGTTGTTTCTTGACCTGGCTGTCCTTAACCGCAAGTCGCACGTCATGCGCGTTCGCGAGGCGCTCGGATGGAGCGCGTTTTGGGTTGGCATTGCGCTTCTCTTCAACCTTGGCATCTACCTGTTCTGGCCGGAATCGCACCCCGACCTCACGCGCAAACAGGCCGCCCTGCAATTCCTCACGGGCTACTTGCTCGAAGCCTCGCTCAGCGTGGATAATCTATTCGTTTTTCTTCTGGTATTCCGCTTTTTCAACGTGGACCGCGCCTACCAGCACCGCGTGCTTTTCTGGGGCATCCTTGGCGCGATGATCATGCGCGTGTTATTTATCGCCGCGGGCGTCACGCTCATACAAAAATTCCACTTCATCATCTACATCTTTGGAATCTTTCTCGTAATCACTGGCTTCAAGATGGCTTTCCAGAAGGACAAGGAAATCCATCCTGAGAAGAATCCCATTTTGCGCCTGGCCCGTAAAATCCTGCCCGTAACGCCCCATTACGTGAAAGATCGCCTGTTCATCCGCGAGGCGGGGCGTCTGATGGCCACTCCGCTGTTCATCGTGCTGCTCGTGATCGAAAGCACGGACGTCGTTTTCGCCGTGGACTCGATTCCGGCCATTCTCGCCATCTCGCGCGATGTATTTATCATCTACACTTCAAATGTATTCGCCATTCTGGGGCTGCGCGCCGTTTACTTCGCCCTGGCCGGCATTATGCCCATGTTCCATTATCTTCACTATGGCCTGTCGGCGATCCTTGTGTTTGTGGGCGTGAAAATGCTGGTGGGGCCTTTTTATCACATGCCGGAACTCCTTGCCCTTTCCGTTGTGGCGGGCATTCTTGTGCTCTCTATTGTAATCTCGCTGCTTCATCGTCATCCAGTTCCCGCCGAAATGGCGGAAATTGCGGACAATTCAGAACCCCCAAAAGGCGAATAGGCAAACGACCGTGCAAGACGGGCGGGAAACGACGCTATCGAACCCTGTGCCAATCCGGCCTTCGCGAATCCGGCCCGCCCTGATTTTGTTATTGCTGATTTTAGGCGTGGCGGCGGCGCTGCGCCTCGTTGCCCTGCGCCAGATTCCGCCCGGCGACTGGTATGATGAGGCGATTAATGGCATCGACGCCCTGCGAATCCTGCGCGAGCCGGGCTGGCCGCTTTTTTTCACCACCGAAGGCCATCCGCGCGAACCGCTCTATATGTATTGCGTCGCGGGATCGTTTTCGATTTTCGGCCCCAATTACGTGAGTTTGCGCGCGCCAAGCGTATTGATTGGGCTTTTGACCATTTTTCTTTTGTGGCTCTGGGCGCGGGAGGCGGCCTGGAGCGCCCCGGGCGGCGGCGGCAGTGACGGCAGTGACGGCGGCGCGAACCTGCGGCTCCCGCTCATGGCCGCGCTTTGCCTCGCGCTCATGCGATGGCACGTCCATTTCAGCCGCCTCAGTTTCCGCACCATCCTCACCGGGCTGTTTATTCTGATTGTGCTTTGGGCGCTATGGCGTCTCGGGCGGACACGGCGCGCGCGCTGGGCATTCGTGGCGGGCGCGGCCCTCGGAGTCGGATTGGCCACTTATCTCGCATTTCGCGTCGTGCCGATGCTCGTGATTCTCATCGCCCTCCATGCAGCATGGAGGTGCTGGCGAACGCAACGCGCGCAAAACACCAGCGATCCGGCCTCCTCCCCCGCCGCAGGCGCCCTTGCGCCCATCGCCTGGCGAGGCTGGATTCTGGCGTTCGCGCTCGGCTTGGGCGTGGGCGGATTTCCGGCATTTTACGATGCAGCGCGCAATCCCGAGCACCTGACTGGCCGCGCGGGCGAAGTGAATCCGTTTGCCAAAGGCGTCGCCCCAGGGCTTCGGCTGCTGGCGCGCCAGGCGCGAGATGTGGCGCTGACGTTTTTCATCCGCGGCGATCATGTGGCCAAGCACAACGTGCCCGGCTCGCCCGATTGGGCGCAACTCTACTGGTGGCGCTCGCCGGGGGAATTCGAGGAGATCGCCTGGACCGTTGCGCGGCGCGGCGCAGCCCTCGGCGGCCCTCCCGCGCCCGATCCGCACGGCCACGGCCTGCCGGTATTCGATCCCGTCACGGCAATGTTTTTTGCCGCCGGCATGATATTGCTTCTGCGGCGCGCTGCGCGCGATACGGCGGCCTTTGCCGTTCTTGCGTGGATAGCGCTGATCGGCCTGACTTCGGTTCTGTCGTTTGGCGCGCCAAATTATCTGCGAATGCTCGGCATGACTCCCGCCGTGGCCTATGCGCTCGCCGAGGGCGTGGATTGGGTGCGCGGACGCATTGCGGGGCAATGGGGCGCGCGGGCGGGCGCGATTTTTCTCGTTCTCTTTTTCGTGCATTTTGGCGCGATCGAGGCCAAGCGCTACTTCTTCGATTGGCCCCGCCACCCCGCCACATGGATGGAGTTCAACACGGAATTCGCAGAACTGGCGCGGGAAATCCAGCGCGCGCCGGCTGATGTGGCCTTCCAGGTGCCCGACTACATCCGCCGCCATCCGACGTTCGACTTTGAAACCACCGACCGCGCGGGGATTTTCGGCTTTGGCGCGGAAGGTCCAGGAGGCGGAGTGCCCCGAGCGCATGTCAAATCCACCTCATCCGCCTTATTTGCTTCGCCGGCTTCATCCGCGGCTTCTGTTTCTTCCGCCTCTTCTTCCGCCCAATCCCAGGAAGTCGAAACTCCTGCAACCCAGTCATGGCATCAGGTGCTGGTGGTCATGCCCGTCCCGCCCTATCCGCCCGCGCCCGTGTCAGAATCCTGGCTGGCATCGAAAAAACCCGCCCAAGCCTTGCGCCGCCCCGATGGCGCCATTTGGGCCTATCTCATTCCCGGCCCGGCAGAATAAGGACGAAGATTTTCCTAAACCGCCGCTTCTGCCATTCGCTCGCGGGCTTCGAGCGAGAGGTCGTCCCAGTCGTCGAAATCTGCCTCATCCTGTTCGTCCGTTGTTTGCCCCAGCGAGGCGGGAGGCGCGGCGGCCTTGTGCGCCATGAGCAATATCACCAGCGCGGGGATCATCGTCCACAATTGATAGGAGATCGCCGCGGATTCGATCAACGACTGCCATCCCGGCGCCATTCCGCCCAGGCCGTGGCCGTAAATCCACTCGTGCACGGCGTCGCGGATTCTCCAGGCTTCAACAAAAACGGTGTTCAAATACCAGCCCGGGAAAAACAGCGCCAGCGCCGCCCACCGCCGCCAGCCCGCGAGCAGCCAGGCCATCGCCCCATACAACAGCACCCACACAAAGAGAATATGCGTGTAATGCACTTCCCATCCAAAAGGCGACACAGCCAGTCCCGCCATCATCAGCAGTCCGAATTCGAGCGCGAGCCGCAGCCCCGACGCCCGCCGCCGCGACAACGCGAATAGCAGCGCATAAGTCGCGCCAAGCACGCCCCATCCCACGAGCCTGCACCAAAACAGCGCTTCAGCCGGAGCGGGGCGGCCGCTGAATTGCCACGCCTCTGCCGGTTCAAACGCGCGGCGGATCACGGCGTGAAGCGATTGATTGGGCGCGAAGGGCGTTCCGCGTTCGAGCCAGGGTCCGACCACGCGCAAAAACCGCACATGTTCCTCCCAGCCCGCCCCGGCCACTGACACAGCGAGCCCAGCCAACCCAAACACCGTCACGGCCACCAGCGGCTTCCACTGGCGGCGCAAAACCAGCCAGGGCAAGAGGATGATCGGGCTGATTTTGATGTGGATAGCAAGCGCCAGGCACGCGCCGAAAAGCACAGGCGCAACCCAGCCGTCCAGCTGCTTTCCCGCCTCGAATTTCCATCCTATCGCTACTAAGCCGATTGTCCCTGCCGCCACTGCCACTGCCGCGCCCCACAATCCGCCTGCCGCCAGCAGCGCCGCCGACGTCCACAACGCCCCCCGCCACGCCCCGAGCAGAAGCAGCGCCGAGGCCGTTGTCAGCACCGCCAGCAGGATCGTCACATTCGCCGTCTCGATCAGCCCCCACATAATCGGATAATTAAGAATCGCCATCGCGGCGCAAATCAGCCAGTCACGCGCGGCCCAGCGCCCATAGCACCGGCGCGCCAGCAATCCGCAGGCGAGTATCAGCCCGGCCATCAGCAGCCTCGACATGCGCACCCACCGCGCAAAAAGCCGCCAGGGTCCTTCCTCGGCGATGCGCGAAAAAAGAACAGCGGTCAAAGGCGGATAGATGTAGGTTCCGCTTCCCAGGAAATCGAGCCGGAACTCCTTCGCCAGTTCATCAATCCACGTCCCCCAGCCGCTCAGGTCTTCCGGCGTCGCCTCTGGATAGATCGGGTGCTTTCCCTGGGACTGATGCAAGACGCACGCCGCATAGATGATGCCCTTGAAATCCCAGCCATACCATCCGTCGAGCCAGATTTTCTCGCGCCACCACTGGCCGCCCGGCCACAACTCGCGCACCGCGCCCTGCGTCCAGAACCGCCGCTGCCAGAAACGCATTCCGTTCCAGTCGTTTTCCCAATAGGCGTGCCATTCCTCGGGCGAATTGAACTGCGCGTTGCCCGGCAGATTCACTGCGAGTTTTTTTTCATGATATAGCATGAACCCATGCGAAGGAACGGGTTCGAGGTGGTCGCGAAATCCGAAAAACCACGCCACGCCGAGCACCACAAACGCCACCCACCACAGCACACCCGCCAGCGACCACGCGCGGCCCGGCTGCTTTGCGGGTGAATCGGGCCGCGGCGGCTGGTCCTCGGAAACCGATGCTAGTGTTGAATTATCCGTCATCGTGAGCCAAAATGCGCCATGAAATGTTCAATGCGTATTTTACTTCGTGCGATCCCTTGATCCCCTATCATTCGCCCCGCGATTCATCGCGGGGTTGGCAAACAAAACACACACATTGAACCGTATTCAACGGTTTGTCTCGCAACTCGGAGAAAAACCGTTGAAACGGTTCCTGAAGAAAATCCTTGCCGAAACCATCCTCGCGATAAATCGCGAGGCGAATGATAGAAACGTCCTTTGCGGCCTCAATGGCATTCTTTTGGGCTTAAGGGATATCGGTGTAGATTGTGAGTTGTGAGAGAAGAGTGGAGAAAAGGAAAGGCAGGAGGAAAAAGGACTCGAAAGCCCCAAAGGACGTAAAGGACCAAAAGGACGCAAGCGACCTAAACGACAAAAAACTGCCCACTGATTACTTCTTCTCCCACAACTCACAACTCTCATGCCCACCGATCACTGACCACTTCTTCTCTCTCAACTCACAACTCACCACCCACAACTCGCAACCCACAACATTAAACACCTCGGGCGCCGGAACCGGAATCCAATCGCAGAAAGGGGAAATCGAGGCGCTGGTGCGAAGGCCACCAAGAAGACGGCGGTAAGAAAAAGCGCTCGAAAGAAGGATTGGATCGTTTTGAATGGTTCCGGCGCCCGCGGGATCAGGAAAATCGTTCCGCAGTGCCGATTGCATAGGGAAGCCCGTTTAGCGTCGCGCGGCGGATTTGGGGGCCGTCTTTTTACGATTGGGCGGGCAAGGGGCGGATGCATCGCGCGGCGTGGATTTCGACCGCGCCGATTCCATCCATTTCACATGCCCGTCGAGAGGCCCTATCATCGCCACAGCCTCGGGCTTGTCCATAAACCAGCGTCGAGCTACCTCCTTTATGGATTGGGGTGAGAGCGCCTCGAGGGTGCGAACCACTTCCTCGGGGCCTCGAACTTCCAGGCCGGCCAGCTCCAATTCGCCCAGCCGGTTCATGCGCGCGTTGCACGATTCCTGCGAAAGCAGAAACGACCGAATGCATTGCTCGCGCGCGGCGTCCATCTCAGCGCGGCCTGGCGGGCGGTCAAATAGGTCCGCCATTTGGTCCCGCGCGATTTCCACGACCTCCTTCAGGTTCCCCGGGTTTGCACTTCCCCGGATCATCAGGCATCCGGCGTCCTGAAACCCCTGGATCGAAGACCAGATGCTGTAAGCGAGTCCGCGCCGTTCGCGAATCTCGTTAAACAGCCTCGATCCCATTCCGCCGCCATACAGAGTATTCAGAACCCACAACGCGTATCGATCTTCCGTTGCCTTGCCCGGTCCGTCGAAGCCGATGCAGAAGTGGATTTGCTCGATCGGGCGCTCCTGGCTCAGAACCCGGGGCGAGCTGCTAACGGCGGCGGAGCGCGCCGGAGCCGGGGGTGCGCTTGGGGCCAGCCCTTCGAAGCGGCGGCGCAGGATCGGCATCAACGTCCGCCGGTCGAATCCGCCCGCCACCGTGATCACCAGACGATCGGGCGAAAAATGCTTCGCCCAGAATTCGAGCAACTCGCGGCGCGCAATGGCCTGCACCGTGTCGCGATTCCCAAGAACCGGGCGCCCCAGCGGGCTGTCGCCCCACATCGCCGAGCAGAACATCTCCTCGACGTAGTCCTCGGGCTGATCTTCGGTTTCGGCGATTTCCTCGAGGATGACGCCTCGTTCGTGTTCGATTTCCTCATCGGGAAACACGGAATCGAGAAGCATCTCCGAAAGAATGTCGAGCGCGGGCGCGATGTCGCGCGAGATCACCGTGGCGTGCAAGCACATCTGTTCGGGCGTTGTGAAGGCGTTGAAATGTCCGCCCAGCCGGTTCACATCGCGCGACAATTCGAACATATCGCGCCGATGCGTGCCTTTGAACAGCATGTGCTCAATGAAGTGAGCCGAGCCTCCTTCCCGCGAAAGCTCGTCGCGGCTGCCAAGATCAAGCCACAAACCCAATGCAACTGTCTTGGAACCGGGCATGCGCTCGCAAAGCACACGCACGCCATTTGACAAACGAGTTCGCGAGAGTACGATCAGGGTCCTCCTGGCCGAAATCACCTCCCCAAGCAATCTGCAACCTATCACAGCCTTCCCCCGTGTCAAGAGACTCTGAAACTTGCCAATAGATTATTGATCTAAAAAGAGTTGCCAGCGCTCCATGAAAGTTTGTTCCTGCCCATCGAATTGGCCTGATTTTCGCATCCGATACTAGCAATAACAGCCTGGGGCTTTCCTCATACCACATCTGGAAAGCCGCCGCAACCACCGCTGTTTTTCATGCCATTTTTAATGATTTTCATCGCTTTCGCGGGCCAGACAGGAGAGAATTTCAATCCAGGAATTGCGCGGATGCCACCGCGAAAATGGCCGCCGCTCTTTTCCACCCATTGATTCGCAAATAATTGTAATTGCTTATGTTGCGCGGTTTGTTCTTCCCGAAATTCTCCCTGCCGGACTCGCCCCATCCGCCCCACGCCGCTCCCATGAGCCACCGCCTGCGCGAGCGCCTGCACCGCGGAACCCTGAAAGGTTTGGGGGGAGTGGTGTTTTACGGTCTTGTTATCGAACCCCGCTGGATCGAAACCACTGTCCTTGAATTCCCTGTGCCCGGTTTGCCCAAGGCGCTGGAGGGCTACCGGATCGTTCACTTGACGGATTTGCATCACAACGCCGTGACAGGACGCGGCTATTTGGAGCGCGCACTCCTTCGCGCCAATGTTCTTCAACCGGATTTGGTTGTTCTGACAGGAGATTACATCACGCACCGCGCCGCGCGCATGGAAGCCGTGGCGCGCCTGATGCGCCGCTTGCAAGCGCCCGACGGCGTTTTCGCCACGCTCGGCAACCACGATTACCGCGCTCCCGTCGAGCAAACGCGCCGTGCCTTCGCGCGCGCGGGCGTTCACCTGCTCGAAAACGCCCACACTATGATTTATCCCAGGCGGCTGCTGGGAAATGGCGCGGGCAAGCCAGGCGCAAAAACGGGCGCGAAATCCGGTGCGCCTCGCGGAAAACGTCCGCCCTCCGCCGCTCCTCCTCCCCCGGCCGAATCCTCCGCCGACATCGAGCGCCGCCGGCGCCGCCGCAACGCGCTCAACGCCGCGCCGCCTTGCATCTGCCTCGTGGGAATTGGGGATTTATGGGAAGGCAAGGCGGACCTGCGCGCGGCGCTCGAATCCGCGCCCGGAGGTGTGGTCCGCCTGCTGCTCAGCCACAACCCCGCCGCGGCGCACCTGCTCTCGCCGCGCGACGCGATCCACCTTGTGCTCTCCGGACACACGCACGGCGGCCAAGCCTGGCCATTTCACCGTCCGCCGGTAAAGGGTGACGCGGCGCGCCGATACCTGCGCGGTCTGGCCCGCTCCCCCGCCGCGCCAGTGTATGTTTCGCGCGGCCTCGGGGCGAGCGCCTTTCACTTTCGATGGAATTGCCGTCCGGAAATAGTGCTGGTCCGCCTCTGGCGCGCGCAAAAAGGACTCGACGCGCCCCGCACCTGGACCCTGCCCGGCTGAACGGCAAGGCAAGAATAGACAGGATTGACAGGATGAAAAGAACGAAAGAAACGAAAGAGGCAAAAGGGTCGAAGACAGCGGCGAATTCATCTCGGTCGCATTCCGGCCAAGGCGATGGCGGGCGTATGGCGGCGGCCTCGGAGGGCGAAATTTCCGCGGCGCGGCGTTTGGCACTGAGTGTGTTGATGGCGGCGGAAGGCGCCGGCAGTGGCGCGCCAAAATTAAAGTCGAAACGCCCCAATTCATCCGCTTCGCCTTCTGCTCATTCGCCAATTTCTCCTCCACCGCCTCCGCCACTCGACGACTTGTTGCATCGAGCGCTCGAAGCCGCGCGTTTGTCTCCGCCCGATGCGGCGCTGGCTTTCCAGATCGTGCAGGGCGTAACGCGCCACCGATTGTTTCTCGATTCCGTAATCCTGCCGCTGGTTCGCAGGGGAGGAGGCGGGCGGGCGGCTATCGCCCCGGCCGTAATGACGATTTTGCGGATGGGCGCGTTTCAACATCTCTTTCTCGACCGCATTCCGCCACACGCCGTTGTAAATGAATCGGTGTTGCTTGCGCGCGAAACGCTGCAACGCCAACTCGCAGGCGGCGGAAAAGCCAAAGAACAGCGCATTCACGCTGCGTCGGGGTTTGTGAATGCGCTCATGCGGCGAATCGCAACGATGGACCGCGCCGCTTTCTCCGCCATTGCCCCTTCCTCTGCCACTGCCTCCTCCCCCGCCGCGCTCGATCTTGCCCCAGATGCTTCGCGCGAGGCGGTTCTAGCGCGGTTTTCGCTTCCCGAATGGATTGCGCGCGAAATTGAGGCCGCTTATGGCGCGGAGTCGTTGCGCGCGGAGGCGGAGGCGTTTCTCCAGCCAGCGCCGCTTGTTTTGCGCCTGAATGCGTTGCGCGGAAATTCCCACGAAAATCAGGAGGCGATCGCGGCGGAGTTGCAGCGGCTCGGAATTGCGCCCGGCGCGCTTCAGCCCGCGCGATTTGTTCCGGAAGCCATCCGCCTGTCGCACTCGCTCGATCCCGCGCGCCTGGAATCCGTTCGCGAAGGGCGCGCCGCCATACAGGACGAAGCCGCGCAAATCGCCGCGCATTGGCTGAATCCGCAGCCTGGATGGCGCATCGGGGATTTTTGCGCCGCGCCCGGCGGAAAAACGGCGCATCTGGCCGCGCTGATGAACAATGAAGGCGAAATCTGGGCGCTCGACGCCAATCCGTCGCGCCTGCCGCTCATCGAAGAAACCTGCGGCCGCCTTGGATGCTCCGCGTGTGTGCGCATCGCCCGCAATAGCCCGGAAATCCGCGCGAAATGGCGCGGCGCGGAACCAGGCGATGGAGCCTCTCGCGGTTTGGACGCCGCCCTGGTCGATGCGCCTTGCACGGCCCTCGGCACGCTGCGCCGCCACCCCGACGCAAAATGGCGTCACACCGAAGCGGACCCGCCGCGCATGGCCGCCCGCCAGCGCCGCATACTCGAAGAAGCCGCTCGATGTGTCCGCCCGGGCGGGATTCTGGTCTATTGCGTCTGCACCTTCACCCGCGCGGAAACCCTGGACGTGATTGAGGATTTTCTGGCGGCGCACAGGGGCGATTGGACGCGCGACACTGCCTGGACCCCGCCCGCCTGGGCCTCGCCCGATTGGCGAACTCCCAAAGGCGACTGGCTCACGCGCACCAGCCGCGACGGCATGGATGCCTTTTTCCTCTCCCGCCTCCGCCTCCGCCCCGCCCGAAACCGCGAAATGTGAAACCTGAAATGCTGATACAAGAAAATACATTTTTACCGCGAAAGGCACGAAAATAGCGAAAATTAAAATCCCGAGCCTGTTTTGCCCGGCGGACAAAACAGGCTCGGATTTTCTTCTCTTTCTTTTTTCGTTCTTTTCGCGTTTTCTGCGGTAGAACCTTCTTCTTTTTCTTAATTCGCGCCGGCCATGACGGCTTCCACATCGGCCTTGGCATCGGTTCCAATCGGCCGCAGGTCGAACTCCTTCTGCAGCACGCCCAGCACGTTGGGCGACACGAACGCGGGCAGGGCCGGTCCGAGCCGGATGCCCTTCACGCCCAGCGCCAGCAGCGTCAGCAGCACCGCCACGGCTTTTTGTTCGAACCACGAAATCACAAGCGTCAGCGGCAGATCGTTCACGCCGCACTTGAACGCCTCGGCGAGCGCCACAGCAACCTGGATCGCCCCGTAGGAGTCGTTGCACTGTCCCATATCGAGCAGGCGCGGCACTTCGAGGCCGTTGAGTTTGATTGTGCCGTAGTCGTGGTTGCGAATGCGGAATTTTCCGCATCCGAGCGTGAGAATCAGCGAATCGGGCGGCGTGTTTTGCGCGAAATCGGCGAAATAATTCCGCCCCGGTTCCGCGCCGTCGCATCCGCCGATCACAAACACATGGCGGATTTTGCCGGACTTGAACGCCTCGACAAGCGGCCCCGCCAGATCGAGCAGGACGCTGTAGTGGAATCCGATTTGGCTTGTGCGCGTCGGCGTCGGAGTGAGCGGCCCGATTTCCTTCGCGCGGCGGATCACGGCGGAGAAGTCATCCGTGGTCAGGCGCGTCGCGCCCGGAACTGCCGTCGCGCGCGTCGTGAAGAAGCGATCGAGGTAAGTGTTTGTCGGGCGCGGGATCAGCACGCAGTTCGTCGTCCCGACAATCGGCCCGCCAAATCGCTCGAATTCGTCACGCTGCTTTTGCCACGCGTCGCCATAGTGCCCCGCCAAATGTGTGTGTTTGCGCAGCCCGGGATACGTATGCGCCGGGAGCATTTCGCCGTGAGTGTAAATTTTCACGCCCGCCCCCGCGCTTTGTTCCAGCAGGTTTTTCAGGTCCACCATGTCGTGGCCCGTGATGAGGATGCCGGGGCCTTCCTGAATGCCTTCGGTGACGGCGACAGGCGAGGGCTTGCCGAAGGTCTCGACATGGCCGTCATTGAGCATCTGCATGACGCGCAGGTTCATCCGCCCGGTTTCCAGCGCCATCTCGACCAGCGCGCCGAGGTCGAAATTCACGTTGGTCATCGTGGCGAACAACGCTTCCTCGATGAAGGCCTCCACTTTCGCATCCACTTTGCCCAGACGGCGCGCGTGGTGCTTGTAGGCCGCCATCCCTTTCAATCCGTAAAGGATGATTTTCTGAACCGACTCGACATCGGGGTTCTTTCCGCAGACGCCCATATCTGTGCAGGCGTGTCCCCGGAAAGTCTGTTCGCACTGATCGCAATACATGCTGGACATTGTGTGATTCCTCCTGGCGGATGTGGAAGCGAGCGAAGGGGATATTCGGCCCGGCTGCTGCTTCCTGGTTTGATCCTCCCACATCTTTTGAGAGAATACCTTGACGCCCATCAAGATTCAACAGAGAAGCGTGATCAAGTCGGCGGCGTGAGCGCCCCGCCCAATGCTCCTTGCCGCGACTTCGGCATTTATTCCAAATGAACAACCACCAAGCCACAAAGGCACAAAGAAGAAGGGATTTCTTTTGCGGATGTATGTATTTTCTTCGTGTCTTTGTGACTTTGTGGTAAAATTTCATACTGTCGGCGTATTTGCTTTCCCATGAATCCGCCTTCTTCCGATCTTGTGGCCCGGCTGAAATCGCTGTTTCTCTTCCGCTCCTGGAGCGAGGAGGACCTGGAGCGCATATCGCATTTCGCGCGTGTGGAAATCCGCAAGCGCAACTCGATCTTGTTTCTCCACGGCGACGCCTGCTCGGACCTGCTGATCCTGGCGCGCGGGCGGGTGCAGATGTTCCGCACGACGTCCGAGGGACGCGAGGTGACGCTGCATGTGATTGCGCCGGGCGGGCTGGTGGGGTGCGCGGCGCTGTTTCTGGGCGGGAGCGAGTTCCCGGCCAGCGCGCGGATTGTGTCGAAAGAGGCCGAACTGATCCGCCTGCGCGGCGGGGCGTTTATGGAATTTCTGGCGCGGCGGCCCGACCTTTCGCGCAAGATGATCGGGGCGCTGGCGGGACGGCTGGCCGAACTGGCCGACCGCCTCGAAAACCGCAATGCGCGCCCGGCGGCGGCCCGGCTGGCGGCCTGGCTGCTCGATCAACCGAGCCGGCTGGAATCGCCTGCGGGCAAAGGCGCCGCGCAAGCGAAAGGCCCCGCCGCCGCGCGCGTGATTCTCATCGATGGCAGCAAGAAATCCCTCGCGTCGTCGCTCGGCATGACCCCCGAAACCTTCTCGCGCTGCCTAAACCAGTATGCCCGCGAGCGGCTTCTCCGCGTCGAAGGCCGCGCCATCATCCTGTTGAATCCCTCTGGACTCTCGCGACAAGCTGGGGAGTAATTGGAGTCCAATGTGGGGCAGACCTCCAGGTCTGCCTCTTCTTCTGACGCGTAAAGGTGGGTCAGACCTTCAGACCTGCCTTTTTTATCCGCCAATTTTCTCCACTTTTGCATCCAGACCAGGAGTAAATAAAGATGACCTTGTCCATACGCAATCGAGCCATTCGCGCCTTCTTCCAGGTTTTGAGAGATGGACTATTAATCTCGTTCGTCCTCGGAACAACGATTCTCGCGAGGGCGGACCTGGCTTCGGCCCAAACCCAGGCGCAGGCCAAGGCGCCTACCGCCGCCGCCGCCGCCTCATCGATTGTGGCCGCGCCGAAATCACCCGCCAGCGCTGTGGAA
The DNA here is from genome assembly GCA_964446285.1 of uncultured Candidatus Sumerlaeota bacterium. GTDB lineage: Bacteria > Sumerlaeota > Sumerlaeia > SLMS01 > CAYUNT01 > CAYUNT01. Next base: position 20,717 of record CAYUNT010000023.1, on the reverse strand, counting down.
ACCGCGCCCGAAGCGCCGATTTCCGTCTTTGTGGCGGATGAAGCCACCACGCCGCCCATCGCCCCGATGCCTATCGACGACGCCGCTCTCGCGCCCGAGGAGACGCTGTCGCGCTGCCAGGCGGAGGAATTGTGGCTGCGCATGTCGGGCGATCCGCACAAGTCGATGGCGCTCGCGGGGCGGCGCGTGGTCGAGGTCTATCGCACGCTCGGGAAACCGGAAAAGGCCGTCGAGTTCCTGCGATTCGCTCTCGATCACAACTCCAGCCCGCAGGCCAATCTCGCCCTGCGCCAGATGCTTGCAGAACTGCTCATCGAGACGGGCCGGATTGAAGAAGGCGTGCAGGAATACCGGACACTCATGGACTACGCCAAGCATCTCCTGTAGGCCTGGGCCTTGTTTTGGCCCGTCATTTCAGTCTTGGTTCTTCTTCCGTTCTTCTTTTCGTCCTTTTCGCGTTTTTCGCGGTAAAAATATTAATCCTATTCTTCGGTCATGCGTGGCGAGGCAAAAAAAGCGAGAGAGCCGCGCCAACGAAAGACACCACGCCCGCGCCTGCCAGCGCCGGGGTGAGCGAACCCGATAGATCGGCGATATAGCCGCCGGCGATTGGCCCCAAGGCCTGGCCGATTCCGAAAAATAGCGTGAGAAATCCGAGCGCCGCCGGAGCCAGTCGCGGCCCCAGGCAGTCTCCGCACGCCGCGGCCATTATCGCGGGAATACTCCATGCCGTCACCCCGAATAAGACAGTCGAGCTGAGAATTCCCGCGCGTCCGGGCACAAGAGCGATCAGCAGATACGCGCCCGCCTGAATGCCCAACACAATCGCCAGCGCAAAACGGCGGCCAAGGACATCTGATACCCATCCCCAGATCACTCCGCAAAAAAGGCTCAGCCATCCGATCACGAGCCACAATCGCCCGGCCGCTTCCTTCGTGTATCCGCGCTCGGATTGAAGATACTTGGCGAAAAAGGTCACATAGACAATATAAGCGAATCCGAATGTCGTATAAACCACGGCCAGACGCCGGATAACGGGCGAGCGATAGACATCGCGCCAGGAGGGGGAGGAGGATGCGCCGGATGAGGCGGGCGATTGGGCGGCGGCAGAGGCGGCGGAAGTTTCCGCGGATCGCTGCGCGAGTGCCTTTTCGGACAGTTCCCCGGAGCCTGCTTCCGCGCCGATAGGCTCCAGGCCAAAATCCTGCGGACGGTCGCGTAGAAAGAGCGCCGCCAGCACGCTCACCGCAACGGTGATTGCCCCCAACACAATCCAACTAATCCGCCAGCCATCGGTCTTCGAGAAATTGATGAGCCACGGAATCATCGGTCCCGCTAGGATCAGGCCGACGCTCGATCCCACAACGGCGACGCCCGTGGCCATGCCGCGCCGCTTCGGGGCAAACCACGCGGCCATGAGCGCCATGATCGGGACGTTTGCCGCTCCGGTGCCCATGCCCGTCAGCGTGCGCGCGAAGAGGGCGGCCACAAATCCCTGCGCGGCAGCCGTCAGGATCAGCGTCAGGCCAACCACAAAAAGGGCGATGGCGATGACGCGCCGCGGGCTGAAATGCGCCGCCAGAAATCCGCCGATCAGCGCCAGCCCAAGGTAACCCGTCAGATTGCCCGTCGCCAGCGCGCCCGCCTGCGTGTTCGACAGACCAAGCGCCTCCTTCATCGGCGGCAGAATCAGCGTATATCCAAACCGCGCCAGCCCCACGGCGCTAAAGGTCGTGAGCAGCCCCAACCCCAAAATAGCCCATCCATAGTGGACATTTCCAAGGCGAAGAGGAGGGCTGCTGTGTGACAAATGTGTTTGCATGGACCTTTTCTAGCGCGACACCGTTTTTCAGAAATTCCCGTATCCCCAACACCATCTTGGCCATTTCCGCCGCAGTCGGGTCAACCGCCAAACATTGCCCGGGCGCCTCCAATGCGATATTCGCAGTGTGGGTGAAAAATTTCCGCATGGTTTTCAGGCGGACGCGGTTTTCTTTATGTATTCGAATATGTCAATATCTGCATCAATATTCAGCAGGGTGATAGGCGGAATGTGGTATCCCAGCGGCAATATCGGACGCACGCTATTTGCCGAATATAAATATCTGGATAAAGTGGGCAAAGGGGTGGATTCATTTGTGTAGAAGTAATGACTATTCATTCCACTGCCATTCTCAAGCAGATCCAAATAGGCAATGTCTGAGAACTTAATATAATATATAAGACCGCCAAATCTTGTGAACACCTCGATAAATCTCTGATTGGTAATGTAATAATACGTATGCCGCAGCACAAACAAAATGACGAAGTATCGTAAGAATAAAAAGTAAAGGCCCGGCAGGGAAATAATAAACAATACAAACAGGCAAACAATTACCAGCAACGCGGCCGCAACAGAACTCGAAGACAAAGATGTGCAATACTTTACGAATTCGCCCCCCAGCCAATAGACGGGCAGGAAGCAGAAAAAGGATGCATAGGCATTTATAAAGAAATTATAAATTTCAAACCGATGCCATCCGATGGTGCAGCGCGGCCGGATGCAGCGAATAACGTATTCATTTTCCAAAAGCCTTACGGGTTCATCCATAAACTTCGCGTCATGAAAATCTGCTTGGCCGGCATTTTGCATGGAACGGAAATCCAGGCGTTTCGACAAGGCAGTATATGGGCATCGACCGAACGAACGGATTCCTATCAACTCAATCCTGACTGTAAGGTAAATGCGGATGCTGCCGGCGTCAATCGCGTGTATCTCTCCTCCAAAACTGACTTCTCATCTTCACTTTTCACTCGCCTCCCGGCTCCCAATGTATTTCCATTGTTGCCGCCCGGGCTGAATACGGGCCAACCGGGCCGAATTGTTGCCCATGATGCATTGGCGGCGTCCTCGGACATGAAAAAGTCATCTGAAATGAATACTCTGGGCGAGATTCGCAGCGTATTGCGGGCGCAGCGCGAGGTGCTGGCGGAACGCTATGGTATCGCTGTTGTGGGAATTTTCGGGTCGCGCGCGCGAGGCGAGGAAACCGGCGAGAGCGATCTGGACTTGCTGGCGGAGATTGTGCGTCCCATCAGCCTTTTGGAATTGGCAGGCGCAGAAGTCTATTTGAGCGACCTCCTTGGCATTAAAGTGGATCTCGTTCCAAAGCGGAGTCTTCGGAAAGAATTGAAGGAAACCATCCTCGCCGAGGCGATTGTTCCATGAAGCGCAAGGTCTCTGTGTATTTGCGTGATATTCTCCAGAACATGGCGCTCGCGGAGGAATTCGCACGCGGTGTTTCACAAGGCAGTTTGACGGACGATACAAAAACGCTATATGCAATTTTGCGTTCAATCGAAGTAATTGGCGAGGCTGCAAAGCACATTCCCGCAGAACTCCGGGAGCGCCATCCCGGAGTGCCGTGGAGGGAAATGGCGGGAATGCGAGACAAACTGATTCACGACTACATTGGCGTCGATGTTGAGACAGTCTGGCTGACAGTCACGAATCGCATTCCCTTCATCCGTCCACTGATTGAACACGCGCTCGCTGACGTGGAACAAGAAGAGCGCGGATCAACCAACGAAAACAAAGTCTGATATATGGATATTTCAGCATTGTCACGCGCCATGGAAACTCGCCAGATAAAAATTCAGCACCATCCTTTTTCTGCCAATCTGTGAGGAGATACGTCACATGTCCGAATCCGCAACCCGCGCCGCGGCGCTGCCCGCCATCCGCCCCATTCGCGAGGAGGAACGCGAGCAAGTGGCGGCGCTATTCAATAACGCCTATCGCATCGGAATGCCGGTGGCCCGCACCTGGATTGCCGGTGTTCCGCCCGAGGAAACTCTCTCGATGCCCGCGCCCGACGGACGCGTGGCGAGTTTCCTGCGCATCCGCCCGTATCGCATCTGGATCGGCGGACGCGAAATGGACATGGGCGGCATCGGTGGCGTGGCCACCTGGGCCGACCTCCAGGGCCACGGACAGGCGGGAGCGCTCGTGCACGGGGCCGTCGAAGCCATGCGCGCGCGCGGGCAATTTGTCTCGTTCCTATATCCGTTTTCTGTGCGCTACTACCGCAAATTCGGATGGGAATGCTCGGGCGAGCGAATCGTCTATACAGACCAGGCGCCCTCGAATCTGCCGCGTTACGAGGAATTTAAACGCGTGCGGGCATATCTGGGCGAGGCGGATATCCCGCGCATCGACTTGGCCTATCGCGCGTTTGCCGCCCGCTACAACGGCATGGCGGTGCGGTCCGAAGAGGATTGGCGGCGGATTCTGCGCGAACTCGTGGATAGGGGCGGGCACGCCTATCTGATTGAAAGCGCAAGCGGTGGCGGCGGCAGTCCGGACGGATATTTCTTCTGCGAACACATTCATACGCCCGGCCTTGGAAGCGAGTCGCGGACTCATGATTTCGCCTGCGCCAGCCCGTCGGCCTGGAAGGCGATGATCGGTTTTCTCTCGACGCTGCCGACGAATGTTCACCGCATCACGCTGCGCGCCCCGGCTTGGCCGCGCGTAACCAATCTTTTCAAAGAACCATCTCCGTTGTGCCGCCTGGAGACCTCGTTTCAATTCCGCGTGGTGGATGTGGCGAAAGCCGTCGAAGGGCGGGGATTCGAGCGTTCGGCGTCGGGTGCGGCGCGCATTGCCATCCGCGATGAACACGCCGCGTGGAATGAAGGCGTATGGGACGTGCGCGTGAAGGACGGGCAGGGCGCGGCTGCCCTCTCGCCGGGCGCGGCGCCCGATATTGAGTTGTCGATTCAACAATTCTCGCGGCTTTTTTGCGGCGATCTGGACCCCGTGTGCGAATCGCGCCAGGGCTTTTTCCCTCCGGCGCGGCCCGGTGTGCTGGCGTTTTTGCGCGACGCCTTCCACGACCGCCCCGTTCATCTCACCGAGGCGTTCTGAGGGGGGCCGCCGCGCGGACGCTCGGGCAGGCACGACGGGCGGCGGAAACGAAACTTGAGCACGGCCCACAACCCCGCAAGCATGATGCGAGTGTTGAAGGTTGACCGGCCCGCGCGGCGCGGCTCGAAAAGTATAGGTATCTCCACAAGTTTCGCGCCCTGTGCCTTGCAGGCAAGCAGCACTTCCTGGACAATCGCCGGTCCGCGCGAATCCACGCGATCCCAATCAATCCCTTCGAGAACCCACCGGCGGAACACACGATAGCCCGACGTGCAATCGCGCACGGGAAGCCACAACACTGCGCGGATATAGGCATTGGCGGCGCGTGTGATGAGCGATCGCACAGCCGAGCGGTCTCTCTCGCCTCCGCCTCGGACGAGGCGCGATCCGATGGCGACATCCGCCCCGCCGCGCGCCGCCGCAAGCATCGCCGGCAAAAAGCGCGGATCGTGCGACCAATCCGCGTCCATTTCCACCACGTATTGCGCGCCGAGTTCGAGCGCCTTTCGGAATCCCGCCACGCCCGCCGTGCCGCGCCCCCGCTCGCCGATGCGCCGCAAAACCTCGATGCGGCCAGGGAATTCCGCTCGCAACTCCCCGGCGATCCGCCAGGTTCCATCGGGCGAATCGTCGTCGATCACCACAATGCCAATGCCCGGTTCCATGCCAAGAAGCGCCCGCGCCAGCGCCTCGATGTTCCCGGCCTCGTTGTAGGTCGGAAGCGTCACCCATACATCCAGTTTCGGTTCCGGCATCGCTCAGGCGCTCTTCAAAAACGGCTCGATATTTGTTGTTTTGATCCGCCCCTCTGGGAACGCCTCTAGCAAGCGCGCGCACATCAGCCCGAGCGCGCGTTTCACGCCGTCCGATTTATCCGGGTCTGTCAGGGGTTCGAGTTTGATGGTCACGCAGCCTTCGTGCAAATACAGGCGGGTGAAGAACTTTTTCGTGAAGCCGCGCTCGACTACCAGCGTCCGCACAAGCAGTTCCGATTTGTCAGGCGAAATATAGCAGCCTTCTGTTTTTATGACGACTCCCCCTTCGGAATACTGAAGCGGCTTATACATAAGCCATACGTCATCGAGAGAGATGGGGCCTTCGATTACAACGTGAGGCATGAGGCTGACCTCCGGAGGGAGCAAGGGTGGTGAGAAACGATTCGAAAGGAGCGCTGGCGAGGGCGCGGGTGGAGTTTCCGCGCGCATCGCTGTTCTACTCGCATTACTCTTGCCTCTGTGCGGGGTCAACCGGCAGATCATTGCGCGCGACGAATGAACGAAACCCGCCGGACTGCGCCGGGCCTTTTGGGGGACCGCTGCAAAATCCCGGCAGGCAAATTTCCGGCGAACAACGCCCTCCTTTTTCTGGCGCCTTATGGCAGGCAAAAAAAAACCTCTTCCGCCATCTTATGCTTCGGCTCCCGCCGAGGACTATAGCTCCCCGCGTTTTCGCGGAGGCGTCCTGGGACGCATCCGGCCATTCACCACAATGCAACTGCGCCTGGAAAGCCACGGACTGCTCGCTCGCGAGCTTCTGCTGGCGCTGCGGCGCGGGTTGCCGCTCGATGGCGCCCTTGACGCGTTTGGCATCCCCGAGCATCGTGTTCCCCGCTGGGTCTGGAACACTCTCATTCTCTCGGTCATTTTCGTGATTCTGATTCTCGCCGGCTGGCTGGGACCGGCGGGGGCGATTCTCGGGGCAATCGGCCTGGTCATATTGCCGACCATATTCCTTGGAACCTCGTCGCAATCGGGGGATTACCGCCGGTATGTGGCGATGACGCTGAGCAAGGAAATTCGCCGGGGAAAGACGCTCGGCGAGGCCTTCCGCGCCCACACGGAAATTTTCGATTCGTATGAGACAACGCTGATCGAGGCGGGCGAACGCGCGAACCGCCTGGATGTTTCGCTCGAGGCCCTTTCACGCCATTCCCAGGCGCTCGACGCATTCCACCGCACCGCCAGCATGTTTTTTTATCCCATGCTGCTCCTCTTGTTTTTTCTTTCCTTTTCTTCGATGGCCGTCTGGAGAATCTCGCCAAAGTTTCAGGACATACTTTGCCAGATCTACGGTTTTGACGCCCTCGAAAACCTTGAGAACTACTGGCTTTATCTCATCGCAATCCGTTTTGGCCCCTCGTTTGTCAATTTGATGTGCACCCTGCTTGTGGCGATTGTGATTCTTTCGATTCTTCCCAGGCTGTTTTTTGTAGGAAGTTCCACGGCGACGCTGCTTTTCATGATGGTAATGACTGTCGCCGTCCTGGGCTTGCAGATACCGATCATCAAACGGTTGTCGGACTTTTGCGATGCAATTGGACTGGACTCGGAAATCGCCGTGTGGACGGCCGCCGGCCTTGCCATTCCTTTTAGTTTGGTTCTGGCGCTTGGCGTATTCCGCCTGATGCGATTTCTATCCGGGCGGGGCATGGAGTATTTGATGCGCGCATTCTCCTTCCTTCCGTATATGCGCGGCGCGGACGCTTTGCTGCGCGAGTCGCGATTCCTTTCGGCGTTGAACGCCCTGCTCGACGCTGGCGAGCGCTGGCCCGAGGCGCTCCGCGCCGCCGGCCGAGCCACAGGCGGACGGCGCTGGCTTCGCACCTCGGAAAAGGCGGCGGAAATGGCCGCGCAGGGCCGTTCCCCCGCGGAGATATTCCGCGCCATGCCTGTTTTGCAAACGCGAACGCGCTCCATGCTCGCCATTGCGGATTTCAACGGCGAACTTCTGCCCACACTCGGGACGATTGCCGATTCGGATCACAGGATCGGCCAGCATCTTCTTACGCGTTTCAGCTGCATCTGCGTCCCCTTGTTTCACTTATTGATTGGCATGATGATGGCCCTGTTCATCCTTGGTTTTTACCAGCCGATATTTGCAATCCCCCTGCTCGCGGGACAATACTAGGAGCGCCCCCCACATGACCGAAGAAAATAATGTCCGTCCGCCTGGTCTCGAGGAATTTATCCGCTTCAATCAGGAGCTCGAGGCCCTTGTGCGCGCCAACTTTCCGCTGGCCGAGGGAATCCGCCGTCTCTCGGGCGAAATGCGCGCCTCGCGGAACTTGCGAGAAATGAGCGACGGCATCGCTCGCGAACTCGAGCGAGGCCAATCGCTCGCTCAGGCGATCGAAAAGTCCGGTTCCGGATTTCCCAAAATGTATCTCGAAATGATCCGCGTGGGAGAGAAAAGCGGATCGCTGGCGGCCAGCCTTCGCACAATTATTCACGCAAGCGAGCGCGAACTGGACTTGCGCAGCACGCTTCGGACCATGATGGCCTATCCGCTGGTGATTCTCGCACTGGCGGTTGCGCTCATTTTCTTTCTCAGCCTGACGGTGATACCGCGTTTCAGCGATATTTATGCGCAACTGGGCGCGGAATTGCCAGCGCTGACTACATGGGTGATGCAGCTGGGCCGGCTTTGGAACCTTGGCATGGGTTTCATTTTTCTCGTCGGCGGGCTGGTGGTTGTCGCGCTATTGTTGCGATGGCTTCACCACAATTTCCTTGTTATGCGGCTATTTGATAATGAACTTTGGCTTCGCCTCCCAATCCTTGGTCCGCTGATAAGCATGCACGTGGCCGAGCAATGGTCGCGCGCTCTGAGCCAGCTGTTGCGCGGAGGAGTTCCCCTGGCGGAATCGCTCGGGTTTATGAGCGACACGCTGCCCAATTTATCCGTGCAAAAAGTCTGCAAAGACTGCGAGGCAAACGTCCGGCGCGGGGGGCGGCTGGTTGACTGCCTGGATCGCTCGCCCGCGTTTTCGCCCTCGTTCCGCTGGATTTTGGCGCGCGCCGAAGAGCGCGGCGACCTGGCGGATGCTCTGGACGATCTGGCCTGTTTGGCGGAAGCCAAGGGGCATTTTTTCCGGCAGCGCGCCCTGGTTTTCTTCGAGCCTCTTCTTCTTATCGCCGTTGGCTGCGGCGTCGGAATTCTGGTCATTGCCCTATATCTGCCCATTTTCAGCATCCCGAAAATCATCGGAAGTTGAAGCGCGTGAGAGATGGAATGATTTTCTGTTCAACCGGTATAACGAGACTGTGCGGCAGTGCGCGCATTCCGGCTTCCAGGCGCGGAAGGCGGCGGGGCGTAACGCTTATGGAATGCCTGGTCGCCTGCGCATTGATTGCTTTTGTGCTGACTTTGGGCGTTCAGGCCTTGCTCGTCTGCCGCCAGATTGGAGCGCGTGCGGCCGCCCTGACCGCGCTTTCCGCCAAGGCCCAGGAGGCGCTGGCTCGCTGCGCCGCCGCGCCCTACGAGGAAATTCTCCCCGGAACCATCGAAACCGATCTGATGATCGAAATCGCAGGCGCGAGTGTGGCCGCGGGGGCGGGCGAAACGGCGAATGAAAATGGAACGAGAATTGTCTCGCGCGCAAAAGTCGTCCCGGCGCATCTCACGCTCAATGCCAAGGAAATCGCGCCCAACCTGAAGGAAATCACAGCCGATCTCGTTTGGAAAAGTGAGAAAGGGCCTCTGGAAGTCCGCATGGCGACCCGTGTGTCGCGCACGGGGGACCCAAAACGATGAAAACCTGTTCCGCAGCCAAGCGTTTGTATTTCTCCTCGTGCACGGAATGGCAAGCGTGCGGCGCTGGTCGAACCGGCCCAGCCTCCCGCGCCTTCACTCTGATTGAATTGCTCATCGTGGTCTCGATCATCGCCATCCTGACTCCCGCTGTGGCTTTGCTGGTGATTCACACAATCCGGGGACAGGCCGAATTGACCCTGCGCCTCGAACGGCAAATGGAGATTTCCACGACTCTGACAGCGCTTTCGCGCGAAACGGCCGTGGCGCGCGAATGCCGCCTGTTCACGATCCGCGCCACCGACAGCGATTCCACCGCGACGCTTCTTGCCCTGCAGGTTCCGGCCTCCAATGGAAACGCCGCCGGGCATGAGGAAATGTCATACAACTGGATATGCTATCTGGCCCAGCGCGGACGCCTATCCCGAACCGTTTTCGACTCCGCCGCCGTCCCCACCGGCGGCGACGATGCGCCTTCCGCCACCAACGTGCAAAACGCCGATTGGCGCGCGGTCGTGTCGCACCGAGGCCAATGCCTGATCGAGCCGCTCGAACGATGCGAATTTCGCATCGAGAACGGCAGGCTTCTTCTCGTGAATCTGCAGGCGGCCATAGAGCGCTATCAGCGAATTCACAGTTCCGGAGCGCAAAGCGCTTTTGCGCTGCCTGCAGGAACCGCCGTGGAACAATCTGTTTTCTGATTGGATGCGCGGAATGAAATCTCTCGGGATTCATGGCAGTCTTTATCGGAGTTTGCGGCGCGGTTTTATCCAGCTGGGCGCCGCCGCGATGATCGCGCTTCTGATCGCGCTGGCGTTCGCGATGCATTCGAGCGCAACAGCCACCTACCGCGCCGCCGGGCGGATGCATTGGCGCCTGGCCGCGCAGCAACTCGCCGTGGGCGGCATGGAAACCGCGCGAGCGCGCCTGGCGGAAAATCCAGACTGGACCAGCGAAACCTGGGTGGCCGAACGCATCGGGCGCGTGGAAATTCGCGTTGCGCCCGATCCGCAAAATGCCTCACCGTCCGGCGATACCGCACAAGCCGGCCATGTCGATTCGCAAATCATCGACATCGTGGCATCGGTTCCGCTGGAAGGTTCCCAGCCGCAAGTCCGCGTGCGTTTGCGCGCGCGGGTCGAACGCCATGCCGATGGCCGTTGGGGCGATCCTGTCTGGCTCGGCTGGAGCAATCCGGAACCGGGCAATGAATCATCCGCCGCCGCCGCGCCTTCGATGGAGGCGGGATCATGAACTTGGAAAAAGCATTTCCAACCACGAAAAACGCGAAAACAACGGAAAGAGGACAGATTTTCGACAGAATTCGATTCGCCCGTTGGGTGAATCGAATTTTGATAAAACGTCCTTCTATTTCGTTCTTTTTCGGGCCTTTCGTGGTCTCATCTTTCGCTTTTACCTTTCTCGAACTGCTTGTTGTAGTCGCCTGCATCTCGATTCTTGCCGGAATTGCAGTCCCAAACTTTCTGGAGGCGCAAGTCCGATCGAAGGTGGCTCGCGCTCGCGCCGACCTTGCCGTTACCGCCGAAGCCCTTGAAGCCTACTATGCGGATCACTTCGCCTATCCGGTGAATTACGAGCCATTTCCGCCCCCTCCGGGCAGTTCCACCGCGCCGCGCACCTATCCGCTTCATTACATAATGATTCCCCGTCCCATACCCGTCCCAGGAGCGCCTCTTCCCTTCCCCCCAGGCCAAATGCAGCCTGCCCTGGGCGACAAGGGATCGACGGCTACGGCCGGCCTCGCGTCGCAGCCAGCGCCCGGCGGCCCCGCAGCCATGCCTGGAACGTTGTTTCCCGATAACAGTAATCCCTTCACCGCTGTATATCCAAGGTCGTTCAACATGCAGGCTCCACCCACAGAATCTGTCCCTTCCGTTGCCGCCTCAGACGACCAGCCCACCAGCCGCCTTGCGCGCCCCTACTTGGATGCCTGGGGCGGCGAAGATGCCTTTAGCAGGTTCGGCGGTAGGGGCGGACGCAGCTGGGGTTTGAATCCATTTGGAGCACCTGCGCCGGGGGCGCTTTCGATACCTGCTCAGTCCGCAACTGACTATTCGAATTCTCTATCTTACAACGGCGCAGCGCTTTTTGCCCTGACCACGCCCATTGCCTATCTCACCACCGTGCTGTCCGATCCATTCCAGGACGTTCGCGGCGCGCCGTATTTTTACATTAATTATTCGCCCTGCTCCCTAAAAAAAGGCTGGTATCTTCCGAGCGCGCGTCGTTCGCCCGCCTATATGCTCGGCAGCCACGGACCCGACACCGGCGCAACGGTCCTCGATCCATACGTCGGCCCCTTTGTCCCCTACGATCCGCAAAACGGGACGGTATCGAGCGGCGACATTCTCATGTTCGACGGAGAGATATATACAGATACCTACAGCATCCTCGATGCCTCTGGCCAACCCGTCACCCCGACACCAGGGAGTCCTGTTTTTTAAAAGAAGGAATGTAGCGCGATACAAATCGCCCTGAAGACGCAGAAACTCCGCGTCCAGGCAATCAGGCTGGCGCTATGGCGTCAGTCCAGGTCCTCGTGCAGGTCGCGACGGGTGCGAGGAGCAGGAAAGGAACTGGTGTCCGCGGCTCCGTTATGAGGTTTTTGCCTATTAGGAGAATCCGGCTGGGCGGGCGCAGAGGAAAGAAGATTGGACGGCGCAGGCAAAGGCGGCGGGTCCGATGAAGCGGCTGCGGTGGCTTTTTCTCTCCTCTGCCCCGGGGAAATCCCAGCGCACTCTTCCGCGGCGGCCGCGCACTTTTCTCCGGGAGACGTATCGACATGCTCTTCTGGCAAGGGCGCAGCCCGCTGGCCGGCAAACAACATGGCGCGTCCCGCGAGGGATGGCGCGCGATACGTCCGCGCCTGAAGCGCATTGATCGTGATCGGTTTGGGGCGCTTGCGGGAATCCTTTTCGCGGAAAGAGGCCACAATCTGCGTGCGCAGCCCTTTCTCGATGTTGAAAAAGAACGTCGATGCCAGCAAGCGCGACAGGTAAAGCCCGCGCCCGCCCAGATCAAAAAGCCCCTCGCGGTTGTATTGCCTTTCCAGCTTGTAAAGAATCATGTCGGGATCGAGTGTGCCGGCGTTGTCTGTTACGGCGAAACCGACCACATTCATTGCGTGTCCGTAGTCGATGCGCACTGTTTCGCCCGAGTCGAGGCCTTGGAACGTGGACATATTGTATTTTTCGGATCCGTCTGGGTTTCGGAACGCGTGAAAAAGGGCGTTATTTGTGATTTCCTCGAGAATCAGCCGGACGTCATATAGTTCGTGGATTTCAAATCCCACGGTGGCAAAATGGTTGATGACACGCTCAATGGCGTCGCTTTTTTCATCTCGAGTGGCGAATGTGAGCGAATACATCTCGAGCGTTTGCGCGAAATGCGACAGCAGGCCAAATCCGCGAATCGGCGAAATGGCGCAATCGAGCAGAAGGCCAAACTCCTCGGGGAAGAAGGGGCCGGATTTGACTATCAAATGATGAAGGCGAAGGCGGCGCAAGTGGCCCAGATAATGCTCCGGGTCCATGTCTGTGGCAATCGCCAGCGGCGGGCGCGGACTGGAACCGAGCCACGTCAGAATTTGCGATTCGCCAAGCGTCAGCAGGGTTTCGAGGTCGGCCACGATCAACTGAACGGCATTTTGACTTTCGCCTTTGGCCTGGATGCGGCTTTTTACCTCATCGAACGTATGGGCGATCTCCACATTGCGGGATGCCTCGCGCAACGCCTGGATCAGAGCGGCGGCGTTTTCGGGATGGGCGTCCCACAGAAGGATTGTGGAGAATCGGGGGACCATGGCAAACGGCGGAAGTCAGGCTCCCGCCAGGGTATCGTCAGAAGGGGCATTCTCCGGCTCGGAATGCGCGGAGTGTTCCATCCAGCGAGAAACAAATATGGACATCTCGAAAAGGGCGTAAAGAGGAAGCGTCAGGGCCATAAGGGTAAACGGATCCCCTGTGGGAGTGAGTATAGCGCTCAGAACAAGAAGAATCAGAAATACTTCGCGGCGGCGGCGCCGCAGCATGGCCACTGAAATCAGGCCCATTCGCGTGGCCAGCAGGAGGGCCACTGGCAACTCAAAAACAATCCCAAAGGAAACGAGCGTGGTCAACGCAAAGCCAAGATAGGCCCGAATGTCGAGTTGCTGGCTGAGTCCCTCGACGGCGTATTGGGCGAAAAATCGTATCGCCAAGCTGAGCATCGAGTATGCGAAGGCCATCCCTATCGGGAACAGCAGCGAAGCAGAAAGGATGACGGGAACAGCCCACCGGCGCTCTCGTTGCGTCAAACCGGGGGCAATAAACAGCCACAACTGCCAGGCAATAAACGGCGCGGCAAAAACCACACCCAGGATCAATGCGATTTTGAGTATGATAAAAAACGGATCCATCGGACGCAGATAAATCACCGATGGCAGCGGCGGCGCCCCGATAATGATGCGTTCTTCTTCGGCGGGCGCGGCAGAGGCGGTGGATTTTGTAGAATCGGCCGAGGCGGCGGGATTGGCGCCTGCGCCTGGCGTGGCTGAGGCGTTCGCGGTTTCCTCTTTTTCGCGCATAATAACCATGCGGGTGGGACGCCGGCCAATCTCTTTCGCGGCGCGCGCAAACGCCTCGGCGCCTCCTTCCAAACGCAATACGCCATCCGCGCCCACGCGAATCATGAGGCTGGGCGTTTTGGCGACGGCCTTTTCAGACAGGGCAAATCCCGCCTTCTCAAGCGGCCATAAAAGAATACGCAACGCCCAGGGCGCCAGAATATAGCCCAGGAGAAAACCGAAGGCCAGCGCCCCCACGCAAAAAATCAGGCGGCGCCGCAACTCATCCAGGTGCTCGATAAACGTCAGGCGCTGATCGTCTGCCACGCGTTGGGGCATGGGCCAAATTCAATGTCATGAAGAGGCTTTTGGAGTCGAGGCATCCGAAGAAGGCGCGGAGGAATCGGACTTCTGTGTGGCTGCCGTGGGCTGAGGCGCCGAAGAACCGGGGGCGCTTGCATCCGCGCGATTGGCGCGAGTTTCCGCCGAAGAATCCGCGCTATCAATATCTGAAGAAACCTTGTTCACGGCGTTTTTGAACTCCCGAATCGAGGAGCCAATCGCGCCGCCAATTTTGGGCAGGCTCTTCGGGCCGAAAATGATAAGGGCAATGATGAGAATCAGTATCAATTCCGGCATCTGAAGGCCGCCGAGCAATCCTGCCAGCGCCAGGTTGGAATCGCCGGAGAGCATTGTCCACATAGTGCATCACTCCTCTCGAAGGGCCGAGGCTTCTTGCGCATCGCTGCGCCAGTCGGAGACATGCCGGGGATTTCGGCCTCACGCCTGTGAAATCTTCCGGCGGTTTCGGAAAAGCCTCGCTTATTTCCAAGGCTCCCGGACACCGATGGGCAAGACGTCTTCGAGTTGCTCATGCGGGCTGGGAATCACATGGACGGAGATGAGCTCGCCGACCTTGCGGGCCGCCGCCGCGCCCGCGTCTGTGGCGGCTTTTACCGCAGCCACATCACCGCGCACGAATGCCGTAACGTATCCGCCGCCAATTTGCTGCCAGTGGACCAGCTGAACATTGGCCGATTTGACCATGGCGTCTGCGGCCTCGACCATTCCCACAAGTCCGCGAGTTTCAATCATTCCGAGAGCGTATTTCATGCGAAGGTCCACTCCTGATGCGCGAGCGATCGTAACGAAAGGGAGCGTTGCATTCTCCCGGGGTTTGGTTCGGCGCGAAAAGCCCGTTTTGCCGCCCATTCGCGCCTGGGCCAAGGGACGCAAGCGAGGATGCTTCGTCCCAAAACCATGCTTGTCCCGCCCGCCCGCCAAAGTGTCAATTCGATTCAATCCTTGGCAGGTGCATATTATGCAATTGCGAGTGAATATATCCCTGTTGGCGCGAGGGCACGCAAGGCCACGCTGTCCTGAAATTTGTTCATTCCGCCTATTTGGCTGGTACTGTGGTGGCGGCCGCCGCAGGAGGAGCAGGCGGCTTCGGCGTCGGCACGGGCGAAGCAATAGGCGGAATGGCGATTTGCCCAATAGGGGCGGTGTTATCGGCGGCTGGCTTCTCGGACGCGGGGGCTGCCGCTGACGGCTCTTCCTGGCCACCGCCTTCTGTTGTGGGCGAATCCGCAGGAGTCGGCGAGGGGGTTGGCGTGGGCGTTTCCTTGAAGTCTTCCGGCGCGCGGAACGGATCGTATGGCTTGGTTACGATGTAGATTTCATCGCTCAGATTCGTTTTCGCATAAAGCCGCCGATCTTTGCCGGGGATGTCGCTGCTAAGAGTCAGCACGCACGAACTGGGATTGTCCCTGGAGCCGAATCGAATGATGGCGCTCAGGCGGTCGAAGGCATTCTTCGGAACGTCGCCGGGCGCGGGGAACTCGACGGCGGAAATGTCGGCCACGGAACGCGCGAGCGACTCGCCCATGTAGGGGCGCGCGGCTTCCTCAAACGGGCGCACAACCCACCAATTGCCCTGATTGGCGCGCGGAGAATTGGGATCGGCGTCCGAAGGAAGCAGGCGCCGTTCCAGCGCGTAAGTGCGGGTGTTCACGCGGTCATCCACCTCGATCGCGCCCACCTTCGCGGTTTCCACATCCGGGAACAGCTTTTTCACGCGCCATGCGGCCGTTTCGGTCCCGACGAAGTTGTCGTTCAGGCGCACATCCGCCAGATAGACCTCCGGTTTATCGGGCCGCCGCACAAACGTCGATTGCCAATCCTGGCCGTTCTTGCCGATCAGCATGTCTTCGAGCAATTTGCCGCCTGCGCCAAAGAATTTCACGCGCGTGGCCTTGTCGGCGGTCAGGTCGAACATGGCGTGGTTCTCGGGGTTTTTCGCCTGGAATTCGAGCGTCAATTCTCCGCCCAACTCGACTTTGTCGCCATAGTCGGAGAAAAGGCGGTCGGCCTTGGTCTTGTCCACGCGATAGAGTTGGTCCCCCACGCGGACATTCCACACCTTGTCCTTTTTCTCCAGCGTGATGGGTTCGGTCTTGCCAGGCGGCGTGACCTCGATGCGTTCGACTGTGTCCGCCTTGACGCCCTTGAACGCCTTGATGTCGGCCACTGGTGCAATCGAGGCAGGCTCATCCGATTTGTTGCCGCCGCCGCGTTCCGAGAAAAACACGGCCAGGCAAACCACCACTGCGATAACGAGAAGGAGAATTTGCTTTTTTGCGCTCATCGTCCATACACCTGAGAGAGACGTTGCAGACGCGCCCGCCGAATCCACCACCAAGCCGCGCCGGCGAAGACAACAATGATGGGAACGGCGAATCGTCCGATGAATTTAGCCTTCATTTTTTCCTCGGCCTTGAGCTCGGGGCGCAGCAAGTATTGCTTGATGGGCTTAGTGCGGATGGAAATCAGATCGGTTCCGAGTGTCAGCCAGTCGAGCGTATTTTCCGTAAAGACCAGATTGGCCTGGAAAAATTCGCCGCCGATGATGCGCAACATTTCCGGATTCAGGAGTTGCGCCGTCGAGACCACCACAAGGCGCGCGTCCTTTGCCTGATCGACTTTGGGGGCGTTCTCATCTTCCTCTTCCTGGTCAAAACGCCGCATGGGGTCTTGCTCTTTGTCGTCCTTCTTTTCCTTGGCGGGTTTTTCGCGGTCCTTGTAATAACTGACTAGGGGTCCGGATACCGCGCCGACGAGCATGAAGGACTTCGTCGAATCAGGCACTTTGAATTCCTTCTGATCGGGCGGTTCGAGGCGGAAAGGCGGCTTGTCCTGATGCGAGCCTTTGTCTGTCGTGGAAATCAGTTTGTGCGTCTTGATGTCGGGCGACAGATCGGAGGCAAAATCGAGCGAGTTTGCGAAGGGGAAAAGAATCTGCTGAAGATCGGAAAGCGCTGGATTGTCTTTGTCGAAATTTTCCCGCTTGGCAACCACCCACTGCGGATAGGGCACGCGCGTCATCACGGTCATGTATCCCATGCGCCCGGCGGGAACCTCGTGGAACGCGAAGGATTTATAATCCTCAACAAGGTCCGCGTTAACCTGAATGCCGTATTTTTTCAGCAGCGGAATGATGTTTGGCGGCGGCGAAGGGCGGAACATCGACATCTGATCGGAAAAGTTCAGCGCCTCGACAAACGCCACGATTGTTCCGCCATTCATCAAGAACTGATCGATTTTATAGAGCTCGCTTTCCTTGAAATCCTTGGGTTTTACAATGACGAGCGTTTTGCAGTTTTTCGGAATCGAAAGGGCGTGCTCATCGGTAACCGACACCAGGCGCATATCGTAGCGCTCGCCCATACCCATCTTGTCGCGCATGAAGTTGAATAACTCGCCAAACCGGAACTCGGCGTCATTCGTGACAAACGCGACGATAGGTTTTTCGCGCTGTGTAACTTCCACCAGCGACGATGCCAGCATGTATTCGAGCATTCCCTGCGCCGGGAAGGCAATAACGCGCGTTTTGTCCATGTGCTGGACGAGGATGTGGAAATACACAGCGGCTACTTTCATTTCGTCTTTTTCGAGCACATTGACCTGTCCGCGGCGGATGCCTTTGCGCGCCAGCGATTCTTCCGAATCTTTGTCGTCCTTGGGCACCTCGGCGCGCAGGTGGATGCGCCCGCCGGAAAGCAGGGCGAACTCATCGAGGAACTCGCGAACGGCGCGGAACTGCGGCTGGAGCGTCGGCGGAAGATTCTCCGAATAATACAGCGTCACATTCACATCGTCGTTCATCTTTTTGAGGATGGACTTGGTGGCGTCGGAGATCGTGAACATCTTTTGCGCCGTCAGGTCCTTGCGCGTGTGGTGGCGGTAGAGGAAGAAGTTCACCGCAATGAGAATCGCCACAAAAGCCACAATGTAGTTGATCATCGAGGCGGAGCGTGCGAGTTGCCGGGTCTTCATGGGAGGTTAATCCGTCCGTATAATCCTTGAGATGGTGCAGATGTAAATGCGCAAAAGGCTCGAAAAGTGCGAAAAACGTGCCGGGTGAGAATTAGCCGCGCCGTTCGACGGAACGAACCGTCAGGAATAAGAAAAGGATGATGACAGAAAGGAAATAAACGATGTCGCGCGAGTCGATCACACCGCGCGAGATATTCGACACGTGCGATCCGAATCCGATGTAGGAAACAATCGGCTCCATCCAGTTGGGGATGCGGGCAATCACCGAAGGAATCCCGGCGAGGAAGAGCGCGAAAGAAACCACCACGCCGCCGATGAACGCGAGAATCTGATTGCTCGTCATCGAGCTGATGAACATCCCGATGGCCAGATACGCCGCTCCCATCAGGTAAATTCCAAGATAGCCGCCGATGACCGGCCCCCAGTCCATGCCGGTTTTCGGATCGGCCAGACCCGCAACCACCCAGGGGATGGGCAGCGTCAGCACTACGGCCAGCGTGAGCACAAAAAGGCTCGCAAAATACTTGGCGAGCACCGCCTCGATGTCGCGCACGGGAAGCGTCAGAAGCAGTTCGACTGTGCCGACCTTGCGCTCCTCGGACCACAGGCGCATGGCGATGGCCGGAACAAATACCAGCAACACCCACGGCACAAACGCGAAAAAGTCGCGCAGTGTCGCCTCATTGCCGGTGAAGAAATTTCCGACGTCGAAAAACAAAATCCCTGATACCAGCAGGAAAATAAAAATGAAAATATACGCGGTCGGCGAGTTGAAGTAGGCTTTGCATTCGCGGGTGAACAGCGTGCATGTGGTTCCCATGATAACTCTTCCGTTTGTTTATGCTATGGGCCGGGATTTCTCATGATCCCGGAGGCATTGACTCGTTTGCAGGCGGGAGCGCGGACTTCAAATCTTCGCCCCTGCTCAGGACTTTCCGTTTCCCGATCCCGCGCCTTCCTTCGTCAATTTGATAAAGACCTCTTCGAGTGTGGCTTTTTCTTCCTGGAGCGAACGCAGCAGCCATCCCTTCGCGGCCACCTCGCGGAAGACGTCCACGGCGGGGTCCTTTGCGCCGGAACCGCAGGCGATTGTGTAGCGGAACCAGCCGCCATCGCCGCTCTTTGCGCCTGCGCCCGTGTCCTCGCCGACTTCGCGAACGCCGACGCTGTCGATGCCCGGGAGCGCTTTCAACGCTTCGGCAACTTTTTCGCGCGCCCCCTGGATTTCCGCCACGAGGATGCGCCCGGCGCTTCCGCGGCCAATCAACTCATCGGGCGTGCCTTCGGCAATCACGCGGCCCTGGTTGATGATAATCGCCCGGTCGCAGGTCGCCGTCACCTCCTGCATGATATGTGTCGAGAGGATAATGGATTTTTCGCGTCCAATGCGGCGGATCAGGTCGCGGATTTCCTTGATTTGCGTCGGGTCGAGCGCCGACGTCGGTTCATCGAGAATCAGAATTTCCGGATCATGAATCAGGGCCTGAGCCAGCCCCACGCGCTGGCGGTATCCGCGAGAAAGCTGCCCGATGGTTTTTCCCGTCACGCCTTTCAGGCCCGTCATCTCGATGACCTTGCCAATGCGTTCCGGGCGATCGGCGCGCGAAATTTTCCGCATCGCGGCCACAAACCGCAGGAACTCGATCACGCCCATGTCTTCATAGAGAGGCGTGTTTTCCGGCAGGTAGCCCAAGCGCTGGCGTGCCTCGAACGACTGCTTTTCGACGTCGAAGCCCGCCACCTTCACTTCGCCGCTGTCCATCGGCAGGTAGCCGGTCAGCACCTTCATTGTGGTCGATTTTCCGGCGCCGTTGGGGCCAAGAAACCCCAGAATTTCGCCGTCTTTCATCGAAAACGACACGCCGTCCACTGCGCGTGTCGTTCCGTAGTATTTCTTCAGGTTTTTGACCTCGATCATGCTCGGGACCATCCCGGAAGAAGAAAATTATGCGGCCGCATCTAAGCGGACCGATACACAAAATTGACCGTTCCACACACGCGGGTGCGACAAAATGTCCCAATCCATCCTATTTGAGAGGCGAGGCGGGTTGTGTGCGCGGTGAGAATCATAGCAAGCCAAACAAATCCAGCAATTGTCAGTCTTATTAAGGATTTCGCATTCCGCCGGAGATTTGGCCGCAAAGCCCCGCAAGCGCAGCGCCCGCGAAATCGCCCGGCTTCAATCTCCTGAGGGTTCCCTATCAAATTCAATGCCAAATCTGCCGAGACTCAACCGGCATGTGCATCTTGGCACGATTGCCAAAGAGCGAAGCCATGTCCGCGCTCGCGCTTGAGCGGTAGTGAAGCATCCAGGCACGGCTCCTTTCCAGCAGGAGTCCGATCGTGAAGAAGGACCTTGCAGGTTTCCTCCCGGCCAGA
>CAYUNT010000022.1:0-34621 GCA_964446285.1 uncultured Candidatus Sumerlaeota bacterium | reverse complement strand
CAAGCCGCCGCGCCGCAAAGAAGAAAAGACCGGGGAAATCCACATCGGGCGGACTACAATTTATTTAACCCTTGCAGGGTATGGATATTCTGTTTGCTCTTTTCCCCAGGGTGGCGCTCGTTCCTCGCTGACCCTGGGCTTTGTTATGGAATCCCCTTGGGATTCGCAGGAATCCGACCGGATGGAAAAACCGATTCCGTGCTCTTGGCGGCGTAAACAACGGTGTCTCTACTGGGCAAATTTAGGGCACATAATTAAGGGAAAATGGCATCACTCCGCCATATAGATTTTCCCGGGCAGTTGGCGGATGCGCCCGGTCAATTCGAGCTGGAGAAGAAGCGTTGAAAGTCGGCCAATATCGAGCGTCTCGGGAACAAACTCGTTCACCAGCGTGTCGAGATCGGCGGGTTCGCGCGCAATGCGGCGCAAAAGCCGTTGGGCCTCCGGATGGTCCACGGAAGATGCCGGCGGATTTCGCGGCGAGGCGGGCATGGCGGGCGGAGCGGACGCTGAAATGGCGGCGGAATTTTTGCTTCTGGCGGTGTGGCTTTTTCCGGTTTTCTTGCTTTCCAACTTTCCTTCTCCGCCATGCCTTTCTTCATCTTCCAAGGCTTCGCCGTCTTCTCCTTGCTCCTCCATTCCTTCCTCGTCTTCTGGCGGAATCGTTTCTGCTTCTAAGGCTTGGCGGGGTTTCTGCCAGCACGCGGGCTGCGCAATGCCGTGGCGCTGGAAAATCGGATCGAGCTGCGGACGCAAGTCCTCAAGGAGTTCCTCGGCCGCGGTCAGCGGAATCGCCCCCTCGCGCAATAAGGCGTTGGACCCCCGCGTGCCTTCGCGTGTGATGTCGCCCGGGACAGCAAAAACATAACGGTTTTCCTCGAGCGCGGATTGAGCCGTTACGAGCGCGCCGCTTTTTTCCGAGGCTTCGATCACCACAGTAGCCAGCGCCAGGCCGGCGATCAGCGAGTTGCGCGGCGGAAAATGATGACGGAGCGGCTTGGCCGTCATGGGGAATTCGCTCAGGAGCGCGCCGCGCCCCGCTTCCACAATGCGGGCGCGCAATTCGGCGTGGTTGGCCGGGTAATCCACTCCCAGCCCGCATCCAAGGACGGCCAGCGTACGCCCGCCCGCGTCGAGCGCCGCCACATGAGCCGCGGAGTCGATTCCGACGGCGAATCCGCTGACGATAGTGAGTCCGGCGCTGGCCAGCCCGTGCGCGATGCGCCGCGCAGCCTCGCGGCCATGAACGCTGGCCAGGCGCGGCCCTACCACGGCCACGGCGGCCTCGTCGCATCCGAGATACTCGCCCGCCATGTAAAACACCGCCGGAGGAATGGTCATTCGCCGCAAGATGTCCGGGTAGTCTGGATCGAAGCACATAACAAGACGCGCGCGGCGGCTCTCCATAAGCGCCAGTTCCGCCTCGACTTGCTCTTGCGGAGCGCCCTCGCGCAGCCGGCGGGCGGTGTCGGGCGCGAGGCGGCCAGCCTGGCACAGCGCATCGACGGACTGAGCGCCAATTCGTCGCGGATCGGGCCAGGCACCAACCAAGCCGCTCCACTGACGCCGTTCGAGCCGGACTGCGAGAAAAAGGCGCAGCCAGGCGGCGGCATCGGCGCGATTCATTTTATGCAGGCTCTCAGCGGGCGGGCTGTTTGAAAGTTCCGACGGCCAGGTCCGTGCGAAGCTGTTTGTCGCTCGACCGGCTTTGGATTATGACCAAAACGTTGTTGATGGAAAACACCGTGTAGGGCAAGTCGCGCGACATGGGGAATTTTTCATACATCCGCGCAATGTCGTAGGCGGTTTTATTGGCATAAAAATAGAATATAAAGACCTCGGCCTGGTCGCCTCTGCTGCTGATGCGTTCAAACCAGAATGTGGCGAAATCCTCGGAATCCTGGAGCATCTCGCTCATGGATTTTCCGTTTTCGAGCCGGACGCCTGCAAACTGGCGCGCACAAGCCAGTTTGTCTTTTTTGGGCAGGTCATTATTGTATTTCAAACCCGAGGGCGGAGCGTTTTCCGGCAGGTAAAACGAGAGAAAATCGCTCAACTGGCCGTAGGGAGCGGCTTTGTCGAATGTGGAGCGCCGGACATTGAGCCACTGGAAATAGAGTTTGTTCACTCCATTCATTTTTCGGAGTTCGTCGTAGTCATAAATTCCGAATGCCGGAATGCCCCAGATGATGAACACAACTACAATGGCGGCAACAGCGAACTTGAATGGGCGGCTTTTGAGAAACGCGATCAGGTTGGCCATGACTCGCGCCCAGATTTTATGAAGCGCGAAGGTGGTCGGATTGATGGCGGCGATGCGCTGGATTTCCTCTTGAAGGCCGCTGATTGTTTCGTTGAGCAGCAGATAGGATTCGTGCCACTCGATTTCGATTTTTTTCGTTTCCGCCGGACTCATTTTATTCACATGGCGCAAGGTGATGCAGCGCGTGACAATTCCATAAATGTTCTGTCCGATCTGGTGATCGTGCTTGAGAGCATCCATGAAAGTGTCGTGAAGCATTGCGATACGCCGCTTGTTTTCCAGAAATTCCTGTTCAGTTTCTGGAGTAATGCGCTCAGGATTCTTGATGGCTATGTGAAACAGTTCGAAAAAGCGCTTCCAGGCTTCCGCCAAGTCCCTGCAATCGGCGAGTTGTCGTTCAAGAATGGGATTCTGCATGAGAAGAAACGAACCACATAAACAGATAGAGTGAGCGCAATCAGCGCCTAATATCCGCCTGAGCCGATTTTCCGCGAAAACCGGTCCAGGCCGGAAAACAAACCTGCGGACGCATAGGTATGCCCATGACAGCCTCGAAATCCAGCCCTTTTCTCTGGCTCAGTGCGAAAGTGCCTCGATCATCTTGAACATAGGCATAAACATCGAGATTACAATGAAGCCGATCACCACGCCCAGGAACACAATAAGCAGAGGTTCGATCAGCGAAGTCAGGCCATTGACCATTGTGTTGACCTGGTCCTCATAGAAGTCCGCGATTTTGGTGAGCATGGATTCCAGGGCGCCCGTCCGCTCGCCCACGTCAATCATGCGCGTCACCATCGTGGGAAATACTCCGGACTCGATCAGGGGTTTGGTGATGGATTCTCCCCCTTGAATACTCGTTTTAGTTTTGTTCACCGCCTCTTCGATTACCGAATTGCCAACTGTCTTTGCGACGATTTCCAAGGCGAACAGAATATTCACGCCCGCGCGGATCAATGTGGAGAGGGTTCGCGTGAACTTGGCCACAGAGGATTTGAGAAACAACTGGCCGAATATGGGCAGTTTCAGCATGATCTGATCTATTTTATACCGGCCCATTTTGGTCTTTCCATATTGCCACAAGGCCACCCACGCGCCCACGGCGGCTATCACAATCCAATACCAACTGTGCTGGAAGAACTTGGAAATAAACAGTGTAATGCGCGTTGGCAAAGGCAGCGTACTTCCAAGGTCCGAAAAGATGTCTTCAAAAACCGGGACCACCTTGACGAGGAGGAAAACAGTGATGATGGCCGCGACGAAACTGACCACGCTCGGGTACATGACGGCGCTTTTGATTTTGCGCTGCAGCGAGGCGATGCGTTCCATATACATTGCCACTTGGTCCAAAATGGTGTCGAGCATACCAGAGGCCTCGCCCGCCCGAACCATGCTGATGAAAAAGACGCTGAAGACGTTGGGATGTTTTTGAATTGCTTCTGTGAGCGACGAACCGCTCTCGACATCCTTTTCCACGCGGCGAACCACCTCGGCCAGTTTGGCGCGTTCCGACTGTTCGCTGAGGATGTCGAGAACCTCGATGAGAGGAAGTCCGGCGCGAATCATCACAGCCATTTGCTGCGAGAGCACAACGAGGTCGTCCAGTTTGACGCGGCCTCCTTTGAGGCGGCGTTTCTTTTTGGCGCCGGCGGCCACACGGCTTTGGCCCCCCAAGCGGATTTCTGTCGGCATCAGGCCCTTTTCGCGCAACATACGAACAACGGATGACTGGTCTCCCGCTTCCGCGGTTCCCATGACAACCCGTCCATCCGCCGCACGCGCCGAGTATTGATAGACCGGCATGAATTCTTTGCTCCTGGCCGTTGGATTTCTTTTTTCCGCCCGCTATACTTCAGCCCTCGTCCGCCATTGTAGTCGAGAGAACCTCCTCGACCGTCGTCACGCCCTGCAAAAGTTTCTTTGTCGCTGCCATGCGCAGCGTTTCCATCCCTTCCTCCACCGCCTGCTTTTTGAGCTGGTTGGTGGGGACTCCCTGGATGATCGCGTCGCGCAAAACGTCTGTCACCACCATGACTTCATAGAAGCCCACGCGTCCTTTGTATCCTGTCTGGCGGCATCGGTCGCAGCCTTCCCCGCGGGCGAGCATGGTCTTGGGGTCCTTGATGCCAAGCGCCGCAAGAAGGTCCGCCGAAGGCTCGTATTCCGTCTTGCAGTTCTTGCAGACGCGCCGACCCAGGCGCTGCGCCTCGACCATGTTGAGCGATGCCGTAACGAGGAACGACTCGACCCCCATGTTTATGAGGCGCTGGATCGAGGAAGGGGCGTCGTTCGTGTGGAGCGTCGAGAAAACCAAGTGGCCGGTGAGAGCCGCCTTGATGGCGATTTCCGCCGTGTCGAAGTCGCGGATTTCGCCCACCATGATGATGTCCGGGTCCTGGCGGAGGAAACTGCGCAGCGCGGCGGCGAATGTCAGGCCGATGTCGGGCCGCGCATGAACCTGATTGATCCCCATCAGGTTGTATTCGACTGGGTCCTCGATCGTCTGAATGTTTTTGCGCGCGTCGTTGATCGTGGAAAGCGCCGAATAAAGAGTGGTCGATTTTCCGGACCCCGTCGGACCCGTAACCAGAATCATGCCCCAGGGCTTGCGCAATTGCTCCTCGAACTTTTCGAGAATGTGCGGTTCGTAGCCCAAGTCCGTCAGGTTGAGCATCAGGTTGCTCTGGTCTAGGATGCGGATCACGACCTTTTCGCCGTGGACGGTTGGGCATACGGCAACGCGGAAGTCGATGGCGCGCCCGTTGTATTTGACGCGGAAACGTCCGTCCTGGGGCAGGCGTTTTTCCGCGATGTCCAACTCGGAAAGGATTTTGATGCGCGAGATGATTGCGTTTTGGAACTGCTTTGGCGGCGGGGTCATTTCCTGCAGCACACCGTCGATGCGGTAGCGAAGGCGCAGGACTTTTTCATAAGGCTCGACATGAATATCCGAAGCGCCCGCCTTGATGGCCTCGGTGATGATCAGGTTGACCAGCTGAATGACGGGGGCGTCGTTGACCTCGGCCTCGTCGCTGTCGCCGCTTCCGCCGACGCCTTCTTCCTCGCTTGCCACCATTGCGATGCTTTCGGCCTCGCGCTGGCTTTCCACGGCGCGGATGTCGGCATCGGTGATTTCCTTGAGCATTTCATCGAGGCGCGATTCTTCCTGGCCGCCGTAATAGCGGTTGATCGCCTCCATGATGTCCGACTCGAAGGAAATAACGGGGATGATCTGGCATTTGGTGAGAATGCGCAATTCATCAAGCAAATAGATATTCGAAGGGTCGGCCAGCGCGATTGTCAGCGTGTCGCCTGTTTTATCTACGGGCACGATTTTGTATTTGCGCACAAGTTCCTCGGGGATCGATTCGAGGACCTGGCGGTCGATGTCGTAGTGGCTGAGCGTGATGAAAGGGACGTTGAGTTGCTTGCCGAGCGCTGCGGCCATTTCCCACTCGGAGGTGAAGCCAAGTTCGATGAGAACGCGCCCGAGGCTCCCGCGGGTTTCCTCCTGGCGGCGCAAAGCGGTCTCAAGCTCGTTTTGCGAAATAACCTTGTCGCGAACAAGCATTTCGCCCAACTGGCGTTCCAAGGCCGTCGGCATAAGTTCAACCCCAAAACCCGCAACGAGTCTCGGAAGAAATATCGCTGGAATCGTGGCGCAATGGAGAGGCGCCAACAATCAGACGCACGCTCTCCTGGCGCGCAAACGTATCAGCAAGGATCGTAGTTCCTAACGTGGGCGGCGTCAACGCAAACGCCCGGAAAATGTCTCCTGAAAAACCCTCCCAGCGGTTCCATAATACGACCAGGAAGCCAGCCAGGCAAGCTCTCAAATCCCTGGCCAGCCTCTCAGCCCGGAACACCTATCCTTTCCTTGTGTATCTTTTCCCTGCAATGACGCGCAATCAGATTTGCACAGGAATTCACTCGCGCGCCTGGCGCGATGGACGGACCGCAATGGCTCATTCATCGCAAACGAAATGTCCGCGATTCACGAAATT
This sequence comes from uncultured Candidatus Sumerlaeota bacterium, assembly GCA_964446285.1. Taxonomy (GTDB): domain Bacteria; phylum Sumerlaeota; class Sumerlaeia; order SLMS01; family CAYUNT01; genus CAYUNT01. The sequence goes on along the minus strand of CAYUNT010000022.1, from coordinate 28,354 downwards.
TCCGCGAAAGCCCTGCCGCCCCCCAATGCGCCGGCCCCAAAGACGGTGGCGTTATTGGCAGTGGCGCTATATTCCCGATACGTTATATTTGTTATTAATGCGGTCGATTTGAGGTTCGTAGCCAGGATAAACTTGGCCCGGCCCGCCGCCTATGCGGACGATGTCGCCCGCGCTGATTGTGCCATTGCTTGGATCGTAATCGACACCCAACTGCGCCCAGCTGAGAGGCTGCATAACCGCGCCGCCGCCAAAGGCCATGATTTCATCCGGGCCAATAGAAACCAGAATCCAGAGCGCGCCAGATGTAATTCCTGCGCAACGATGATCTGTGTTGCTGCAAACGTCCATTCCGCTCCAGTAATGATAGGTATCATAGATGGAACTAATCATGCCTCCAGGATCCTTGGCAACGCCCGTGGCCACGAAAGGGTCCTGCAAAACGCTTGGGATGTAGGCAACAGGCGTTGTAATCCAAAGAAATCGAGGGCTAACCCAGTTGATGCCTGTATGTTGCGGATAAACGCTTGGACCGCTATAGGTGTTATTGCATTGCGGACATAAGAACTTGGGTGTGCGACACGACATGACTTTTTGATGATCCACCGTGTAGGCTTCGATGGCGGCGGCGATCGTGCGCATGTCGGCCTTGGCGCGAGATACTTTTTCGCGCGTCTGCATTTCGAGAAAATTCGGAAGGGCCGCGGCGGTCAGTATCGCGATCAACAATACCGCAACCAGAACCTCAATCAGTGTAAAGGCATTTTTCCGGCGCATAGAATCCGTCTCCCTGGTTTGTTGGGGAATGGGATCAAACCGATCCCAACAACTATACTGATATGTATAGCACGCATTTGCCTAGTGCGTCAATCTTATGGCATGGGAGTGCATCAGGAACGTCTGGACACGATTCGCGACGGAACACGCCAGCCTGTTCCCACGCACAGATTGATGCGATGAATCGCGGGCCATGAAGGATTCTCCGCGACAGCCCGAGCGTCATGCAGGGCAAGATGCGCCAGGTATGGGTCCAGTCTCCCCTTGTCGTCCGCCTGCGAACTAAATCCCGGATACGTTGTATTTGTTATAAATGCGGTCGATTGCTGGTTCAAAGCCGGGCATGACCTGGCCCGGCCCGCCGCCGATGCGGACGATGTCGCCCGCGCTGATCGTGCCGTTGCTCGGGTCATAATCGACACCCAGCTGCGCCCAGAGCAGAGACTGTGAAATCGTACCGCCCCCGCCAGCCATTATGTCATCCGGCCCTGCGCTGGCGATGCGCCACATGGCACCCGAACTAACCCCCGCGCAACGGTTATCATTCGGGGGGTTGCAAATGTCCACGCCGTTGAAATAATCATACGTATCGTAGGAAATTGAGATCACTCCGCCTGGATCCTTGGGGCGGCCATCGGCCACAAAGGGATCCTGCAAAACGCTGGGAATATAGGCCACTGGCGTCGTGATCCAGATAAACCGCGGGCTGACCCATGATATGCCAGCCCACTGCCCATAAACGCTGGGGCCGCTATAACCGGAACAACTCGGGCAAAGAAACCTGGGAGTGCGGGTGGCCATGATCTTTTGATGATCCACCGTGTAGGCTTCGATGGCGGCGGCGATCGTGCGCATGTCCGCCTTGGCGCGAGATACTTTTTCGCGCGTCTGCATTTCGAGAAAATTCGGAAGGGCCGCGGCGGTCAGTATCGCGATCAACAATACCGCAACCAGAACCTCAATCAGTGTAAAGGCATTTTCCCGGCGCATGGAGTCCGTCTCCCTAGTATGTTGGGGAATGGGATCAAACCGATCCCAACGACTTTACCGATAAGTATGGCACCCACAGGCCTGGCGCGTCAACCTTTCCTCATTTCCACGCACGCCGCGAGAGAAGGTCCGCCTGGGATCGCGAGGCTCCGCACTCGCTCTTTTCTTTTCTGCGCGCACACCGCGAGAGCAGTTCTGCCTGGGATCGCGAGGCTCCGCACTCGCTCTTCGCTTTTCTGCGCAGGAGCTGTTCAAAGTGCGGGAAAAACCTTGGGCGAGACGCCCAAGCCACCGGAATCACGGGCAAAATGCCCATGCCACCAGTAACTTTGAACAGTTCCTGCATTTCCGCGCGGGGCGCGAGAGTAGGTCTTGCCCCGGAGGCATGTTATGGTATCGGATGAGGATTTGGCGCGCCGGGTCAATTGCGCCCGTTTACGCCTCGGCGGAATTTGCGCGTGCATTGGCCTCGATGGATCGCCTGTTTATTGAGTTTTCGTCGCTCATTTGCCGCGCTTTCCGCGCCGCTCCATGAATCATCGAGAGGTATTTGCAAGGGTGGAACCAAAAGAAAATCAGTATTGCGCCGATCTGGCCGAGGCACGCCGCGTTCTTGATGCGGAGTCCGAAGCCTTGCGCCAGCTTTCCGCTTCGCTCCCCGCCGAGGCTTTTGGACGCGCTGTGGACCTGCTGGCCGCGTGCAAGGCGCAGGTGGTCCTGACTGGCATCGGAAAAAGCGGGCATGTGGCCGCCAAAATCGCCGCCACGTTCGCCTCAACCGGCACGCCCGCCTTTTTCCTGCACCCCGCCGAAGCGCTCCACGGCGACCTCGGAATGCTCACGTCCGCCAACGTCGTTCTTTGCCTTTCGCAAAGCGGCGCAACGGACGAAATCCTCACCATGCTCCCCTACCTCAAGCGCACGGGCATCGCACTCATTGCCATGACAGGCGGAGAACACTCGCCCCTGGCTGCGCAAGCGGATGTGCTCCTGCTCGCGAAAATCGCCCACGAGGCATGTCCGCTCAACCTGGCGCCGACCACCTCGACCACGGTGCAACTCGCGCTGGGCGATGCGCTGGCGGTGGCCCTGATGCGTCGGCGCGGCTTCACGCCCGAGGATTTCGCCCTGCGCCATCCGCTCGGCGCGCTCGGGCGCCGCCTGCTCATTCACGTCCGCGATCTCATGCACACGGGCGAGGAAAATCCGCTCGTGCACGATGGCGAGCCGCTGCGAAACGCCATTCAACAAATGACGGGCAAGCGCCTCGGGGCGGTCAGCGTGGTGGACGCCGAAGGCCGTTTGCTGGGCATTTTCTGCGATGGCGACTTGCGCCGCTTGTTCCAGCGCGTCGAGGGGCCTCTCGATCCCTCGGCTCCCATTCGCGATTTCATGATCCGAACCCCCAAATTCACCACCCCCGATACGCTTGGCGCCATGGCGGTGGACGTGATGGAAACCCACGGCATCACAGTCCTGCCGGTTCTTGACGACAACCACCGGGCCGTTGGCATGATTCACCTGCACGATCTGATCCGCGCGGGCATTGCCTCCTGAATCCCTTTTTCGTAGTCCTTTTTGCGAGTTGTTATGAACAAGCCCTTTCGGCGAAAAGGTCCCGACCACCACGGCAGCGAACGCCGCGGCAAGGACCGCTTTGGAAAAGATCGTTTCGGCAAAGATCGCCGCAGCGGCGGCGGCGGCTCGCATGGCGATGACCGGCGAGGCGGCAAGGATCATGGCGATGCCGGCTCCCCGCCGCGTCCGCCTTTCAAAGGAGGCGCGGGGCGCGGAACGCTCGCCTGGACCCCGCGAACCGAATCCTCCGGAGGACGGCCCGACTCCCGGCCTCCATATAAGAAATTCGCTAAATTCGGGAAAAAGCCTCCGTCTGCCGCGCATTCGCCGCATCCACCTCATGCGCCCCATGCATCCGGACCGCGCGGGGATGTTGCCCGTTTGCTCGCCTCGCTCCGCCAGGGGATCGACGACGCGCCGCGTGACTCGCGCGGCAGGCAGGCATTTTATCCGCTCGATCCCGAAGGCCCGCTCTGTCCGCTCCTGCGGCGGCCCGAGATGCTTTGGCAAACGCTTTACGCCGACCGCGCGTATCATCGCGAAATTCTTTCGCTGGCGCGCCGTTTTCACCAGATTCCCAACGACTACGACACCACGCTCGAACAGGATCGCGCGCTGGCGCTTCGAATGCTCGATTCGCCGCGGGGACGCCGCTGGCTCGCGGAAAACGAACGCCCGGCCGTGCTCATTTCGCTCCACAATGCCATCTACAGGCGGTTCATCCAGGCCGACCGCCAGATTGCCGATCCCTTGCACGATCTGGCACGTTCACTGCGCGCCGCCGAGGTCAAGATAGGCGCAACCACGCGCACGGAACTTGACATCGAACGCTGGCGTGCCGTCGTCCAGATGGTTCCGAACCTGACACGACGCCGCGCCGAGGCTACCGCGCTTTGGGCATGCGCCTTCGCGATGCGCCAGCCCGCCGATGCCGCGCGTATTCTCGATCCTCTTCTCGAAATCGGCGGATACCTCTTCGCTTCCTGGATTGCCCCGGATCGCGCCGGGCAGGCCGCCGACTCCGAAGAACCGGAAGAGCCAGCAGAGGAGAAGTTGGAGGAACTGGAGGAACAAGGGGAACAGGAGGAATTGGAGGAGCTGAAAAAGCTAGAGGGAATGGAAGGGCGGGAAGAGGAAGAGGAGGACGGAGCGGATCCGGAGGAAATGGAAGAAGAAGAGGTTGAGGAGGAAGCGCCAAAGGCTTTTTCTGATGATGTTGCTTCGATGGAAACAATACAGAACCATCCGGCGGCTGGGGTTCTGCCAGCGCCCTCGCCAACGCCAATGCCTAACCTGGCCCCCACGCCTAAAATCACCCCGACGCCCGCTGCGCCAGCGACTTCCTCCGTGCCCGCGCCCGCACCCGTGCCCGCGCCGGCACTCAAGCCAATCGCCCCCGCTGCCGCCCCGGCCGGTTCTGCTTCGCCCAAGCCGCCGCAGTGCAGACGAATCGATAAACTGAGCCGTGGCGGATCGGATGCGCTGTATCAAACCATACACATCAGCGAGGACGAAATCCCCGAGGAAAGCATCGCATCCGAGGAAGGAATCTTCCTTGGGCCGGAAGAGGAGAATGGCTTCCTGGAGAGCGGCGTTGCAGACTCCGGCAGTTCGGAATTGGAAGGAGGGGGCGCAGCGCCGAGCATTAACTGCGCGCCAACGCCGCCGCCTTCTCCCAAACAGCCAGCCGCCGCCGCCGCTGCATTGCCGCCGCCGCCCGCGTTGCGCGCGCTTGAACGCTCTTCACGCGCGCTCCAGGCACGCCGCCGCGCCTGTTCCAATATGGCAGCCGACCAAGCCGGGCATCCGACACCCGAGGGCATGGCGCGTCTCTCGGCGGAATATGCGGCGCTTCTCCATGCCCGCAACGAATTCCTGCATGAAGGACTGAGCGCCCTGGCAGACATTCTTGCGGGCGCTTCCTGCCTCGATTCCGCCACGCGCGCCAGCCTCGAATCGCTTTTGCGCGCGCTGCGCGAATCGGAAGAAGAGAAAACCACAAAAACACCAAGGCACTAAGAAGAGAAATAAGAAGACAGAATGCCTTTCCTTGCCTTTGTGTCTTCGCGCCTTTGTGGTGAACTCCATAAAAACGCATTCCATTCAATGAATATACAGGTGTGAATTGCCTATGCCTCCCCGACTTGCTCCGGCCGATCCCGATCCATTCCGCCGTCTTGCCGCCATCATGGAACGTCTTCTCGATCCCGATGGCTGTCCGTGGGACCGCGAACAAACTCACGAGTCGCTCAAACCCTACGTGATCGAAGAGGCTTATGAAGTGTGCGAGGCCGTGGACTCGGGCGATCCCGATGCACTGCGCGAGGAATTGGGCGATCTCGCGCTGCAGGTCGTATTCCATGCCGCCCTGGCCCGCCGCGCCGGGCAGTTTGACATCGACGATGTTCTTTCGGGCATTTGCGAGAAACTCGTCCGGCGCCACCCGCACGTTTTCGGCGATTTGGACATCAAGGGGTCCGATGCCGTGCTGCGCAACTGGGAGCGCATCAAACGCGAGGAAAAAGCGAAAAAGGCCCTCGCAAAATCAGAATCCCAAGATGCTGCTGCCGCTTCTTCGCCCTCTGCCAGCGCCGCCGAACTGCCGCCACCCCGCCCGCCGCTATCCGCACTCGATGGCGTTCCGCGCGCGATGCCCGCACTGACGCGCGCCACACGCCTCCAGGAAAAGGCCGCGCGCGTCGGGTTCGACTGGGACAAAATCGACGATGTCTGGAACAAGGTCGAGGAGGAGGTGGGCGAGTTGCGCGAGGCCAGCGCTTCACTATCGCCCGAGGCTGTGGCCGATGAATTCGGCGATTTGCTCTTCGCCCTGGCTAATGTGGCGCGGTTTCTCAAAATCCATCCCGAAGAAGCGCTTCAGGCCACAGCCAACAAGTTCATCCGCCGTTTTCACCACATCGAGGCCCGCGCCCGCGAACAAGGTCGCGATCTGACTTCGATGACTCTGGCCGAAATGGACGCCTTCTGGGATGAAGCCAAGCGCAAGGAAAAGCACCCGGAATAGTCTTCTGTCCAGACACCCGCAGGGTTATGCGGGGAAATATATATAACACATAATCAATAAAGAATAAACGCGGAGTATTCCGGCGCAAGAGGCTCGAACCACACACCGTCGGCCACGGCGGATTCTCCCGCGCCTGCGGTCAATTCCACACGCGCGGGCGCCGAGGCGCTGAAGCGATACACGCCCAGGCTGTTCCACCGCCCGCCCAATTCGCGCTGATTGATCGTCGTTGCGGTGGTTCCGTCTTCGTGGCGAATGGTTATGGACACCGAAGAGGAAAACGAGGAAGAAGCGGGCCAGCGCGCATACACGCGGCATCGCCCTGATTTCGGAAGAAACGCGGCCCACTGAACGCTCACCGGCCCCGCGCCCGTTTGCAAAACGCAGTAATTGCTTCCATAATAGCCGGAAACCGCAGTCGCAACCGCCACGTCCGAGGCCGCCGCGTAGAAGTTCGGGTCTGTGTTATCGATCGTCCATCCATCGCCGGGCGGAGCGGGCGGAAGGGAGTTGAATCCGATCTGCGACGCCAGAGTCGAAACGCTGGCCCCATCGATTCCAATCCGGCGAATCTCAAAAAGCGGAGTGCTGTGATAATTGAGAGCGCTGATTGTAGTATATCCCAGCCGGTATCCGGCATCCACACAGGCCTGGATGGCCTCCGCATCGTAGGCGCCGCCCGGATACGCGATGTGCAAGCAGGATTTTCCGGGAATGTTCGCTTCAATATCCGCTTTGGAGCCGGCGATTTCGCTCACGAGCGCGGTGGCGTCCGCATTCGCCAGATTCGCATGTGTCCGCGTGTGTGATTGCGTATTCACCACTTCGGCGGATTCCATCTCGCGGATTTCGTCCCAATCCGCATGGTCGTTCGCCCCCGGCACGCCAACATAATTGGAATGGGCGAAATTCACGATAACCTGTCCACGCTCCCGCAATATGGGAAAACAATCCGTATAGACCCGGACGTAGTTGTCGTCCACCGTGAGCAGAATTGGGCGGATGGGCAAAGGCTCATTGTGAACCAGCCACTCGTAAAACTGGTCCGGGCCAATGGTGTGATAGCCGTTATTGAGCAGAAAATCCATCTGCTGGCGGAAAAGGTCCTGTGTGAATCCGAAATTCGGATGCGCATGGAAAAGGACCACAGGCACTTGCGCGAAAAGAGGCGGAGCGAAAAGGAACAAAAAGGCGAAGGGAACAAACGCGAGCGGAATTCTATGTTTAGTCATTCTCCATCTCCAACAGACGAGGGAGAAAATCTCATGCCGCGGCGATCATGAAAAAGCGAGGCATGGCAGGTCCAGGAAAAAAGGCCGCCGCCCCGGACCTCGAAAGGAAAGTGCTCCTGTCGAGGCGATCCGGGGCGGCGGATGGAATACGGAGTTAGGAGGAAAACCGCCGCCGTAAATTTGGCGGCCGCGGCTTCGGTTTATGGATAGCGCTTATTCGCTCGTTCCAAGCAGCCACTGGTCGAACCCAAAGGCGTTCGAGGGGAGTTCGATGGTCTCCTGCCCCTTGGCCTGGGCTACGACTGTCTTGGCTTCCTTGGGCATTTCGAGGACGCTTTCCGCTCCGAGCACAAACGTCGGGCGGACGATCATAACGATCTGCGTATTGCGCTTGGCGTTGAGTTCGCCGCCAAACAGCCATCCGAGTCCGGGCAGTTTGTGCAGGAAGGGGAATCCGTTTTTGCGGCGGACAACTGCCTCGCGCTCGATGCCGCCGAGCACGTAGGGCTGGCCGTCGATCAGGCGGACGTAGTTGTTGACGTGGCGCACGCCGAGGATCGGATTTCCCTTGGGCGTGTAGCCAGCCACGGAAGAGACGTTGACATTGACGTCGAGTTCCAGCGATTCGAGGCCCACATTGGGCGTAAGAACCACCTGGAGTCCGACCTTGTCATCCGCCTCGCGATAATTGAGCAGACGGTTGCGCTGGCCCTCGATCACAGCCGGAGTGGCCGGATCGTCCGTGGGGGTTTTAACCGAGATGGGGTTGCCATCCTTGTCCACGAGGTTTTCCGTGCGGCGCGCTGTATCCGCGCGAGGAACCGATTCGAACTGCGCCACGCTGTCCACGGCCTCGATGCGGGCCGGGCTGCCGCTTTTCACTGTGATGTTGGTCTTCACGAGTTCGCGAACATAGCCCTTGTTCTGGACGAAATCAAAGAACTGCGCGGCGGCAGTCGCGTTGATGTAGGCAAGGGAGAACTTCTTGTTTGTGTCGTTGGTGATGTGACGCTCTCCGGTCGCCAGGTTGGTGGCCTTTGCCTCGGCGCTTTCGTCGAAGTAGCCAAATTCGAACAGATTGCGGCCCGGGCCGTTCTTCCATGAAGCCCAGTCGAGGCCGAGCATCACGTCGTTGTTCGAATCGACTTCGTAAATCGAGACTTCGAGGTTGACCTGGTTGGGTGGAATGTCCACCTGCTTAAGCGCCCATTCCTGAAGCCCCATCAGTGCCGGCTGATCGGTGTAATACATGGCGTTGTTGAGGTCATCGAACACATAGCGCTGAGCACCATCCACCTGGAAGCTCTCGGGGCCGACATACCAGCGGGTAACCTGCTGGATGTTGCGGATGTTGCGGAATTTGGCCTTGTAATACATTTCGCCCGTGCCGTCATAGCGTTCCTTCACCCAGTCCTCGTCGAGCGCGGCGATGCAGGCTTCGACATAAGGCAGTTGGAAGCGCGGGCATACGATCTGAAGGTAATTTTCCTTCTTTTCCTTGTCCTGCAGAACGTCGGCGTCGCCGCCTTCCTTGCGGGTCATGACGCGGAAAGGTCCGCGGAGTTCGCGCGGATTGACCTTTTTGCAGGGAACAATCGCAGTGACGAAATCGTTGATGAGCATCTTCTGATCCGTGCGCAGAACCTTCACGGTGCCGTCGCTTGGGTCGATGTTGATCTGCTCATCCTGCTGGGTGTAGTCGTTGACATTTGACGCCGCCACCGTGGGGCTGGCGTCCGCGCCAGTCGGGAAGCCGTGGCGCACATCGGCGGCGAAGTTGCGGCCATCGCGGGGGCGCGCTTGCGCGAATGCAAGCGTCGGCAAAAAAGCCGCCAGAAGCCCCAGCGTGAGAAGTTGGAACGTCGTTCGATTCATTATCATTCACCTTTTCGATATGAAGTGGAATTCGTTCTCTGGGAAGGCGCTCAGGTAACAGGCCCTTGAAGCGGGGGGAGCCGGGGCGCCTTCATCTCGCCAGGAGGGGCTTTCAAGGCTCGCTGTCGAACAGGAACATGTCGAATCCGAAGGCCGCCTTTGGAATTTCAACGGCTTGGTCTCCGCTTGCCTGGGCGATAATGCGTTTTTCGGCATCGCCCACGTTTTTGAAGGTTGTGTCGATCGTCGGCTGGACAACCATGACCATCATGGTCTTTTGCGAAACGTTTTTCTCGCCGCCAAACAGCCATCCGAGGACCGGGATGTTGCCCAGAACGGGAACCTTGTAAGTCCCCTTGCCTTGGCGTTCACGCGTCAGGCCGCCCAGAATGATTTCCTGTCCGTTTTTCACCGTGACGTCGGTAACGGCGCGGCGGGAGTTAAGCATCGGCAGTCCGTCTTCGCGGAAACTGAGGATCGAAACCGCCGAGGCCTCAATGGTAAGCTGAATGCTCTGATCGGCAATGACAGGCGTAAGCGAAACGCTAAGGCCCGTGTTCACGGCCTGGACGGTCATGCCATAGGGATTGGCCGCGCGTGCCAGCTGGGCCTTGTCGCCCGTCACGGTTCGCGTGAGATTATCAGGCGAGGCCGGTTCGCTGTAGTAAAGAACCTGTTCGCCGGTGGTGAGAAGGGCGGCTTTCGAGCTGGCTGTGACCAATTGCGTCTCGGTGGCGACGCGCGCCTTGCCCTTCTCGACCAGGAAGTCGAAATAGGCCGAGGGATACTGAAGGTCGATCAAGCCATATCGCGAGCTGTTCGTGCGGCTGAGGTCCGCGCTGCGGGTGGCGGTGTTGTAGCCGGACGTTGTGCCCTTGGCTTCGAGCGTATTGTATCCGGCGGTGCCAACCAGCATGTTCTGGTAAGGCCCGTTGCGGAAGGCTTCGTAATCCAGGCCGAGGCTGCCGTCATTGTTCACGGAAACCTCATAGATTTTCACCTTCACGTTCACATTGGGCGTCGCGACGTCCAGATATTTGTCCAGCGCGTTCGCGCAATAATCCGATCCGGAAGGCGAATCGAAGATCATGATGGCGTTTGTTTCCGTGTCGGGTTCGAGAACGGCGTTGGGCGAGGCGTATTGGCGCGCCACATTGACGAAAGCCGCATCGAGGATATTGCGATGCTTCATCTGCTTGTAAATGTATTTCGATCCAGGCGCGCTGGTCAGTTTCGGACGGTCCAGGTCCTTTGCCAGCTGGTCGAAATACGGAATCTGATACGCGGGGCAAATAACGAATATCTTGCCGCCGGGTCCCTCGGGGGGGACGAACGTATAGATGGCGCCTTCCTCGCGCATAATGGCCGAGGTGAAGAAGTTGTTGATCTGGCCCGGATTGGCATACTGGAAGGTATAGACCTTTCCAGCGTAGCGGTTGATCTGGGCTTTGTTTGTTGTGCGCAGGATTCGGACGACCTGGGTGTGCTGATCGTCCGGCGGAATATCGAGCATGGCTTTCCAGTCGAGTGTGGCGGCGCCTTGAGCGGGCGGGGCGGCGGACTGGGCCGCGGCCGGACGGCACATCAAGCTCAAGGCCATCGCGCCACATAACAATACTGCGGCGGATTTCATCATGATCCCTTGTTCCTTTCCTTTTGAATTAGTCAGCCCCCACTATGGGGAACTTCGGAAAGATGGCGCCGCGGAGCGCAAGCGCGCAATTGGAGCGGAAAATGAAAAACCTGCCCGCTCCGGCAGGTGGCGGCCAAATTCGGCAGGCGGCGGGACCGCCTTATTCATTGCTTTTCATGAAAATCCGGGGAACAGGCGGCTCCGCTTCCCGCGGAAACAAAGCCGGGTCGATAGCCCGCCTGACCTGGCCTAGATATGGATTTACCAGCAGCGCCTTTTTCACCTCCTTTTCCTGAAGAGTAAGAAGGACAAACCAATCATAAAATCCTGCTTCGTTGATAATCAGCCTGGCGTCGATTTCCTTGACCGGCTGCCCCAAATGCTCCCGCGCAATCCGCATGGCTTCCGTTTTGAGCAGAATCCCGTTGCGGTCGCGCTCCATCGCCCGCTCGCCCTCCACAACGAAAGTGGCCGCGCGCGATGAAGCCACGTAGCAGACCGGCAGAGCGCGCTCGGGGTCGCTTTCGTAGGCGGCAACCAGCGTGAATGTTCCCGATGTCTCCGCCGCCCGCGTGAATACAAACTTCCGAGGCCAGAAGTCGTCGGGCGCCAATTCCTGAACTGTCATGGGCGCCTCTTTCTCCGAATACACTGGCGCCAAACGCACCGGCGGAAGACCACTGTCATCCCGAATCCAAAACGTCAGGGTTTTATAATTAGGGACGCCTGCCTTAATTGCCTTGCCGCTCATGTTAGCGGCGAATACCTCGCCCACAAGCGCTTCGCCCGGACGCAAGGTGGTTTTCTCCAGCCGCAAAAACAGGTGGATCGGACTTTTTTCGGCGGACCGAATCCCTAGAGTTTGGCAGCCGGATAATCCCGCGCAAACCAAAACGCACATTGAGACCAATATGGTTATTCGCATCTGTTCCAGTTGAGTTTACAGCAATGTAGAGTTGAATGCGACTTTTCGAGATAAATTCGAAAGCCTGCAAGTATCCAAGTAGCTGCAACCGAATCTGCACATGCAAGCAGGAAATGAGTCCGGGGGTATGTTATTTTTTTCACGGACTCTCCGCCTTGTTCGCTCGGGATGCGGCCGCAAGCGCCCAAAAGCAGGCGCAAAAACAGCCTCCAAACTGGCGTTTGCCATTTTGTGACAAAGATTTGCATTTATCTCGCGAGGCATTCCTTGCGCAATTGTCCTTTCCCTGGTTCCCGGCCAATGCTAAAAATCCCGGCCTCGCAAGGCGGGGGAGGGGAAAAATATGGCGCGGGAGCCAAGCCTTCCGCGAGATCGAGAGAAACCAACGTGTCGAAACGCAAAGGCCGGATGCGCGGCGCCGGGGCAGAACTGGATGCGGATCCGCGCGCCAACTCGGGCGCCAAAGTCATCGCCGATAAAATGGATTCGCCGCCAGACTCCGCAAACGCGGCGAAATCCGGATCGTCCTCCTCCCAGGGTGGATTTCTCCCGCTCTGGCTGATTCTTGCCCTGATCGCACTCGTTGAAATCATTCTCATCTTCAGTATGTATGACTCCTGGAGATTTAATACGGTTGTGACCGCCGCCCAACAGGCAATGGCCGAAAAACGCTGGGCCGACGGGCTGAGGCTCTGGGAAAAGCATCTTCGCAATTATCCTTCCGCCGCTCCGTCGCTGTCGCTGCGAAACGACATGGCGCAATGCCGTTTTGGAGTTGGAGATTACAAAGGGGCTTACGATGATGTGTCTTTTGTGATCGAAGGCACAAAGGAAGACAGTCCCGGCTATCCCGACCTTCTGGCGCTCAAGGCCCAATGCGAGGAGAAACTTGGCCGGACCCAAGACGCCCAGGATACTTTTGAAAAACTTCTTTCCATTGATCCATCGAACGCACGCGCCAATCTGTTTCTTGGCGAGACCTTCCTCGAACAGGGGCGGCTCATCGAGGCATCGCGCCATTTCAGCGCTGTTCCGGACAAGGATTTCCCCCCGGAAATGCGCGAGAAGATGCGCAAAATTGAAGAAAAAATGCTCGCGGATATTGTCGATCACCCCGATGACAACGCCACTACATCCTCCAGAACTGAGGATTCCTCGACAACGTCCGGCGAGCGCAATCAGCCGCCTGGCCCTCCGGGCGCCAATCCAAACAATGCAAGCCTGACGCCATTGGCGCCTGCCATGCCATGATTTGCCGCGGCGCGCCAGCGCACTCGCTCCCGCGCCTGTTTTCCTGATCGCCCCATCTTTCCAGTTCCCCCGTTCCTCTCTTCCTGTTCCCAATGGATTCCGATCCTCTCTCCGATTCCGCGCCGCCGCGCTCCTCCGCCACGCCCGATGGCCTGTCCGTTCTGGCAGACCCGCGCCGCCCCATCCCCGACGCCGCTCGGCTGCCGGTGGTTCTTGTGCATGGCCTGCTGACCGGACCTTGGTTTCTTGCATCTCTGCGCCACCGGATCAAAGCGGATCGCCGCCCTGCCATCTGCTATTCCTATACCTCGCGATGGCGCGACATTCCGGATAATGCCGAACGTTTCGCGCGCTGGCTCAACGCGCGAGGACCCGGGCCGTATGACTTGGTTGGATACAGCCTGGGGGCGGTGATAATCCGATGGGCGGCGGCGCACCACGACCTGCCCCGAATCCGGCGCGTAGTAATGATCGGTCCGCCGAATCGCGGGGCCATTCTCGCGGACAAATTGCACGACTTGCTTGGGCCGTTTTACCGCCTGATTTACGGGCGCACAGGATTGCAGTTGCAACGCGGCAGCCGCGGGCTGGCGGAAAACGCCGGGCAAATCCATGCCGAAATCGGGGTCATCGCCGGAGGCACGGGCAAACCACGCGGCTACAATCCGTGGATTCCGGGAGACAACGACCAGACTGTGGCCGTCGAGGAGACCATTTTGGGCGGAATGAAGGATTTTGTTCTGGTTTCCTCGCGCCACACCCTCATGCCGTTTTCTCGCGAAGTGGCGGAATACACATTGCGTTTTCTGCGTTCCGGCCGCTTTCGCCTGCCCCCCGCTGAAATGTAGAGATTGGGGTTCCTTCCGTCCTCCGTCCGGGTGCATATTGACACTGCTGCTGTCTTGCAAATCCTTCACCCCCTCACTGCGTTCGGGGTTCTGCATAAAGAGCACCTCGAATCCTATCAGCCTAAGCAGAACCCGGAACGAACTGACGGGGTGTTTCCTGTCTTGTGATAACAGTATCCATATACGCCCTTCCGTCCTTTTGTCCCTTTTATTTTCTTGTTCCTAACGAAAAAACCGGCGGCGAGCTTATTACGGCCCGCCGCCGGTCGCTCCCCAAACCGTCAGGCCAGGGAGAATTCAGGCGAAGCGATTTGCCTTATTACACAGGCAGTTTGTTGCGGATGCCCAGGAAGAAGTCGAACGCGTAAATGGCATCCTGGTAGGTGACGCTGCCGTCGCGATCCAGGTCCATCAGCTTGATCTTCTGCACGAAGTTGTTGAAGGGGATGGCGCCCAGCGAGGCCTGGAAGATGAAGATCGCGTCGATGTTGTCCACGCGATTGTTTCCATTCAGGTCGCCCAGCGACGGCTTGCTGTTGGGATCGGAGGGGTCGGTGCCCCAGCCGAATTCGAAGCCGTCTTCGAATCCGTCGCCGTCTGTGTCTTTGTTATTGTCGTTCGGATCGACGCAGGCGGGCAGGCCGTCCATGTCGGCGTCAATCGTGCACGGATCGAGCGGATCAGGCACTTCGGCGACGAGCGGGTTGCGGCCCATGGCCACTTCCGTCCCGTCATCGATGCCATCGCCGTCCGTGTCGGGGTTGTTCGGATCCGTGCCGAGGAGCAATTCCTGGCCATCGGTCAAGCCGTCTTTGTCATTGTCCGTCGAATCGGGGTTATAGAGCCAGGTCGCGGGCGGGTCTTGACCCTGGATGTCTCCAGCGCCGGGGCCGCCGTCCGAACCCCACCAGCAGCCATCAAGATCAATCGGGTTGTCGGTGTAGTTGATCACGCCATTGGTGTTGTTGACGAAGTTATTTTCTCCAGCAAGGTTTCCGCCGGCCAGATCGCCATACACAGTGCCATTTGAATCGCTGTTATACATTTCGATGGCGATTGCGTTGTTGGAGAACGTGTTGCCCTGGATCGTCGAGGTCGAGCAGCCGTCGATCGTCAGCGCCGTTCCTAAGCCATTCTGGAACGTGTTATCCACGATGGTGTAGTTGCTGCCGGCCAGGACATAGGGGTCCTGCGAGCCGTAGTAAGGCAGGGTGGTGCCCCAATATACGTAGCCGACCTGCATGGCCCATTCGCACTGGTCAAAGGTGTTTCCGCCGATGTAAATGTCGCTTCCGCCGAAGAAGCACCAGCCGGTCTGAGCCGAGGTAATGTCGTTATCTGAAAGCACAGAGCCGGGGGCCAGGTAGAAGAACAAGCCGTTAGAGGCCGTCCAGGTGGCGCCGTCATAGTAGTTGCCATCGAGGTAGCAGTTCTTCATGTGAAGTTCCATATACCATACCTGGATGGAGTTGGCGGCGATTGTGTTCTGCAGCGTGTTGATGATGGATGTATCTTCAACATACAGGATGGAGTTGTTGGGCGTTTCGGGGCTATAGGCCCAGATGCCGGTTTTCGAGTATTTCTCGATGTAGCAATTCTTGATTTTCTGGGTGATGCCAGCCCACTTGCTGCAAACGATCATGCCCTGGATGATCTGGGCGTATTTGGGATTGGCGATGCCGTTGTAGCGGCCGCGGGTGATTTTCACGTCATCAATCGTGATGGCGGAGTTGATGGCCACCAGCGGAGCGGCCATACCGCCGCTCGGGTCGCCGGCCAGAACCTTGGGAACCGAGCTCTTCATGATGTCGAGACCATCAATGGTGAGCGACTTCAGGCTGCTGGGCAACGTGGGCATATCAAAGAAGCCGACGATGTAGTCGAAATTGCGCCCAGAGGGATACGATGGACTGCCGTAGTCGGCCGCGCGAACAACACGGGTCGCCAAGGCTGGCGCCTGGATGATCGTAACGTCTTTGCCGGCGCCGATGATGCTGATGGCCTTGCCCGCAACCAAAACCTGCTCGGTGTAAGTGCCGGCGGCGATCTGAATCGTGTCGCCGTCAACCGCCGCGGCAACGGCGGCGTTGATAGTTGCATAATTCGCTGGGACGTTCAGGGTGGCCGCGAAGCCCGTGCTCGCGATCATCGCCACAAACGCCGCCAGGATCAATCCTCTCAAGGTATAAGAACCGCGCATTGGTGAAAGACCTCCGTTTTGAACATTACCCCCCTTGCAGAATCCCCTGCCCGCCTTCTCTCCGACATCTTCTATGAGCCTTGGCCGAAAACACGCGCCATACAGGTTTCACGGATTTTCAGCCGCTCATCACCTCCTTTTCCTGATACCTTGCGCAAAAAACTCCAAGTCGATTATTTCGGGGAAACGCTCAGAGACGTTCGACAAATCTCAGCAATTCAGCGAGGCGAACGTTCCACTCTCCGGTCAATCCTCTTAACGACTGAGAGGAATGTCAACAGTAAAACGCGCGCAAAAGCCAACTTGAAACAGATTTGCAGGCTCAAAAGGCTCTTTTCGCCGCCCGAAAGGCAAAAGCCTGGAATTTTACGAAAAATATTTCACGGTAACTTCTCATGGCTGAAAATACCCCAATGGACATCCCCTGCCGTCGAAAGAAGTTGGAACTAAGGGAATGGCGGAGAAGAGGACGGAAAAAGGGCGAAAAAGGTCCTGCGGAGTTCCTGCGCGACCTGAATCACCTGCCTCAGTTGTGTTGACGATCCCTTAAAGCAGCGGCGGCGGGAGCCGTTTTTGGCTCCCGCCGCCGGGTCGATGTCAGGATTGGCATCTCCCACAAGAGATGCCGACCGCGGAGATTATTGAGCGGGCAGCAGTTTGATAATGCCGAGATACTTATCAAAGCACTTCACGGCATCCACATAGCTGACCTTGCCGTCGCAGTCGAGGTCCATGCGCATCACCTTGCCGGCGAAACTGGCGTAATCAAGCGCCTGGATGCTCGCCTGGAAGATGATGATGGCATCCACGTTGTCAATGCGGTTGTTGTCGTTGATGTCGCCAAGTTTCGGCTTGCTGGCGGCGTTGTTCGGGTCGGTGCCCATAGCATACTCATAGCCGTCGCGGTAACCGTCGCCGTCCGTATCCACGTTATTGTCGTTCGGGTCGAGAACTGCGGGCAGGCCGTCGCCGTCGGCGTCCACAAACACGTTGAACACCTTAGGAAGAATCGGATCGCCATTGGCATCTAGTTGGCCTTCGAGATCTTTTTCGATGCCATCGGGCACGCCGTCGCCGTCCGTGTCTGCCACCTTGAAGTTCGAGTAATCCGTGGCCGCATCATAGACACCGTTGTAGTTGGTGTCTTCCTGGACGTTGAGGATGCCATCGCCGTCATCATCCATCAGATTGGGCGTGTCAGAGGCGGTGGTGGCGGTGACGGGCGGATTGCCTGGATCGTCCTGATTGACGATGGTCAGGTCAGCCAGGCCGCCATTGCCATAGTAGTTGTTCTCAATTACGATCGTTTCGCCGTTGGACTCAAATCCAGTGCGGATGAAGAGTTCCGGCCCCTGGTTGGCGCCGCTGCCGAAGGTGTTGTCGAAGATTTGGAGCTGATCGGCGCCCGGTTCAAGTTTGCCGTAGTTCTTCACAAGCAGTGTCCAGTTGCAGTTTTCCATAATGTTGCCCTGGATGTTGCCTGCCGGGATGAAGGGGTTCCAGGACCAGCTTGCGCCTTCAACACCCGTTGGGACGAGGTCAAAGAAGACAGCCTGGACGCAGTTGCGGATGACATTGTTGCGCATGTTGACTTCGGTCGGGGGCAGGCCTTCCTCATTATAGGCGAAGGTGCGGCCATTAACAATGCGGCGGTCGCGAATGACGAGCGCGCCGCCCATGGCGGTCGTTTCGTCGTGCTGCGCGCCCTGAAGCAGGGGGATGCCGTCGATCGTATTGCCAATGAAGTTGGCTTGGGCGGGCCAGAAAATCTTGAACGCGCCCGCGCCGCCCTGCATCGGGCCAACATAGTCATGAATGTAATTGTTGAGAACATTGACCACAGTGCCGGCTTTGTCGCCAGTGCCATAATCTTTCATATAGCGGCAGCGGAAGCCGACGGCGCCCGCGTTGTTGAACATTTCGCAGTTCTCGAACGTGGCTTCGGTAATGAATGACGGCTGGCGGCAGTCGCCTTCTCCCATGTTGTTGGGGTCGAAAACGAGGCCGCTCCAAATGTTCTTGAACACGCAGTTCTTGAACAAGATTGTGCCGGCGAATGGACCGGAAATGTTATCATATTTATAGTCCACTGTCCCGCCCGAAGCCGCATCCGCCACATCGGCGTTCGTGCAGGCATAGCTGATCGTGGTGGGAGTGACGGCTGTAATCTGGCGGAAGCCATTGAAGGCGGCCACATTGACGCTGGCCACATCCACCCACTGCCCAACAACAAACGGATGGGAGGCGAATGTCAGCGTGGCCACGTTTGCCGTTAGCGAGCGGCGGGTGACTGTGACAGCGGTGCCGTTGGTATAGACCGCCTGGGCGCCCATGAAGCCTGCGCCGCCGCCGTAGACACCAGTCGTGCTGAGATTGCCGCACTGCATGCCGTCGAATTCGCAGCCTTCGGCGGAGAAATCGACAAAGGTTCCCACGCGGTAGTTCGGAGCAGTCACGCTGGAACTAACTTGGATCAGGTTGGGGAAGCGCTTATTGTAGGTATTGGCAGGCGACTTGCTTGAATCACCACATGCCATGCCGTTGCCCCGAAAAATGATGTTCTTTAGTTTAAAGTTCTTCATCTCGTTGGGGCGGGCCGGCGGATGAATGATCAGGGCCACGGCAGCCGCTTGAAGGTCTGAGGTCGGATACACGTTCTGGATGACTGGTTTGTTGTTTGGATCTGCGCCTTCAATGGTCAGGTTGTCCACGTCGATGCCGGTGGTGGCGTTGCCAAGAACGCAGTTTTCCGTGTAGGTCCCAGGAGCGATGCGGATCGTATCGCCGCTGACGATGGTTGTTCCGACCGCATTCAGGGCGGCCTGGATGGTCGCGTAATCGCCTGGCACGTTATAGACCGTGGCATACGCAGGCGCCACGCTCAGAAAAACGGCCAGGCCCGCAAACGCGAAGAATCGAGTAATACGGGATGGAGTCATTGAGAGAAACCCTCCTTGAAAATTTTGAAGAGCCAAACCAAGCGGCCCATAGTAACCCGTGAACAGAAGAAGCGCAACATCCCATTGGGATGGTTCGACCTGAATTTAGGGGAAAGCCCGGAACCGGGTCAACAGATTAATTCATCTGAAACGCTTTTTCAACGCTGGAGGCGCGAATTCGTTTTTGGTCCCGGCGGAAAAGCCGTCGTATTTCCCGAAAAATAATTTCTCGCAGATCTGAGCGGCTGCAAAAAGACGGCGTTCCGCGAGGCTCCCTTTTAGACGATAAAAAGGAAAACCAGAGAGTAATCAGTATTGCAGGAGGGCGGAATTGCTATTGCGCTGGCCCCGGATGTCCTCCCGGCGTCACACCCAAACGCCCAGGAACGAGGGGGAAGCATTGGCCACTTGGGGAAATCGGCATTCCAACCGCTAATTCGTCATTCCGCCCTTGCGTATGAAAGGTAGTCATTCCAGAAGGCAAACTATCGGGCATCCACCTAAGAGCGCGCGTTCATTCTGCTCATTCCCGCCTGGGCGCGGCGTGAGGTTTCAAATCTCCTCAATAACCAGGCGGTCGCGGTTTTCAATGCGCAGCCTCATGCGTCCGTCGATCAGGGCAAGAAGCCGCTCGCCGATCAGGGACCTGCGCCAGCCCTGGAGCACCGGAAGCGACGCCGCTTCGCAATCATGACGCCGGATGGCCAGCGCGCGAAGTTCCGCTGTGGTGGCCAGCAGGGCGGGGGCGATGCCCTCGCGTTCGGCCGTGTCGCGCACCAGCGCCTGAAACAATTCGATCAATCCAATGGGGATTTCGGGGTCGTCGCCGGCGCGCTTGGAGGGCCATTGGGCCGGTTCGAGGGCGCGCGCGCGGCGGACAGCGGCGCGAATCGGCTCCCAATAGGTGTTCAGTTTTCCGATGGGAATATCGCGGAATTGTCCGAGGGATTGCAGCGCTTCGGGGGTTTCCGGGGCCGAGCGCGCCAAGGCGGTCAATGCGGCGTCGGGCAGGATGTAGTTGCGCGGAAGATTGCGGCGGCGGGCTTCCTGCTCGCGCCAGGCGGCCAGCTCGCGCAACAAAGCCAGCGCAAAGCCGTCGAGACGCGCCCAATTGGCCACTTGGTGATAGCATTCTTCGTCGGGAACCGGAGCGTCGGCGAGGAAATCCTCATGCTGGCGGCGCTGCTCCTCGCGAAACCACTCGAGGCGGCCCAACTCGGAAAGACGCGCCAGAAGCGATTCACGCAACTCGTGGAGATGGGCCACGTCCTGAGAGGCGTAATGGATTTGCGCGGGCGAAAGCGGACGGCGCGACCAATCGCTTGTGGTCTGGTCCGTGGGAACCCTGCGACCAAGAACATCGCGGACAAGATTGGCGTGCGAGATTTGAGCGCCGTAACCGGCCAGCGCGGCGGCCAGTTGCGTATCGAAGAGCGAGGATGGCACAAATCCAAGGTAGTGCTTGAGGATTTGTATGTCTTGCGTGGCGCTGTGGAGGACAATTTCGAGGCCGGACCGCTCCAGAAGGCCGCCGAGCGCGCCGAGATCGCCCAGGGCGGGGATGTCAAGAAGCGCGATGCGCCCCCGGCCATCGGCTATCTGGACGATTTCCAGAACTGGATAATAGGTTTTCTCGCGTATGAATTCGGAATCGAGCGCGATCAGCGGGCTGGCGGCAAGATCGTGGCAAAGCGACGCCAGTTTTTTTGAAGTTTGGATCAGTTCAATCGAAGGAGGCGCGGGGGCGCTGCGGGCATCGGGCGTTGAGGAAGGGCGGGAAGGATGAGGGGCGCGACGCATAAGAAAATATCGTTAAAGAGACGAAATCCGGCGGGCATTCCGAAAACCGGAACGCCGACGAGGCCCATTTCCGCAGGACGGGGCAAAAACCGTCTCTGCGCCGGAAATGCGCACCCGACAGAGAATCCGCTATGGGGCATGGGCGCAATGAAAAAACAGAGGGCAGAGTGGCGGCAAGACGCTTCATCCCGTTGACATTCGAGCCGGAAGGGATCAGCTAATAGGCAGGGAGAAGCGGCAAGGGCAGGCGAGAGGAATGGCCAAAAGCGCCATGAGCAGCTGGCTGGCAAAGGCGTTAGGTCAGCGCCCCCGCCGCGGTTCCTCCTCCCCTGACCTGTGGCGTACGCGGGGCGGTCGCGAGCGTGGGAAAATTCCGGCCTTTTAGGGCCAAAACAGAAAGAAAGGAAACATTTCGTGGCGCACTATCCAATAGCAATTTTTCGAGGCGGTCGCGGGACGGACAGAAACATCAGGAACCACAAGTCACAAATGACAGATGGTCACAAATGGCATTTTGTCACAATTATATTGCTGGCAATTTCCTTGGCATTCCGCGCAATTCCCGGAACCGCGCAGTCTTCCGGTGCCACGGCAATGTCGGCTGCGAAAGGCGCCGGCGCAACGCAGTGCCTGGCGGTGAAAATCGCCCCCGCCGGACTGGCGCCCGCTCCGGCGGGAGCGCGCGCACGCGGCGCGGCGGACCTTGCGCCCACCGTGCAATCGCTGGCAGCGAAAACTGGCGCCCGCGTCCGCGCCGTCGGCCCGGCCACGCCGCGCGAATGGCAGGTGTGGGAGTTCGACAGCCCCGCCGCAGCCCAGGCGGCCCGCCAAGCCCTCTCGCATTGCGCCGGCATCCGGCATGTGGAGGCCGTGGCCTCCCGCCGCCTGTCCTTCTCCGCCGCCGCGCCGCTCACGCCCAACGATCCCGATTTTTCGCTTCAGTGGGCGCTGAACAATACGGGCCAGAGCGCGGGCGCGCAGAGTGGCGTGCCGGGGGCAGACATCGGCGCGCCAGAGTTTTGGGGCGTATCCACCGGGTCTTCCTCCGTGGTGGTTGCCATGATCGACACAGGCATCAACCTCTCGCATCCGGACCTGCAGGCCAATCTCTGGACCAATCCGGGCGAGATTCCAGGCAACGGCATCGATGACGACGGAAATGGATTTATTGACGACATTCATGGGTGGGCGACTTACAACAACTCCGCCGCCATCGACGAAATCTACCAGCACGGAACGGCCACGGCGAGCGTTGTGGGCGCGACGACCAACAACAACGCCGGCATGGCGGGGGTGTGCTGGAATGTGTCGCTGATGATCATAAACGCTTATGGCGCAACCGGGGATGTGCCCGATCCAATGCTGGTGGCGGGAATCGACTATGCGATCGCCAACGGGGCGGACATCATTAACGCCTCGTGGGGCGGGCCGGAATATACGGACATACTGGCGGAGGCGGTCGAACGCGCGAGCCAGGCAGGGGTGATCTTCATCGCCTCGGCGGCTAACTCGCACCAGCGCATGGACCTGTATCCTCAATATCCGGCGGCGCTGCGTCTGCCGGGACTGATCAGCGCCGGGGCGACGGACAACCGCGACCAAGTGGGTTCGTTTTCGAATCGCGGCGGGACGCGGGTGGACATTCTGGCGCCGGGCGTGGACATTTACGGCGGGCGCGGAACCAGTTATTCGTATCATTCTGGGACGTCGCTTTCCGCGCCAGTCGTTACAGGCGCGGCGGCGCTGCTGCTCGGGCGCGAGCCGGGCCTTGATCCTTACGAGGCGGCGCGGCGCCTAGTGACGGCGGTGGAGCCAATTGCGGCGGCGGAGGGGCAATGCCGGTCGAATGGGCGGTTGTATTTGCCGAAACTGCTCGAAACAGACGCTGAAGCCCCGGCGACCGTCGGAAATCCGCGCGTAACAGCCACGGCAACCAATGGCGCGTCGCTCCGCTGGATTGCGCCGGGCGACGATGGCGCGAACGCGGGAACGGCGGCTTATTATGAGGTGCGTGTGTCAAAATCACCCATCACGGAGGCGAATTTCTTCGCGGGAACGCTGCCGGACTGGCTGCCCGCGCCTGAGGCGGCCGGAACCGCTCAGGCGCTTCATCTGAGCGGACTTGACGCTGGACAAACCTATTATGCGGCAATTCGCGCTGTGGATGACGCCGGAAAGATCGGCCCCCTTGGGACGGTTGTGACGTTCACCACGCGCGCGACGGCGGCCACGGCCTTTGCGGAGTCGTTCGAGAGCGGTGCGGCGGGCTGGCAGGCGCAAACGCCCTGGACGCTCGAAACCGGCAACGCAGCCTCGGGCGCGCAATCCTGGACGACAGAAGCAGCCTCCTCGCCCTCGGCAGGTTCGTATTCGCTTACTTCGCCCGCATTCAGTTTGGCGGGATTCGAGCGCCCGATCCTCTTCTTCCAGGAAAGCCGCCGCCTGGACCTGGATTATCTGAATTCGACTTCGCCCGCTTTGCCCACGGTCTATGGCGTGGTGGAAATCTCAACCAACGGTGGCGGATCGTGGACAGAAGTGGCGCGCCGCCACAGCGCCAGCGAACCCTGGCGACGCCAGAGCGTCTCACTCTCGCAGTGGGCCGGGGCGGCTTCGGTGAGCCTGCGCTGGCGGCTGGTAATCGCGTCGGCTGCCTCAGACGCCATTTGGCGCATCGACGACGTATCGGTCATCGAACCAGCGGACAGTCCCAATCTGGCGGATGGATGGATTCCCGAACCGGCAACAGTGTTAGCCGAACCGGTGGGGCCGCAAGGTCAGTATCCGAATCCGGGCGGCGCGGCCATCTACTCGGATCTGGCGCCTTCGGGGACTTGGAACCTCAGTCCGCTCCGCAAGGCCATCGCTTACGTGACCTCGCCCCGGGCGCGCCGGCTGTCGGTTTCGGCCGCGGCGGGCGCATCGGCCGCATACACGCCCGAATTCGCATCGGATGGAACCTACCGGGTGTGGGCCAGTTGGTCGGCCGATGCCAATGCGAGCGGGGTCGTGTATCGCGTGCGCCATGCCGGTGGCGAATCGGCGGTGGGCGTCGAACAAAACGGCGCATCGAACGGCGGGCGCTGGAATCTGCTCGGTGAATTCTACTTCCATGCGGGGCGTTCGGCCTCGGCGGGCGCTGTTGTGCTCGATGCGAGCGCGGTCACCGGTCCGGCCGACTCGATGCTGCCCGGCTGGATCGAGGCGGATGCCATTCGGTTTGACTACCTGGGCGCCGCTCCCCCAGCGAGCGCGTCGGCGGCGTGGATGCGCGCAGGCGAATGAGACCACAGGCAATCGCCGCGCGCGCGGGCGATTTTTTAGGGTCTCAATTTCGGCTGGAGTGCGCGGGGCGGGTATGCGAAGAAGAAAGGTTGCGGCGCGGAGAGCAGCGCGAGTGGCAATGCGCAACGCGACTGCCTGACGCAATGAGAATACGCTGATTCTTCGCTGGCGAGGGATTCGCGCCGCCGATTTTGGGAGAGGTTTGTGCATCTGTGCAGTTTTATTCAACCAACTACAACGCGCCGGACGTGACGCTTCGCGAGGCGCTTCTTCAGGGACAAGCCCCGGACAAGGGCCTCTACATGCCGCGGAGCCTTCCGCGCGTAACCTCCGACATGCTCGAATCGTGGCGCGAACTGGATTATCCAGAGCTCGCCGCCGAAGTGCTGTCGCTCTACGCGGATGGCGAAATTCCGGCGGATGTTCAGAAAGCCCTCTGCGCCAATGCCTATAACTACGCCGTGCCGCTCGAATGCGTGACGCAGCGCCATCATGTGCTGCGGCTAGATCGCGGGCCGACGGCATCGTTTAAGGACTTCGCGGCGCGGATCATGGCGCGGTGGATCGCGGCCATCCTCGCCGAGGAAAAAAGGGAATTGCTCATACTCACCGCGACGTCGGGCGATACGGGATCGGCCGTGGCGCACGCGTATCACGGCCTGTCGAATGTCCGCGTCTGTGTATTGTTCCCCAAGGCGGAGGTATCCGACCGCCAGCGGCGGCAGATGACGACGCTTGGCGCAAACATCAAGACGCTTGGCGTGGATGGCAAGTTCGATGATTGCCAGTGGATGGTGAAAACGGCATTTGCCGATCCGGACCTGAAGCATTTGTCGCTATCGTCGGCCAACTCGATCAATATCGGACGCCTGCTGCCGCAATCGGTGTATTACTTCTGGGCCTGGCTGCGCACAACGCGCCGGGCGGGGGAACAGGTGGTTTTCTGCGTGCCGTCAGGCAATTTCGGCGACATGATGGGCGGAATGCTGGCTTGGCGAATGGGGCTGCCGGTGAAGCGGATGTTGGTTGCGACGAACTGCAATGACGAGTTCCCGGCGTTCCTGGAAACGGGCGATTACCACAAAATCGAACCCTCGCGCGCGGGATTGTCGAATGCGATGAACGTTGGGCATCCGAGCAACCTGGCGCGGCTTTTCGCGCTCTACGGCGGGCATATCCGCGAGACGGGCCAAGTGGCCAAAGCGCCGGATATGGATGCGATGCGGCGCGACCTGTGGTCGGTGTCGGTGGACGACGCCTGGACGCGGCGCACGATTCGCGAGGCGTGGGAACAGCACAAGATCGTGCTCGAACCTCATGGCGCGGTGGGCTGGTCGGCGCTGAATCATTGGCTGGAAACGGGCCGGGATGATGAGGCGGCGGCGGCGAAAAAGGGCGAAATGGCAACGATTACGCTCGAAACGGCGCATCCGGCCAAATTCCCCGAGGCGATTCGCGAACTCACCGGGCGCGATCCGGAACTTCCGCCGGCGCTGACCGGGCTGGATGACAAGCCGGAACATTGGGAGCCGTTGCGCGCGGATTATGATGAATTCAAGGCGTTTCTGCAAAAAGCCTACAAGGCGGGATGATGCGCCGCAAATTCGAAATGATGCGCCCGGCGGCCGTAGCGGGAACAAAACA
Source organism: uncultured Candidatus Sumerlaeota bacterium (assembly GCA_964446285.1). Classification (GTDB taxonomy): domain Bacteria; phylum Sumerlaeota; class Sumerlaeia; order SLMS01; family CAYUNT01; genus CAYUNT01. The sequence goes on along the minus strand of CAYUNT010000022.1, from coordinate 2,355 downwards.
AACAGGATGGATGGGACCAATGGGGCCTATGGGACGGATGGGACCTAAAGGACCTAAGGGACGCAAAGGCCCCAAAGGATGTGGTTGTGAGTTGCGGGTTGGAAGAAGTTGTGAGTTGTGGGTTGTGAGTTGTGGGTTAAGAGATGCGACGCATGAGGCTGGAAGGATTTTAACAAGCCTTGGCAAAAGCCGAAGACACTGCCCCCTGCCCGCTGCCCACTGCTCACTGCCCGCTGCCTACTGCCCACCGTCCGCTTCTTTCTCACAACTCACAACCCACAACTCACAACCCTTCTGCCGCATCATTGGCCCAGAGCCTGTCCGAAAACCTCTGGTGGCTTGGACGTCCCGTCCAAGATTTTTTAGCGGGCTTTCGTATAGGCTCTTGGCGATAGCGTTGGCAGCGGCTTTCACAGTTATATGCACACATTCGAATGTGCTGGCGCAAGGGGTGGAGTCTGCGGAGGCGGCAACGAGCGCGACGCGGATTCTGGCTCAGGCGCGAGGCCCGGCGGATGTTCCTTCGGGATGGCGCGAGTGGATTTTCAGCGAAAGCGCGATTGCCAACGCGGCGGCGAGAATGGGAATGCAGTCACGGGCGGGCGGCGTCGAGGCATATTCGGAATGGAGCGCGCGGCAATTGCTTATGGGAATAGAGGAATCGTCGGCGCGGGTTCGCGATTATAACCGGAAGGATCAGCGCGAGGCCGCCCTGGAGCGGGCGGAATCCGTGCGCGCGATGGCGCTGCGGCTGGCGTATCTGGCGGCGCGTTTTCAACCGCCCGTGCCCGAGGACAGCCTGGAGGAAATTCTCCGCATCGAGGTGCTGAGCGAGATTCTGCTCGAATGCCGGAGGGGAGAAAACCAAGGCCGGACCTCGTATTTCGCAATGCGTGCGCGCGATGAGGCGCGGAATGCGCGGGCCGCCCTCGGAAGTGATTTTTTGGCGTTTTGCGGGAAGTCGCAGGCGCTGCCACGGTGAATCCAATGCCCCCGCCCGGCTCTGCCCCTCCGGCATTTCGAGTGGCGTTTGATGCGCGCATGATCCGCCATTCGGGCATCGGCGCGCACATCCGCGGGATTCTTGAGGCGCTGGCGGCGGAAGAAAGCGCCGCAGCGGCGGGCGGGGAAAAGCAGGAACCCTGCGCGCGCTGGGAAATTGCGGTTCTGGGAACGCCCGCGCGAATTCGCGGCGCGCTGGGCGATGAGGCCCTCGCGCGCATGGCAATTCGGGAATTCAACGCGCCGGTTTATTCGCTGCGCGAGCAGGCCGAAGCCCCCCGCCATTTGCGCGCGCAAAAGCGCGATTGGACGCAAAAAGACATGAGCGGACAGGAGATTCCGGCGATTGTCCACTGGCCGCATTATAATTTTCCGCTGGCGTGGCGCGGGCCGCTGGCGGTGACGGTGCATGACCTGATCCACATCGAACACCCTGCGCGGCGCGGCGCGGCGGCGTATCAGGCGTTTTTTTTGCGGGCGCTGCGGCGGCGGCTGCGGCGGGCGGATCGAGGCGCAGGGACGCCCGCGCTGGCGCTCACTGTTTCGCGGCATGTGAAGGTGCTTTTGCAGCGCGTATGGGGATTTCCTCCGCATCGCGTGCGTGTGATCGGCAACGGGGTGAACGCGATTTTCCGCCCGCCGTGCGATGCGAACGAATTGCGGCGCGAGGTCGAGGCGGCGCGGCGGGATTTGGAACTTCCCGCGCGGTATTGGATGACGGTCGGGATCGACAAGCCGCACAAACGTCTTGGATGGTGGCTCGGAGAGGCGGAGCGCCTAACTGCGGTTGGAGAATTTGCTGATGTGGGGCTGGTTTTCGCCGGAACAAATGGGCGGTCGCTTCCCGGAATCTCAGACCGCTGCGTTTGTGTGATGCCCGCGCTGCCCGAGGAACGGCTGCGTGCGCTTTACTGGGGCGCGGAGGCGCTTGTGTTCCCGTCGCTCGCGGAAGGGTTCGGACTGCCAGTTGCCGAGGCGATGGCGTGCGGAACGCCGGTTGTGTGTTCGCGGCGCGCTCCGCTGACGGAAATCGCCCGGGGCGCGGCATGGTTTTTTGAGCCAGATTGCTCCGAGGAGTTGGCAGCGCGTTTGCGCGAAGTGCATTCTGCAGAGCAAGAGAACGAGAATCTTCCCTCGCGCTGGCGCGCCTTTTTAGCGGGAGGCCCTGTCGCCACACCGGGATCGAAAGAAGCGATAGGAATCGAAAACGCGCGGCGATTGCGCTGGGAAGACGTGGCGCGGCGCGTCTGGCGGGCGTGGCTTGATCTTGCCGCGGAAGCACGGAAAAAAGATAATAGCATTTTCCTTTGATTCTGTTCCCAATCGCCTGTCACGGTTTTCGCGAGAAGAGCG
>CAYUNT010000021.1:0-34760 GCA_964446285.1 uncultured Candidatus Sumerlaeota bacterium | reverse complement strand
GGGGCGCGGGCCGGGGGGGGGGGGGCCGTAGGCGCCGGGGTGGCAGTGCGGCTGGGCGTGGGAGATGGGCTGGCAGTAGGCGAGAGCGAGGGAATGGCGCTTGGAGTCGGAGAACCCGCCGAAATAGATTCACATTCAAGCCAAATCCACGGATGATCCGAAAGGGCGTCGTGATTGACCAGGATCAAAACGGCCATTTCTCGTGCGCTCGCATTGTCGAATGACGCGACTGCTTCCCCCGCTGAGGCGCACATTTCATTCAGGGGCGCTTGCACGTCATCGCATGAGTCATAAATTCCAGCCCCAACAGGCATCCCGCTCGACGAATCCTGCACGTGGACATTCAGGCGGGTCATCACCGGGATTGTGACCCGGAGCCAGCGGCTGCTGGCCTCCTGAACCAATTCCTCGGTAAAACAAGGCAGGCGATCAGTTCCAAATCCATAAACAGGATTGTCTATGTCAAAGACGTCGTAGCATTGCGCATTGCGAGGACAAACACAGCCTTCTCCCTGCATGCAAGGCGGCGCCGTCGGCAAAGGCACGGCAGCTTGCGAGGCAGACTGTTCCGCCGGAATGGCTTGGGAAATTGGTTTGGCTGGTTCGCCGCTGGCAAGATGGACAGTCGTGACGCACAATGCGAACGCCAGGGCCAGAGAAGAGCAAACGCGGCGAAGAATCTCAATTGATTCATGGCGCCGGCTTGAACAAAGCGAAAATATGCAGCAAAAACAATTGAGAATGCTGAAAGCAGTTCGAGAGCGGTCAGAATTCATGGAAATATCCTCTTCCGAGCAAATTTACGGGAATAGCAGGAGATTTGATATGCAGACTTTTGCCGGCTTGCGTGCAGTTTTTCGGACGCGATTGGTCCGAAATCAGCATCTGCCGGCACCGGCCTAAAGATCATGATATTACGCAAATCGTCAATGGCATTTGCGCCTGCTATTCGCGCAAAAAGGAAAAACCGTTGACCCCCGCCGGGGGGAGGTTCCAGCGTGAGTGACGGGACCCCCGCGGCTTTCACCTGTTTGGAAAGCGCGTGACCGGCGCGGCCCGAATCCTAAAAGAGCGATACAACCATGAGCGGTTCCAACAACACTGGCGCCACGTATGTCCGATTTATCGTTGCCATCTTAGGCATTTTGGTGGTTGCCCTTGTTTCACTGGTTTTGTTTGTGGTTTTTGCCCCCAAAAAGGCGCAGGTGGTCGCCAAAGCGGCGGGTGAAAAAACAGGACTGGCCCGAAAGCCGCCGCCGCGCGCCATAGTCAAGGCGACTCCGACGCCTGTGCCGACTCCCTCGCTGCCTGCTGTGGCCCGCAAACTCCGCGTTCCAATTGAGAATTATCCACTAAAGGTCGTTGATAATACCACGCAGGAGGACGGGCAGATGCGCCTGACACTCATGGTGAAAAACCGGTCAGGCATCGATTGGACAACTGCCTATTTGACTCTTTCCTCGGGCTTTCATCCATATAAAGCGCAATACAGGCTCGATAATTGGAAACAGGGAGAATCGCGCACAATCGTCTATGTGTTTCCCTCCAGGGAATATCAGGCTCGGGTGCGCGAGTTGCGGGTGGAGGATGTGTCGAAGATTCCAACCGCGCCGGAAATGCTCGAACGCATGGGTGTAAAGGTGTCGGACAAAGCCACAAGCGGCCCGGGAATGACGCGGGCCTGGCGGAGTCTGAAATCGGCGCTTCACGTTCCCGCGCCACCCGTGGAAGACCTTGTTATTGCCGCGGCGCAAGGCGAGCCAGGCAAGGTCAACGCCCTCATTCAGTCCGGCACCATGTCGGTAAATCTGGAAGGACTTGGCACGGTGGATGCCACGCCTGTGGACATTGACAGTTCGGATGGGGAAATTCTCAAAGCGGCAGCGGCCTGCAACAAGGCAATTCAGGCAGCTTCGATGGAAGTAACAAGCATCCGCGCTCTGGGCGATTTGCTCTCTTCCGAATCCTGGGATAATGTGATGATGAAGGATGGAAAAGGAGCAGCGGCGCTGCAGGCCATTCGCGCCCAGGATCAGCAGTTTATGAATCAAGCCATTGCCGTCCAAAGCCTTCACAGCAAGCGGAATCAGCCAGAAACCGCGCGCATGGTCGAGCGGCTGGACCGCATCAGCCAAGTGGTGCTGCAGCATCGCCAGGCGCTGGAACGCCAGGTGCAAACGGCGCATCCGGGCTTTTCGCTGGCGGAATAAGGCCTAGATACCCTGGACGGCGCCGCAAATGCATTACGTTATCTTTCCGGTGGAAAAATATCCGCCGCAATTTCTGAAAACTCTATAGCCAGCAGGAGAAAGCATAGGCTCTATGAATGAAACGGAACTTCGCGACGTAATTGAACAGGTTGTGGCAAGAGTATTGGGGACAATTCAATCGCCTTCGCCGGCGGCTGTTTCCGCCGCTGGCGCCCGCCCGGCGGAAATTGCCCCGGCCCCAGGCGATGGCGTTTTTGACACGATGGAACAAGCGGCTGAAGCGGCGGAAAAGGCGTTTCGCGCCTATTCCGCAAAATCGCTGGAATTCCGCGCGGCGTTGATCGAGACGATCCGCCGCACCGCGCTTCAATACAAAGAGGAATTCGCGCGCGACACCGTGGCGGAAACCAAAATGGGCCGCGTGGATCATAAGATGATGAAATTCGACCTCGTGGCCGCGCGCACGCCCGGCGTCGAATACCTGACGACCTGGTGCAAAACGGGCGACCGCGGCCTGACCATCGAGGAACTGGCCCCGTATGGCGTCATTGGAGCCGTCACGCCCTCGACGCATCCCGTGCCTACGCTGGTGAACAACATGATTTCCTTTTTGGCGGCGGGGAATACGGCCGTATTCAATTCGCACCCGGCGGGAAAGCGCGTGTTTGCCAAAGGCGTCGCAATCTTCAACCGCGCGATGACGGCAATGGGCGCACCGCCAAACCTGATAACCACCGTGCGCGAACCAACGATCGAATCGGCCCATACGATGTTTCATCATCCAAAGGTCCGGATTTTGCTCGTGACGGGCGGTCCGGCCGTCGTGAAAGCGGCGCTACAAGTGCCCAAGCGGGCGATTACAGCGGGGCCGGGCAATCCGCCCGCCGTTGTGGACGAAACCGCGGACTTGGCTCGGGCGGCGCGCGACATCATTGCGGGCGCGGCCTTTGACAACAATATCCTCTGCATTGGCGAAAAAGAGATTTTCGTAGTGGATTCCGTGGCGGATGCGCTCAAGCGGGAGATGCTTTCGCATGGATGCGTGGAACTCACCCCCGCGCAAATCAACGCGTTGGCCGAACAGGCGTTCGAGAAGAAAGAAGGCGGGCACATTGTCGTGAACCGCAATTTTGTCGGGCGCGACGCCTCTGTTCTGGCGGCGGCTATTGGATTGCGCGTTCCGCCCTCGACGCCGCTGCTCATTGGCGAAACCACACGCGATCACCTCTGGGTTGTCGAAGAGCAGATGATGCCGTTTATCCCGATTGTGCGATGCCGCGATGCAATGCAGGCCATCGACTGGGCCGTCGAGGCCGAGCACGGATTCCGGCACACGGCTGTGATGCACTCGAAGAATATCGAGAACATGTCGATTATGGCGCAGCGGTGCGACTGCTCGATTTTCGTGAAGAACGGCCCTTCAACAGCGGGTCTTGGGGCGGGGGGAGAAGGTCATACGTCGTTCTCGATTGCCAGCCCGACGGGCGAAGGAATCACAACCTGCCGCACCTTCACCCGCCTGCGCCGCTGCACGCTGGTAGATTATTTCCGGATTGTTTAGCCCGCGCGAAAATGCATGGCGGACGGCAGCAAAACGCGTGAGGGCGCAACGGGTGCAGCGGAGAGCCAGCGTATTCAAGGATTCGCGCGGCAAACGGAGGCGATGGCATGGATTTAATGGAACTCCTCCGGGAGATTGTGGCGCTGGATGCCTCAGATTTGTATCTGGTTGTGGGCGCGGTTCCGTCCGCAAACAAAGACGGGCGCCTGATGCCATTGCGCGCGGCGGGAGGGAAGCGGCTTGATCCCGATATGGCGGAGAGGTTTGCCCGCTCGATGATGAGCGAAGCCAATTGGAAGCAACTTCTTGAGGAAAAAGAGTGCAATCTGGCTTATATGCGCGAGGGAGTGGGGCGGTTCCGCGTAAATGTCTATTGGCAGCGCGGCTCGATTGGAATGGTTTTGCGGCGCGTCAAAATGGAAATCCCGACGCTGCGTCAGTTGAAGTTGCCGCGCATCCTGCGCGATATTTCGCTCGAAGACCGCGGTATCATCCTGGTCACAGGCGCAACGGGATCGGGCAAGTCCTCGACGATGGCCTCGATGATCGACTACCGAAACCATCTGCGGCGCGGGCACATTGTCACAATCGAAGACCCGATAGAATTCCTTTACAAACACGACCGCTCCATCGTCACGCAGCGCGAACTGGGCATCGATACATACTCGTTTCACGAAGCGCTGAAAAACAGCCTGCGCCAGGCGCCACAAGTGATTGTTCTAGGCGAATTGCGCGACGCCGAAACGGTTCAGTTTTCCCTTCACGCCGCCGAAACCGGCCACCTGGTCTTCGCCACTCTCCATTCGACCAACTCGACGATCACAATCGAGCGCATTCTGAATTTCTTCCCGGCGGAGATGGAAGGCCAGTTGCTGATGCAGATTGCGATGAATTTACGCGCGATCATCTCGCAGAGGCTTGTGCCCCGGATTGATGGCGGGCGCATTGTCGCCTGCGAAATACTCGTCAACACGCCGACCATCCAGGCGTTTATCAAGAAAAACCAGCAGTATGAAATCCGCACCACACTCGATCAGGACAATCAGGATGGAATCACGTCTGTAGATAAATCGCTTTTCAAATTGGTGAAACGCAACATCATCTCGCCCGAAGAGGCGCTCGCGGCGGCGGAATCCGCTAATGACCTTCTATTGAAATTACGCGGAATCGGCATTCCGCCCGGATCGGGATGGATGGACTGGGCCGACGAATGGGAAGGAATCCACGGCGATTTTGAACTGCCAGGAACGGATACGGCGAGGCGTTTCGCGGCGGAGGCATCCATGGACCCGATGGGTTCGGATGCGCTTCCGCATGCGCCCAAATCCGCAATCCCTGCTCCTCCATCGGCCAATTGGGCGAGGCTTGCCACCCCTGTTGCGCCAGAGCGCGAAACAGCGCCAGGAATCCGAGCAGGCGGAGGGGGAGGAGCGGGAATGCTCATGGCAGGCGGCGGGGGAGCGCCAGGATTGCCTGCAAGCGCAACTGGCGGCGGCGCGGGATTTCTTGGACCGGGCGGCGGATCCACGGGGCAGGGCGCCGGTGCGGCAGGGACGGGATTCGGCAGCCGCCCGCCCTGGCCTGGAGGCGCAGGGGGAGGCATTGGAAGCCTGGGCGCGACGGGAGCGGGAGGAACAGGCGGATTGAGCGGTTTTGCGGGAACTGGACTGGGACCCGGACCGGGACTCGGTTTGGGACCTGGACCAATAGGGCCGCCAGAGGCCACAATGCATGCGCCAACGGCTCCAGGACAGCCGCAGAAGGCGGAGGAAAAACGTTACTACAAGATATTTGACTCTCCTTCTTCTGGCTCCAATTCTTCGCCGTCAAAATCCAATTCGACTTCCGATCCGGATTTGGACATAGATCGGCATTAATTCCGCGTTGCCCAAGCGCTGAGGTCTTCGCGCCCCGCGGGCGGATCGGGCCGCGATGGGATGCATCCAGCGCCAGCAGGAGGGTCGTCTGTCTCCATTATGGATCAATCGCTGTGGCTTATAGCATTGGGATTGGCCGTGGGCGCCCTGGGGACCCTGATCGGGGCAGGTGGCGGATTCGTTCTAGTCCCAGTGTTGCTCATAATGTATCCGGCCTCGAATCCGGAAACCATAACCAGCATCTCGCTCGCTGTGGTGTTTTTCAACGCGCTCTCGGGGTCTGTGGCGTATGCGCGGATGTCGCGCATCGATTACAAATCCGGGCTGCTGTTTGCGGTGGCCACCATTCCGGGGGCGATTGCGGGCGCGCTCAGCACGGATTACATTCCGCGGCGGGCATTCAATGCGGGGTTTGGAATTCTCATGATCGCGGCGGCGGTGTATTTGTTTATGCAGCGCCAGGAGAAACCGGCGCCCGCGGTGAATCCCGCCAAGCGCCGAACCACCAGAAGGCTGGTGGAAAAAAACGGCACAGTGCATGTATTTTCCTATGACCTCAAACTCGGCATGGGACTGAGCCTTTTTGTTGGTTATCTATCCAGCCTGCTTGGCATCGGCGGCGGAATCATCCACGTCCCGGCGCTTGTCCGGCTTATGAATTTCCCAGTGCATGTCGCCACGGCCACCTCGCACTTCATGCTCGCCATCATGGCGTTGACGGGGACAATTGTGCATATTGCCGGCGGTTCATTTTCGCGCGACGCCATGCTGCAAACGATTTTTCTGGGCATCGGTGCTCTGGCAGGGGCGCAGGCGGGCGCGCGATTTTCCAGCCTTGTGCGCGGGATTTGGATCATCCGCGCGCTGGCAGTCGCCCTGGGCCTTGTAGGCGTGCGGATTCTTCTTATGGCGGCGAAACTGTAATCCAGGCCGCTGAACGCTCATCCCCATCCGCTCACAAGCGGTTTCCAGCCTTCGGCGTCGCCCAGGCGGTTCATCATCAGATTGAATTGATCGCCAAACAAGCTTCGCACGATGTCTTCGTTGATGCGGCGCGGCTCCTGATGCCAGAGGCGATACACGCACTTCCCGCGTGAGATGTTGCGGTCGGTTTCGAGGCTTTGTTCCAGGCGGGCCACGTCGCCCTGGCGCAGATAATCCCGCTCGGTGTATGTCATATACAGGATTTCATATATTGGCATAATTCCCGCCCCATCCGAGGCTTTCACGAGTTGCTGGCTGATGATTCCGGCCAGGATTTCCGAGAGCCGCAAATGGAATTCCGCCGCGTCATGTTCCGCGCCGGTCAGGATATGGCCCAAGCGCGAAATGGCCGGAATCACTCCAATGGCGTGGAGGGTGCAGAAGGTCTGGATGCCAGTTTCGGCGGCGTTCATCGCAATGGAAGCCGTTTCCGCGTCGCGGATTTCGCCGATGAGAAGAACGTCTGGATTTTTGCGGACCGAGGCGCGAAGGGCATTGTGGAAATCCGGCGTGTCGCGGCCGATTTCACGCCGCGTAATCAGGCATCGGTTGCTGTGCAGAACATACTCGACAGGATTTTCAATAGTGGTGATGGATCCAAAGCGCGTGTGGTTGATGTAATCGAGCATCGCCGCAATGGTGGTGGTTTTGCCCGAGCTGGTTTCTCCCGCAACGATGATGAGGCCATCCTGCGTTTCGGCCAGTTTTTTCAGCATTTCCGCGTCGATGCCAAGCCGGTCGAGCGGAATGATCGTGGATGGCAGATAGCGCATCGTCAGATAGAGTTTGCGGCCATTGGCCAGTCCGACATTGACGCGGCCCGTCGCCCCCTGGAAGTCCAGGGAAAAATCAATGTCGGCATTCTTCTCAAACGTCTGCTTCTGCGCGGGCGTGAGGGCGAAATTTAGAATGTCCTCGATGTCCTTGCGCGTAATGAGCGGGTGCTCTTTGTCTTCGACCGGAAGCAAATCGCCACGGATGCGCACGCGCGGGTGTTCACCTTCCAGAAAATGTATGTCGGAACCGCCTTTTATACGCACCAGATAGACCGCGCGCTCGAGCAGGCGGATCCCATCTGACAAAGGCGGCGCGCCATGATCCGGAGAAGGCTCCGGATGCCTGATAATTTTCGACTCCTCAGCGGCAATCGCCCCAGGCTGCGCATTTGGGGGCGGAGCCGATCCCGAGTCCGGAACTGCGGCATATTCTTGTGGCATGGGAGATTCCTCCTTTTGCGCCAGGCGGACTGCCCGCCTTGGGTGCCACAATCCCGCCGCCGCGCCGGTTCCACAAGACCAAGTTTCCGCGATTGAATATGCCGGAAAGATAGGCGCTGGGGCGCGAAAGGGCGCATCTCGACGCTTTTACTGATCCGAACCGCTTGTGCCCCCTCATTGCGTTCCGGGTTCTGCAAAAAGCCATCCGGATTGCATCCGTATATGCAGAATCCGGAACGAAGTGACGGGGTTTCTTCGCATATCGGTATCAGTATCAAGATGCGCCCGGCGCGAAATGAAAATTATCCTTGCACATGACTACACATGTAGTCCATAGACATCACTTGTAGGCGGAACGTGCGCAATTCCGCCTGATGAATTTCCCGGGAGCAATGTGTCATGGCCAAGAAGGTTGAATCCCGCGGCGGCAAACCGGTTCTGCCCCGCCTTTCCGATGCAGAATGGGAGGTGATGAAGCCCTTGTGGGAGCAAGGCCCCCTGGCGGCCCGCGACGTTCACGCGGCGCTTCCCGAGGGCGAGCGATGGTCCATCAAAACAGTAAAAACGCTGTTGTCGCGCCTGGTGGCAAAAAACGCCGTTAGTTACGAGCAAGTGGGCAATTCGTATTTGTATCGTCCAGCACTTGCTCGCGATCAAGTGACGCGCCAGGAGGTCAGCGGCTTTCTCGACCGTGTGCTCGATGGGGCATTCAGCCCTGTTCTGGCGCATTTTATTCGCGATTCCGATATGAGCCAGGAAGAGATCGCCCGGCTGCGCCATCTTCTGGACGAAAAAGAGCGCCAGATGGGCAAGAAAAAACGGGGAGGCGGCCATGATTCCTGATCTTTCGCCAATTGCCTCAGCCATCGCGCACTGGCTGCTTGTTTCCAGCGCGCAACTGGCGTTGCTGGTTGTGCTGCTCATTCCAATCGCCTGGATGGCGGGGCGTTTGCCCGCGCGCATTCGATACGGCTTGTGGCTGCTTGTCTTTATAAAGGCAGTGCTTCCGCCTGGGATCGGATGGGTTGGCGCAGTGGGCAATTGGGGACTCGCTCCGGCTCAAGAATTCTTTTTTGCCGCCCGTGCTCCGGATTCCGCCTTGTCCGGGCACGCAGGTGAATTATCCGCCTTGGCGGACGAGGAAGAGAGCGACGCAACCTCCGCGAGCGCTCCCGTGCTTGGGGCCTCGCCGCGGGGCGAATCAAGCGCTTTGGGCCAAAGCCTTGCTGGTGTATGGATTTTGGGTGTGTGCGGCTTCGCCGGAATCGTGTGGTGGAAGCGCGGACGCCTGATGAACCTGCTCGCCGAGGCGCATGAAATCACCGAAGGCCCCTGGCGCGTGGATCTTGAACGCCTGGCGATGGAACTTGGATTGCGCCAGACGCCGCGTCTTCTCGCTTCGCCCAAGGTGCAAAGCCCGTTTTTGTGCGGCGCTTTGCGTCCGAGCATCCTTCTGCCAGAGGCTCTTCTCGACACCCTGACCCCCAAGGAACGCCGCTATATTCTTCTGCACGAACTGATTCATTGGAAGCGTGGCGATCTTTTTGTAGGTTGGGGGCAAGTGATTATACAGGCTGTGTATTGGTTTCATCCGCTCATGTGGTGGGCGGGCGCGCGGATTCGCCACGAACGCGAATGCGCCTGCGACGAAGCCGTCCTCGCACATGAAAAATCCGGCGAGGTCGCGCGCCCTTATGCGGAATCCATTCTGAAAGTTCTTCTCGAAGCCAGAGCGCGTCCGAGCTTTTCTCCCGGCATCCTCGGGATATTCGAGCGGCACGCGCAACTTCAACATCGTTTGGAGGAAATTATGAGATACGAACGGAAGTCCAAAATGGCAAACGTTCTGGGGTGGTCATTGGTCATTTGCGTTGCGGGGGCGCTGGTTCCGATGGCGCCCGTGGCGCAAACGCTATCCGCGGAAGCCCAAGAGGCCGCCCTGAAGGCCGCTCAAATAAAGTCAAAACAAGAGGCGCTGTCCGCGCAAAATCCTGCTGCCACCTCGGCTCCTTCCTCAGACAGCGCTGCTTCACAGGCAGGATACCTTGTCCGGTTCCGGCCCCCTTCCGATATCTCAGTAGAATCCGCCACCAAAATGCGGCAGGCATTCTCCATGCAGTTGCCGGATGGAATGGCGGTGCGCGATTTTAAGGCAGAGAAAGCCGCAGAAGGAGTGGAGTGTTCCTTTGTTGCCAACAGCGAAAAATGCGTCGAGTATATGTTCAAATACATGCAGGCCCAAAACTGGAATTGCGCATTAATCGAGATGAAGCCGCTTTCGCTCTCGCCCGGAGCGGCAAATCCGCAGACGGCTGCGGTGGCGGCAATTCCCCAATCCGGACAGCCTCCGCGAATCCTCGGCACCTCGCCTGCGGTTGGGGCCTTGGAAGTGAACCCCGCCACGGCGGAAATCACGGTGACTTTCGATCAGGATATGAACCAGGGCGGATTTTCGTGGACGGGCGGCGGGCCGGATTATCCGCCGATACGCGAAGGCCAAAAGCCGTTCTGGCGCGACGCGCGAACCTGCGTTCTGCCCGTGACACTAGCGCCCGCGAAGTATTACCGCGTGGGTATCAACTCAAAGAGCCATCGCAATTTCCGCTCCGCGGCTGGAATTCCCGCATTTCCGTCGGCCATTTACTTTGTAACGCAAGGGGCGGACGAAGCAACAAAGGCGCGCGTGACCGTCCCGGTCATTGTGTCCATGAGTCCAGCGAATGGCGCTGCCAACGTTGATCCCAACCTGCGAGAACTACGTGTGACATTCAATGTGCCGATGGGCAGTGGGTGTTCCTGGACGGGCGGCGGGGAAGACTATCCGACAATCCCCGAGGGGCAAAGGCCGTCGTGGAGCGCCGACAAAAAAACCGCCATTCTGCCCGTGCAACTCGCGCCGAATCATTCTTACCGGCTTGGAATCAACAGCCCTTCGCACAGGAATTTCCAAAGCGAAGGCGGCATCCCCGTCGAACCAGTTCTTTACACATTCACAACCGGGCCGGGCGGAAGGTAGCAACGCATCAGCGCTTCATGACGAAGATTTCACGCATAAATATCGAGCATATACTCCCTCGGAATTATCCACCCGTTCGATCCGGAAGCCCGCGCGGACAAGCAGCCCTTCCATAATCCAGGAGAAGGTCGAATACTCTTTGGCGACATGACGGCTGATGTCGGCTCTCATTTCCTCTCCCATCTGGGCCGAGAGTTTATCAATCCACACCTGAATGTTTTTCTCACAGTCTTTTTCTTCAAAGACCACATCCGCCAGATACAGACGCCCCCCATCCTTCAACATGGCGTTCAGACGCCGCAGGGCCTTTTGCTTCCAGAAATCGGGCAGGTGGTGAAGCGCCAGGCTGGTCGAAATGGCGTCGAGCGGCTGGCCTTTGTGTTCGTAAGTCAGAAAGCCTCCCTGGCAATACTCGATATTTCTGATTCCTTCTTTTTCCGCCTTCCATTTGGTAAAATCCAGCATGGAACGCGAAATATCGATGGCATAAACGCAGCGGCATCGGCGGGCGGCCATCAGGGCAAAATTCCCCGTGCCGCAGCCAAAATCCGCCACGATGTGGTCGCTTTGCAGGCCAATGGCTGCGATGGTGTCTTCATTCTCCTTATCGATCTGGCGGAACTTGCGATGACGCGCGTCATACGCTTCCACCACCTCAAAATCGCTGAAATCCTTGCCGACATGAACCATCTCGTCGTAATGCCACGCTGGCGCTGACATTTTTTCATTCTCCTTTTGCAAAGGGCGTTTTACTAAGCTCGCCTTTGCTGGCAGAATAAAACGCCAGGTGCGCTTGCATTGCAAGGCGTGTTCGAGCGGCAGGGTGAGTGCGGGCAAGCAGGCGCGAACCTCGTCCAGCGGATTGACAACTGGCGGCCCTCGGCTAGAATGTCATTTATGGGCGAGCAAATCGCCCCGCGAACCGCTGGCGGTCTGAATGAAATTCACGCTCTTTCTCAAGATTCTGCGATGATAAGAAAACTGGACCGGCAAATCCTTTTCGACGCCGCCAAACGCCTTTGGCGCAATCGCGCCGCGCGGCGCCGGACGGGGTTGTACCCGCTCGAACACATTATATTGTATGTGACCATGCGCTGCAATGCGAGGTGCGAGCATTGTTTTTGCGCGGACAGCCTCAACAAAGGCCTGCCCGAGCCGTCGCTCGAGCAGATCGAGCGAATCGCCGAAACGATCCCTCCGCTGCGGCATTTGTCGCTGACGGGCGGCGAGCCGACGCTGCGGGCGGACCTCGCCGCCATCATTCGCGCCTTTGCGCGGCGCGGCAAAGTCGATACGTTTTGTGTCTGCACGAACGGACTCAAGCCAGCGCGCATCGAGGAACTGGCCGTCGAGATCAAATCGGAATTCCCCGACCGGGGCTTGTTGTTCCAGGTATCGATCGACGGCCTGGAGGCCACGCACGACGCCGTGCGCGGGGTTCCGGGCAATTTCCAGAAGGCCATCGAGTCGTTGCGCGCCATCCAGAGGCTGCGGGGACGATTTCGCAACCTCGCCGCCGGCGTGCTGACGGTCGTCATGGATCGCAATCATGGCGAATTGGTGGCGCTGAACGATTTTCTACGGCGCGAAGTGGCGGACGACCTGCCGCATGGGTTTGAATTGGTGCGCGACGTGTCGAAAACGGCATGGAACATCCCGCCCGAGGTGGCGGAAAGCGGCGGTGCCCCGGGGGCATTGCGCCTGCCTCCGCGCGAGGCGTTTGGGCAAATCGCCGCCGATCTCGAAACCATTCACCGCCGCAGCCCAAGCCACCACGCGAATTCCTTTCATGTGCACAATCTTGCCCAGTTGCGCATGGTCGCAACAGGGCGTCCGCAGTATCCCTGCGTCACGGCGGGGCAATCAGTCGGGGTGATTTACAGCACAGGCGAGGTGGCGCATTGCGAATTCACAAAACCCTTTGCGGGGCTGGCGGATTTTGATTACGACTTCCAGGCCCTTTGGAACAGTGAGGCGGCTCAGCGGCGTCGTGCGCAAATCCGCGGCTGTTACTGCACGCACGGGTGTTTCCACGGCAAAGCGGTGGAATACAGCTGGCGAGGCCTTTGGGAAATGACGCGGGCGGCCACGCGGCGCTGATTCGGCCATTCGGCGCGGAGTGGGACGATTGGGAATCCGCGATTGTTCCCGCGCGCGCTCGCGGCTTTTTGCCGGTTGACGCAAGAAACAGGTGCGACTTACAAATCGCCTCGACGCTGTTCTTCTCCATTTTTGCGTCAAGGTGTTCGGAGGCGCACATGAAATCCAGTCATATTCTTTCCATTTTTTCATTTTATACCGCTGCTTTTTCGGCCGCGCTTGTCGGAATAACGGGCATTGCCGTGGCGGATTCCGGGCACTGGCCTGATAGCACGCTAGGATTCTATGATGGAACGCGGTCGGTGCGCTATTCGGCGAATCCGAATTACCGCCAGGGCGCGAGCGCGCTCGCCGAGGCCAAGTCCACCGTGGCCGCGGGAGAAGACGCTGACGTATTTGTCCTTTTTGAATTCAGCACGTATGCGAAATATGTGTATTTGCGTTACACGACGGACGGCTCGCAACCCACGAAAGCCAACGGAACAACAATCGCGGCTTCGCACGATAAATATGTGGCCAGCTCGCCCGAACGCAATTGGTGGTTCGCTACGCTGCCTGCCTCGATTCACACGCCCGGAACCACCATCCGCTATGTCTTTTATATCAGCGACGGCGGCCTTGACCCTGCTTGGGGCCTGGTGGATTCCGCAGGATATTGGACTTTCTGGGATGAAGGAGCCGTTTCCGGTTTCTCTTACACGGTGCGATATGGAACGGCGCAATCGGGCGATTGGAGTTGGAATACGACATGGAGTGGAGGCGTTGCGCCAAACAGCGCAAGCGCGGATGTGGAAATCCTGCGCGGCCACGCCGTGACGCTCGATAGTGATTTCGCGGTGAAGTCTCTGCGCATCAACCAGGGAGCCACGCTGAATGGCGGCGTGGCGAAAACGCTCTCCATCGCTTCAGGCGGCGCGCTGGCAAATGCCGGGACGTTCCAGCACGGAACGGGGATTGTCTCGTTCGCGGGCGCGGGGACAGTTGCTGGCGCCGTGGAATTCAACAAGGTTATTGTCGCGGGCGCGGTTAATTTTGGCGCGAACTCGTCCGTCACGGACGTCTTGCAAATCAACACATACGGCGGCGTGGACACGAATCCGCCCGTTTATGGCGCGTCATCGGCGCTGCTCTACAACACGGGCGGGACGTTCACCGCCAGCAGCGAATGGAAAGCCGGAGCCACTTCGGGAACGGGAGTGCCGAATAATGTCACTATCGCGAATAATACAGCATTGAGTTTTGGCGCGGCGTCGCAGCCACGCGCCATGTCGGGCACGCTGACCATCGAGAGCGGTTCGGCGCTGACACTCTCGACGGAAATTGGAGGCGACCTGAGCCTCGGAGGCGACTGGGCGCAAAGCGGCGGCTTCACAGCCAATCAGCGCACAGTGGCTTTCAATGGAACTGCCGCGCAAACGATCTCTGGCCCCGCGCGCTTCGGATACCTTGCCATCGAAAACGCAAGCGGCGTCAGCATTCTCAACAATGTCGCCCTCGACCGCGAACTCGAAGTGCGCAGTGGGGGAGTGTTCCATGCCGGGGCGCATACGATCACGTTCGACAGCTGGGACGGGCGCGGCGCCGATTTGCGCCTGACAAGCGGCACGTTCGACGCGGGCGCGAGCCTGCTTGACCTCACGGGCAGCACGCTGACCGATCCGCATACGTTCTGGGGCGGAGCCTCGCTCAACGACGTGCGCCTGGCGGGTGGCGGCATCGAGTTCTTCGATAACACATCCGTGCAGGGCGTATTTGAAATCCGCCCGGGCGCCTACGTGGACGACTATCCGCCGGTGTTTGGCGCGGCCTCGACGCTGCGCTACAACACGGGCGGCCCCTACACGACCGGGTTCAGTTGGCTGGCCGGGACGTCGAGCGGCGCGGGCGTTCCGCAAGACGTCCACATCACGGGCAATACGCAGGTTGATTTCGATGCGGACGCGCAGGCCCATACGATGCGGGGCGATTTGACAATCGACCCGGGCGCGGGTCTGACGCTTTCGAACGCGCTCGGCGGCGACCTGCGCATCGAGGGCGATTTCATGAACGGCGGCGTTTTCGACTGCAACGAACGCGCGGTGTTTTTCATTGGCGCGGCGGCGCAAAACGTCGCCGGCAACGACCTTTTCGACTATGTGATTCTCGACAATCCGGCGGGCGTGAAAATCCTGAGCAGCATGACAATCGGCAGCCGTCTGGAAATTTACGGTGGGGGGTTCACGTCCGATTCCGCCGCGCCGATCTATGGCGCGACGGCGCAACTCGTTTATCGCACGAGCGGCCCATTTACGACAGGCGCGGAATGGTCCGCCAATGCAACCTCTGGCGCAGGAGTTCCGCCGGAAATCCGCCTGAGGAACAACACCGATCTGCAACTCGGCGCGCAGGCGGGCGCGGCGCGCCAGGCGGCGGGGAATCTCACAATCGAATCCGGCTCGACGCTGCGGCTTTCCAGCGCTGGAGCGGGAGAGGACTTGGCCGTTGCGGGGAATCTGGCGTGCGATGGCGCGCTTTTGCCGCAGGGGCGAACGTTGATTTTCAATGGCAAAACCACGCAAAACCTCGCGGCGGGCGCTCCGATGGCGTTGAGTGCGCTGGCGGTCACTTCAGGAACCTTGCTTGTTGAAACCGCCTCCGCCGACCTCGTGAGCGTGAGCGGCGCGATTGTCAACGAAGGCGCAATCCGTAAATCGCGCGCGGTCTCGGGCGCGGGACCGCTGACGTTTGGCCTCGCCGCCGCCGCGATCAACGTCACTTCGCCCGGCAATCTGACCTCGCTCCAGGTGGATCGGCGCGGCGGAACGGCGCCAAACGCAAACGCGGCCATCGAGCCGGGGATTTGGTGGGAAATTTCGCCAACGGGCGACTCCTATGGCCTTAGTCTGACGCTGCCGCATTCGCTGGCGGACGCGAGCCGCGCGTATTTGGCTCGATGGAATGGCGCGGCGTGGGAATACGCGCGCTCGTCTTGCGCGGCGGGCAGCGTGACACTCGATGGCGTGTCGCAACTTTCGCGCTGGGCCATTGCGACGCTCGATCCGAAAATCGACCTGAACGGCGCCGCCCTCGCGGGCGCGGGATACGCCGTGACGTTCATCCGCGGCGGGGGCGCGGTGCACACGGAAGACGCCGCCGCCGCGACGATTCAGGACGGCGACAGCTCGACGCTGACGCGTCTGGTTGCGACGCTGACGAACCGCCCCGACGGCGCAAGCGAATCGCTGGCTGCGTCGCCGTCGGGCGCGATTGTGGCGGGAGATATTGCTTACACGGCTTCGACGGGCGAGCTCCGCATCGAACCGGCCTCGCCCGCGCCCATCGCGGACTTCCAGGCCGTGCTGCGGTCGGTCGTCTATAATAATACTGAGGCGAATCCGAATTTGTCCGAACGCGCGATTCTTTTTGTGGCAAACGACGGCGCGCACGATAGCCTTCCGGCTACTTGCACGCTGACGATTTCGCTGACAAACCGCACGCCGACGGACATCGCCGTTTCGCCCGCGAGCGTGGCGGAAAATCAGGCGGCGGGCGCGCTTGTCGGGACGCTTTCCACCACGGACCCCGACGCCGGGCAGTCGTTCACGTATGAGTTCGTGAGCGGCGCGGGCGGCGGCGACAATGCGCTGTTTGCGATCTCGGGCGATGAGTTGCGCACAAACGCCGCGTTCGATTACGAGGCGCGCTCGTCGTATTCCGTGCGCGTGAAGACGACGGACAACGGCTCGCCCGCGCAATCCTTCGAAAAGGCCCTCGCCATCAGCATTATCGATGTGAACGAAGCTCCAACGGACATTGCGCTTTCGGTGTCGAACGTCGATGAAAACCTGCCTGTGAATTCGGTTGTGGGCGCGCTCTCGACTACCGACCCGGACAGCGGACAATCGCACACATACTCGCTGGTGGCGGGCGCGGGCGACACGGGGAATGCGCTCTTCAACATCGCGGGCGCGTCGCTGCGGACGAGCGCTGTTTTGGATTATGAAAGCGCCGCCAGCCATAGCATCCGCGTTCGCACGACCGACAACGGCGACCCGGCCCAGGCGTTCGAGAAGGTGTTCACGATTCAGGTCGTGGACAAAAACGATCCGCCCGTGATTGCGGCCAATGCCGGACTGACGGTGGTGCGCGGGGCAAGCGAGACGATTTCGCAGACGCTTCTTCGCGCCACGGATTCGGACAATACGGCGTCGCAACTCACCTATACCGTGACCACCGCGCCGGTGCATGGCCAGTTGCTTCGCGGCGGCATTGCGATTTCCGGCACATTTACGCAGTCGGAAATCGACCTCGGCCAAATCACCTACGCGCACGACGGATTGACAGGCGCTTCACTCGACGCTTTCCAATTCGACCTCAGCGACGGCGCAGGCGCAGTTCTTGCCGGCCAAACCTTCAACATTCACATCGCCCCCCCCGCCGCCGTGCTGGATTGGGCGTCAAATTTGAATGATTGAAATCCGGCCCGACCTGTTCATTTCGCCCGCTTCTCGATTTACTCGTAGAGGTCCGGCGCGTCGTCGTGGGTGAGGGCGCCGAGGCGGGAAGGGGGAAGGATGATGAAGAGCAAGTTCAGCGCAATGCCGGCCATCGCGGAAAATACAATCGCGGGAATGCCGTTCGGGAAAATGTAAGGCACGGGAAACGGAAAGAGGCCGTCTTTCAACGCCAAATTGCCGCCAATCCCGGTGATCAGGATGATGGCGCCAATCGCCAGTTGCCGCGGTTCGAATAAATTGACTTTCTCGGACCGGATTAGCGCGACGCCCTGCATCCCGATCACGCCAAACAGGTAAATCGCCAGTCCGCCCGTCACGGCCACGGGAATGGTTGCCACAAACGCGGCGATCTTCCCGACAAACGCCAAAAACACCGCCATCACACCGGCGGCGATCAGCACCGGCACGGAATAGTTGCGCGTAATGGCCATCAGGCTGTTGTTCTCGCCGTAATTGGTCCCGGCGCAACCGCCCAGCATTCCGGCCACAAGGTCGTCCGCGCCATCCGCGACGAGATTCAATCCGATGAGGTTTTTGATTTGGAGCGGTTTGCGCCCGAGTTGCTTCGCCAGCGCGTCAATATACAAACTCATTTGGTAAAGATGCGCCGTGCTTTCCGGGATGGTGGCGATGGCGATCAGCGCAATGCTGGCGATGCATCCCCATGCCTCGGGCCGTTCGAAGGCGGGCATGGTGATTGCCGGCATCCGCACCCAGGCCGCCTGCGCGATGGGCGCGAATTTGACGAGTCCCATCGGAATCGACACCACGTATCCGGCGATGGCCCCGAGCAAAATAGGCAGCATCCCGAGCAGCCCGCGCCCTTGCAAATAGACGGAAAATGCGACCGTTGCGCCGAGCGTGAAAAACGCCACGCCCCAATGCGCGCTTGCCTGCCCCAGCGCCGCCCCCGCCAGCGCGACGCCGATAACGATTGCCACGCATCCGGTGATGACGGGCGGCAGGATTTTATCGAGCGCCGCCTTTCCGATCCGCATGATGAGCAATCCGGCCACAATCTCGACGACGGCCGTTCCGAGTATCCCGACCTGCACGAGCCGCACGCCTTCGCGGCAATACACAGTATTGGGATCGCCGAAGCAGTCTTTGGCGTAGAGGTTCATGACGGTGATGACGACAGCGATGTAACTGAAACTCGATCCGTAATACATGGGGATGCGCCGCCGCGAGACGAGCAGCGCGATGATCGTCCCTAGACCACTCGTCAGGAGCGTCACGCCAACGTCGAATTTCGTCAGCACGGCCACCAGCACCGTGGCGGGAAACATGGTCAGGATTTGCTGAATCCCGAGGCTGAGGACGGCTCCCGGCGGCGGTGTATCGGAAGGAAGATAACCGGAAATTGTTGGAGAGGGGACTTCTCGGTCTGGATTGGGAACATCGTTTGTCATTTCAGTCTCCAATTCGCAGGTGAAGGGGAAGGGGTGATTTTCTCAAACAGCGCGTGCTTTTCCGCGCGGAGGAGTGGAGAAATCCTGCGGAAGCGGCGCCAATCACAATGCCTCGGCGCGTTTATTGCAGTTGCATACGAAGCCATTGCGTGTTGTGTGGCAAGCGAAGAGAGCGTTCGCCATTGCGCCTGCCCATGAATTTGGGAATTCGGGAATGCTTGGCTTGACAGCGGGGCGGGGATAGGAGTGTATTTGAAATTGGGTATTAAGATCGTGCCAGCGGCGTTGGCGAGAAAAAACGCTTCTGCGCGAATTCGTCCCGCGGGCTATTCGCACCCTGGACAATGGGATTTGCCCGCTTTGATTTTACTGAAGATAAAAGGAATCTTCGATCCACCGTCCCTGATCCGGAACTCCGCAACAGCAAAAACGCCAATCCTCCGTGTGGAGGATTCGCGAGCGTTCGAGGCTCGAGCAGGGCATGCTGGCGGGATTTTTCCATGATGTGGCGCGCACCGGGGTGCGCAAAAGCGGGCGCCACTTTATAGAAAAGTTCCGAACTTCCTCAGCATGTCCGGTCCTGCCCCCGGGCGAATTTCGCGCGGCGACGCGATGAGGGCCAATGTTTGCCCAGGACGCGCCGCGCATACCAAAAGAGAACGATTCTCCATGTCCAATGAAACTCCGCGGCCTTACGAGCTGCACACTTTAGAAATCCCCTACGGCCAGACGCAAGCGCATCTGGAATGGGGAAAACTGGCCAAGCAGGCCAACGGCGCGGTCACGGTCCGCGTCGGCAATACCGTCGTCCTGGTGGCCGCCGTCGGCGCCGATGCCCCGGTTGTGGGCAAGGACTTCTTTCCGCTGATGGTGGATTATCGCGAGAAATACGCCGCCTCGGGCCGATTCCCGGGCGGATTCATCAAACGCGAAGGCCGCCCGAGCGACAACGAAACGCTGCGCGCGCGCCTGATCGACCGCGCCATCCGCCCGATGTTTCCCGATGGCTTCATGAACGAGGTTCAGGTCTATGTGACCGTCCTCTCGATGGACCAGGAAAACCCGGCGGAAACCGCGGCGCTTGTCGGCGCTTCGGCGGCGCTGTATCTGTCGGATATTCCGTTCACTACGCCGGTTGCCGCCGTGCGTGTCGGGCGCGTGGATGGAAAATTCATCGTCAACCCCACCTATGAGCAAATCGAAGCGGGCGATCTCGACCTCGTCGTGGCGGGCCACGCCAAGGCGATCAACATGGTCGAGGCCGGCGCGAAGGAAATCTCGGAAGACCTGATGATCGAGGCGCTCGAAGTGGCGCACGAGGCGATTCGCACTGTTTGCGCCTCGCTCGAAAAGTTCCGCGAGGAATGCGGCAAGCCGAAAAACGCATTCGAGGCCAAGGCCGTCGATGCGGAAATGAAAGCGGCTGTCGAGAAGTTGGTTGGCCCGCACCTGGCGGAAATTCAAACGATTTTCGAGAAAAAAGCGCGCGACAAACGCCTGAAGCAGGCCATCGAGGAAATTCAGGACGCGCTGGCCGAGCAATTTCCCGAGCGCGAAGGCGAAATCGCCGCGATTGTCGAGGAGTTCGACATGGCCGGAATGCGCCGCCGCGTGATCGAGGAGGGCCGGCGCGCCGATGGTCGCGCACCAACCGAAATCCGCCCGATTTGGTCGGAACTCGATATACTTCCGTGCACGCACGGCTCGGCCGTTTTCACGCGCGGGCAAACGCAAGCGCTCGCCTCTGTGACGCTTGGTTCGATCGAAGATCAGCAGAAGATCGACGACCTTCTCGGGATGTCGTTCAAGCGCTTTATGCTGCACTACAACTTCCCGTCGTATTCGGTGGGTGAGGTTCGCCCGCCGCGCGGTCCCGGACGCCGCGAAATCGGACACGGCGCTCTCGCCGAACGCGCCATTCTGCCGATCATTCCGACGAAAGACGCCTTCCCCTACACGATGCGCGTCGTAGTGGACATCCTCGAATCCAACGGTTCGTCGTCGATGGCGACGGTCTGTTCGGGATGCCTCTCGCTGATGGACGCCGGCGTGCCGATCACGCGCCCGGTAGCGGGCATCGCGATGGGCCTCATCATGGAAGGCGACCGTTATACAATCCTTTCGGACATCCAGGGGATTGAAGATCACCTGGGCGATATGGACTTCAAGGTGACAGGCACATCGCAGGGCATCACCGCGCTTCAGATGGACATTAAGGTATCGGGCGTTACGCGGCAATTGCTGGCGCAGGCGCTTGACCAGGCGCGCGCCGGACGCGAGTTCATCCTTGGCAAAATGGCCGAGACCATAGCCGCTCCGCGCGCCGATCTCAAACCCCACGCGCCGCGCATTACGGTGCTCAAGGTGCCCGTCGAGAAAATCCGCGAGGTGATTGGCCCGGGCGGAAAGGTCATCCGCGACATCGTCGAAAAAACCGGATGCAAGATCGACATCGAAGACGACGGATCGGTCTATATCTGCTCGACGGACGCGGAAGGATCACGCAAGGCGATCGAGATCATCTCCAACATCACGGCCGAACTCGAAGAGGGAAAAATCTATACGGGAACGGTGACGCGCGTGATGGAATCGGGCGCCATTGTCGAGATTCTGCCGGGCAAAGACGGCATGGTTCACATCTCGGAACTCGACAACTACCGTGTGGATCGCGTTGAAGACATCTGCCGCGAAGGCGACACGCTGCTTGTGAAGGTTCTGGACATCGACCGGCAGCGCGGACGGGTTCGCTTGTCAAGGCGCGCGGCGCTGGCGGAAGTGGCCGGCCCCGAGGAAAGCGATGGCGATGACAACGGCGGCGCGCCGATGGCGGATGATGGCGGCGAAGGCGGCGCTCCTCCTGCTCCGCGCTATGATCGCCGCAGTGGCGGTGGCGGGGGAGGGCGTCCGCACGGACGCGGCCCGCGCCAGCGTGGAGACGACAGGGGCGACCGAGGCGATCGCGGCGGCTATGGCGGCCGTGGCGGACGCCGCGGCGGCGGCGGCTCGCATGGCGGCTACGGCGGCGGCGGACGCCGCGAGGGCGGTTATGGGGGCGGCAACCGCGACAGTGGCAACCGCGGCGAAGGCGGGCGCGAAGGCGGGCGCGAAAGCGGCGGTTATGGCGGTGGCTTTGATGGCTCTGCCGGCGCCAATGGCGGTTCTATTGGCGGCGGCGACTTGGGCGAATAATCCGCTCGCACGCCGTGCTTCCCGTTAGGCAAATGACACCGCGAAAAACACGAATCTGCGCGAATGCTTGCTTTTTCGCCTTTTTCGTGTTTTTCGCGGTAAGAACTTTCATACTCATTTTCCCTGCCAGAGTTCCGGGGTATCCCGCATGACGTCTCGCGAACGAAAACCCCGCGTTCTTCATGTCATTACAGCCCTTTCGATTGGCGGCGCGCAGACGTTTCTGCTCGATCTGCTGCCCGAACTGAGCGGCGAATTTGAGATTCGCGTCTTGTGCCTGTATCCGGGGTTATTGCGCGGCGAGATGGAAGCGCGCGGAATCCCCGTGACGGAACTCGCGCACAGGCGTTTGTTTTCTCCGGGAACACTGCTCGCGGTAATGCGTGAGATGCGCGCTTTTGCGCCGGATATTGTGCATACGTCTCTCGGGCGCGCCGATGTGTATGGGCGCACGGCCGCGCGGCTGCTCGGGATTCGCGGCGTCTTCACGCATTCGCAAAACATCGACGATTGGAAAAAACTTCCTCTTTTCAACGCAATCGACAACCTTACGATGCGCCGGATGCGGGCCATTTTCGCCGTTTCCAACAAGGTGCGCGATTTTCTTCTCGAACGCGGCGTCCCCGAACACAAAATCGTTCTTTGCTACAACGGGGCGCGCCTGGAGGAGAAATTGCGCCTGCCCGAAAGCTATACGCGCGAGGCGTTTCTGGCCGGATTCGGTTTTCCGCCAGAAAGCCGGGTCCTCACGATTATCGCGCGCCTGGACGAGCAAAAGGGCCATCGGTATCTCATCCCGGCCTTCGAGAAATTCGCCGCCGCGCGGCCGCGGTGGCGTCTGCTCGTTGTTGGTGGCGAAGGGCGCATCAACGCCGAAATTGAATCGCTGGCGCGCGCAACAACGGTGGCGGACCGCATTGTGTTCGCGGGCAACCGGCGTGACATTCCTCAAATCCTTGCTGCCACCGATATTTTCACGCTGCCGTCGCTTTGGGAAGGGCTGCCACTGACCCTGATCGAGGCAATGGCCTGGGAAAAGCCTGTGATTGCCACTCCGGTTGGCGGCGTGCCAGAAGCCGTTGTGCATGGCGAAAGCGCGTTCTTGATCGAACCGGGCCGTCCGGAGGAAATTGTTCGTGCGCTCGAATGGATGGTGGCCAATCCCGAGGCCGCGCAAGCGATGGGACGGCGGGCGCGACAAATCGCATTCGAAAAATTCCATATCCGAACCGCCGCGCAAATCGTCCGAGAACAGTATCTCGCCGCGCTGGACGAAGAGGCGCGGAGGATATTGAAGGAATAGACAGGATTGACAAGATGGACATGATAAGCAGGGCCAAATGCCGGGTGATTTTTTCCGTCCTGTCCATCCTGTAAATCCTGTCTATTTTTCCCCGTCCAAAGGAATGCCGCCGATGCCCCCCTCCGCCCCAAACGATTCCGCCTCCTCCCAGGCTCCGAAGCCTCGTCTTTCCACGATCACCGTTACTTGGAATCATGCGGATGAGATAGGCGATTTCCTGGGCGCTCTGGATAAAATCCGCTCCGAAATTGCGTTTCCCATCGAGGTTGTCGTTGTGGACAACGGGTCGGCAGACAATACCGTTGGCGTCATTGCCCGCGATTTTCCCTGGGTGCGGCTAATTTGCAACAACGCCAACAAAGGATTCGCGGAAGGATGCAATCAGGGGTTGGCGGAGGCGCGCGGCGATTACTTAATGCTGCTCAATCCCGACGCGATCCCCACAACGAAATCGCTCGAAGGGATGCTGCGTTTTCTCGAATCGAATCCGGACGTGGGCGCTGCCGGGTGCATGTTGCTTCACGGCGACGGTTTGCCGCAGCAAAGCGCTTTTCGCCTGCCATCGACTTGGGGCTATATCGAGTTTCATTCGATGCTTTATCCCGTCATTGAACTCCTGAAAAAAGTCCGCTATCACCTGCATTTGTTCCGGCGCACGCAGCCCTTCGATTGCGGATGGCTGCAGGGATCGTGCATCATGGTTCCGCGCGCCGCTTATGATAAAGCCGGCCCGTTGGAACCCGCCTATTTCATTTATTGTGAAGACGCGGACTGGTGCCTCCGCATCCGCAAGGCCGGATACCGGATCGTGCATCTTCCGAATTTTCATTTTTATCACCGGCAAAAAAGCTCGACTCGACGCGCGCCGGAGTATTGCTTCCGCCGCACGTATCGGAGCATGTTGCTGCTGGCAAACCGGCAATTGCCCCCGCCCGCTCGCGACCGGTTTATCCAAACCATTCTTCTGGACATGCGATTGCGCCGTCCGGTGTATTGGCTTTTGTCGGTGTTGCGGCCTTCGCGCCGCGAGGCGATGCGGGCGCGCGTGGCCTCGTGCGGCAAATTGATCGAGATTCTCAAGGCGCGCGATCCGGATTTGTTCGATGACCCACCGCCGCGGAGGTAAGGAGAGGGTTGTGAGTTGTAAGTTGTGGGTTGTGAGGCGGCAATTTGCCTGTTTCACAGATCCCATAAGTCCCATAGGCCTCAAAGGTCCCATTGGAATTGTCCAAGCGGCATCCCTCAATTCTTAGCAAGGAATCGCAGCCATGAAAAGCGATCTGGAAATCTCGCAAGAAGCGCAACCTCATCCCATTCAGGAAATCGCGGAAGGATTGGGCATTGCGCCCGAATCGCTTTCGCCTTATGGACACTACAAAGCGAAGATCGCTCTTTCCGAACTAAAAAAACCGCCCCGCCCCGGCGTGAAATACGTTGTGGTAACAGCCATAACGCCCACTCCGCTCGGCGAGGGAAAAACGGTCACCACGATCGGGCTGAGCATGGCGCTCAATCGCCTGGGCAAAAAAACCGTGTCCACCGTGCGTCAGCCCAGCATGGGGCCTATCTTTGGAATCAAAGGCGGCGCGGCGGGCGGCGGCTATTCGCAAATCATCCCGATGGAGGAGTTCAATCTCCATCTGACAGGCGACATCCACGCCGTTTCCATCGCGCACAACTTGCTGGCGGCATTTATCGACAACCATATCTATCATAAAAACGCCCTCGACATTGATCCGTTTTCTATTACCTGGGGGCGGGTGATCGACGTGTCGGACCGCGCCTTGCGCAGCGTGATTATTGGCCTGGGCGGGCGCGCCAATGGCGTGCCGCGCGAGGCGCATTTTGACATCGCTGTCGCCTCCGAAGTCATGGCGATTCTTGCGCTGGCGCATGATATTCAGGATTTCCGCCAGCGGCTCGGGCGGATCATCATCGGCGCGACAAAATCAGACATGCCCGTCACCGCCGAGGACCTCAAATGCGCCGGGGCAATGGCCGCGATCATGCGCGAGACGCTTGAGCCGACGCTCATGCAGACGGTCGAAGGGACGCCATGCCTCATCCACACCGGGCCATTTGGCAATATCGCCCACGGCAACTCTTCGATTATCGCCGACCTTATCGCGACGCGTTACTGCGATTACGTTGTCACGGAGGCCGGATTCGGCGCCGATATGGGCATGGAAAAATTCGCGAATATCAAATGCCGCTACTCGGGGCTTCAACCGGATGCGGCGGTGCTGGTGTGTTCACTGCGCGGACTCAAGATGCACAGCGGGCGGTTTAAGGTCGTGCCGGGCAAACCGCTGCCGCCAGGGCTGGTTGAGGAAAATCGCGATGCCTTGCGCGATGGAATGCCCAATCTCTTCAAGCAAATCGAGAATGTGCGCACCTTCGGCATTCCGGCCGTGGTGGCGATCAACCGTTTCCCGGCCGATACAGAAGGTGAATTGGAATTCGTCCGCAAAGAGGCGGAAGGGCGCGGAGCGCAATCGGTGGTCGTGAGCGAACTCCACGCCAAAGGCGGCGCAGGAGGCGAGGCGCTGGCCAGCGCGGTGATTCGCGCCGCGGAATCCCCAAGCCAATTTGGGTTTTTGTATCCTCTTGAAATTCCGCTCGAACACAAAATTCATTCCATCGCTTCGACTATCTACGGAGCCTCAGACGTGGAAATCCTTCCCGAGGCGCGCCGCCAGATCGAGCGGTTCGAGCGCTGGGGCCTGGGCGCGCTGCCCATCTGCATGGCAAAGACGCACCTTTCGCTTTCGCACGATCCGAATTTGAAAGGCCGTCCGCGCGGATTCGTTGTTCCTGTGCGCGAGGTGCGGGCGTCGGCAGGCGCGGGATTCCTCTATGCGCTTTGCGGCGACATCATGACGATGCCCGGCCTGCCGAGCGTTCCGGGCGGAACGCGCGTGGACATCGACGCCGAGGGCCGCATCACAGGGCTTTTCTAATATGTCGATTTGCAGGCGCTATGCGTTTTTTTGCCCCGCCGTCATGAATCCGTAATGTTTGCTTCGGCAATGTGCAGACGACTTCTTTGCGCCCCGGCCATTTGGCTCTGACGCGGGCGTGGATGCGTTACTGCTTTTTGCAGGCAAATTAACGGAGGTAGCAGCAATGATTATGCGCCGCATGACATGGGCAATCAGTGTGTTTGTGATGGTGGCCATTCTGGCCGCTGTGTCCTATGCAAAACCGGAAGAAAAGGGGGAGCATAAGGGAAAGGAACACAAGGAAATAAAGGAAGGCAAGGTTGCAATGTCCGAGGTTCCGCCCGCTGTGCAGGCGGCTATCGAGAAAGAAGCAGCAGGGGCGAAAATCGACAAAATCGAAGTGGAAGACGAGGATGGCCAGGCTGTGTATGAGGCCAAGTGGGCGCGCGATGGCAAAAAGGTAGAAGCGAAATTCTCCGCCACAGGCTCGATCATCAAAGAAGAGGATGAGGAAAACGAGAAAAAGGAAGAGGCTCGCGAGGAAGGCGGCAAGGAGGAAAAAATCGAAATGAGCGCCGCTCCCGCCGCTGTCCAGGAAACCGTGGCCAAGGTCATCGGCGCGGGCAAATTGACCGATCTCGTTGCGGAAGTGGAAGACGGCGTCAAGATGTTCGAAGCCGAATACACAACCGCGGATGGAATGAAGAATTCCGTTGTGATGGACGCCAATGGAACCATCTGTGAAAAAGAAGAGCAGGTGAAAGCGCTTCCGCCTGCCGTCAAAGCCGCCATCGAAAAGATGATCCCTGGAGCGCAGATAGGCGAAGCATGCGCCGCCACGAAGACCGTTTATGAAGTCAAAGTCACAATGGACGGCAAGGAAAAGGAAATCAAAGTGTCACCTGCCGGCCAAGTTGAAAAAGCCAAATGGGAAAAGAAGTTCAAGGAAGAAAAGAAACACAAGGAAGGCAAGAAGCACGACAAGGACGGCGGCGACGACGAGAAGGACTGACTGTCTCGCTTGGCGGAATTTGGAAGCATGAAGTGCATAAGCCGGGGGCGCCAATTGCACGCCCCCGGCGTCATTCCGCGGTTCCTAAGCATGCAAGGAGACGTTGCATGAATATCCGTTTTGTTTCTGTGATTTTCGCGCTTGCTATGGCCAGCTGCTCGCTGCAGGCAGCGCCGCAATCGCCGGATAACTTAATCTTTACGCAATCCTTCGGCGAGCAGAAGGCCGATCTGGTCCCGACAGGAAGAAATCCATTTTTCATTTTAGAACCTGGCTATGTGCAGACACTCGAGGGCAATGAGGATGACGCGAAAGTCGTCCTAACAATCACTGTTCTTGACGAAACCAAGAAGGTCGATGGCATCGAGACGCGCATTGTCGAGGAACGCGAATCCGAAGACGGCAAAATCATCGAGATATCGAGGAATTATTTCGCCATCAGCAAGCGCACCAACAGCGTGTATTATTTTGGCGAGGATTCAAAGACGTATAAAAACGGCAAAGTGACCGGCACGGGCGGGTCGTGGGAATCTGGGAAAAACGGCGCGGTGTATGGAATGATGATGCCGGGGGTTCCGCTGGTGGGCGCGCGCTACTATCAGGAAATCGCGCCGGGCGAGGCAATGGATCGCGCCGAAATTGTAAGCACAACCGACACGCTGACTGTTCCCGCTGGAGTATTTTCCGGCGTTCTCAAAACATGCGAAACAACGCCGCTTGAACCGGGAAGCAAGGAGTATAAATTCTACGCGGCGGGCATTGGATTGATTAAGGACGGCTCGCTGGGGTTGGTCCGCTACGGTTTTGGCGCGGTGGAGGGAAAAGCGGAAAGTGCGCCGCCGGATACAGCGGGCAAGGGGAATGCGGCTGCTGTTCCTTCCGCTCATTCCATTTCATCCGCTTCCAAAATCCCGCCCGCACCTTCAGTTCCTTCCGGAACAAAATAATGCGGCTCTTGTTCGTCGAGGATTCCAAGCGTCTTCAGCGTTCCGTGGCTGCCGGGCTGCGGAAAATGGGCTACGCTGTGGACGTTACAGGCGACGGGAACGAAGGCCTTTGGCTGGCGGAGTCCAACGAATATGACGTGCTCATCCTGGACCTGATGCTTCCGGGATTGGATGGCCTCAGCCTGCTGAAACGGCTGCGCGGCCAGGGCAGGCAGACGCCCGTCCTGATCCTGACGGCAAAAGATGCTGTCGAGGACCGGGTGGAAGGACTTCATGCAGGAGCGGATGATTATCTGATTAAGCCATTTGCCTTCGAGGAACTCACGGCGCGAATCCAGGCCCTGGCGCGCCGCGCTTATCAGGCCCGCAATCCTCGGATTGTCATTGGCGATTTGGTGATCGACACGGCGGCGCGCACCGTCTCGCGCTCGCCGGATGGAGAGGTGATTCCGCTTCCGCCGCGCGAATATGCCCTGCTTGAACTCCTCGCGCTTCAGCCCGGCAAAGTTATTTCTCGCACCGATATTGAGCAGCACATTTACGACGATCGCGCCGATCCGATGAGCAACGTAGTGGACTCCGCCGTCTGCGCTCTTCGCCGGAAAATCGACCGCCCCGGCGCGCCTTCGATGATTCAGACCCGCCGGGGCATGGGATACGTGCTCGAATTGCCTGAATCCTCCGAGGAACCATGAAGAAATCACCACAAAGACACAAAGGCACAAAGAAAAGAATGGAAAGCAAACACAGTTTCGCCCGGAAGCTTTTTCCCTTTTGCTCTTTGTGTTTTCGTGCCTTTGTGTCTTTGTGGTAAATTATTTCGCCGAGATTTGCTCTGAACCATGAACTCGATTCGTCTCCGGCTGGGCGTCTGGCTTTTAGGCGGGCTGCTTCTGTTTTTTGCAGCCTGCGCCGCGGGATTTTACGCCTGCACGCGCAAAGCCCTTGTGGGCGCGTTTGATTCCACCCTTGCCATCGAGGCGCGCAACCTCGCCAGCATGGTCGAATGGGATGAAGGCAAAATCGAATGCGAATTCGCCCCGGATGAGTTTTCGGACTTCGCTTCTCCGCGCCAGGGCGCTTTTTTCCAAATGTGGCTCGAAGACGGCACAACGCTATTGCGTTCGCCTTCGCTCGGGAAGCATTCGCTCCTGCACCGGATGAAGAAAAATGCCCGATTCCCTAAATACTGGAATCTCGAACTTCCGGGCGATCGCGACGGGCGCGCCATTCTAATTCAGTTCAGTCCAAAGATGGGGGCCGAGAAAGATGAAAATCCGCCGAAAGGAGAAGACCCGCCTGTCGTCCTGCTTGCCGTTGCGCGCGACTGGTCCCGCATCAGCCAGACGCTCGACACGCTTTTCCTGGCGCTGCTCGCCTGGGGCGTGGTTTTGCTGGCGGGGACCGGCATTCTTGTCTGGATGAGCGTGCGGCGGGGATTGCGTCCGCTCGACGAAGTGGCCGCGCGCGCCGCGCAAATCAACGCCGCGACGCTCGAAATGCGCTTTCCCACGGCTGCGATGCCAGTGGAACTCCGCCCAATATGCGAGAAATTGAATGATCTTCTGGCGCGCCTGGAAGAGTCGTTCCGACGCGAACGCCGGTTCACATCCGACGCCGCCCACGAATTGCGCACGCCCATTGCCGAGTTGCGCACGATGGCCGAAGTGGCGCTGAAATTTCCCGGAGGCGCGGAAGCAGGCGAACGCGCCTTGCGCGAGGCGCTGGAAATCGCGGAGCAGATGGAACGCCTTGTTGGCGCGCTGCTGGCCATCGCCCGTTGCGAATCTGGCCGCCAGGTCCCCAGCCTTGCGCGCGTCGATGTGGGCGAACTGATCCGCGAGTCCTGGAAAGTCTTTGGAGAGCAGGCGCGCGCCCGCCGCCTCGATGTCGCGCAGGAAATCGCCCGCCCATTGGATGTTGAGACCGATGCGGCAATGGTTTCCTCGATTCTGGCCAATCTGATGTCCAACGCGGCAGAATACACGCCCGAGAAAGGCCGCATCGAGATCCGCGCCGCGCGCAGAAGCAGAGAAAATGAAGGCGAAGAAGAAGGTGCAATCGAAGTGGTGATTTCCAACACGTGCGATTCGCTTTTACCCGAGGATATTCAGCACATTTTCGAGCCGTTCTGGCGCAAAGACGCGGCGCGTTCCGATTCTGCGCACAGTGGCCTGGGGCTGGCCGTCGCCGCTGCCTTTGCACGCCAACTCGGCATTCGAATGGAGGCGCATCTTGTGGGGGAGAGGCGGATATTGCAGGTTTCGCTGATTTTTCCCGCCTGCGCGGAACCGCCCGCGCCCGATTCCGCGGCGCTTGGGGGGATGGAAGATGCCGAAAAGCCAAAAATTGGCGAAATTTAGCGCTTTTGGCGAGGAAAATGCCCTTGACCGCGCAGGGTGTATATGGATTATGGAACCTTTGTAGGGCGCGAGAGAAACCCGCGATGGGGTTTCGACCGGCCCGAGAAGCGGGGGCGTAGTTCAGCTGGTTTAGAACGCCGGCCTGTCACGCCGGAGGTCGCGAGTTCGAGTCTCGTCGCTCCCGCCACTCAATTTGCCCAAAAACAACGAATCCAAACAAGAAAGAGCCGCCGTCTATGCGGCTTGATGCTTTCGCGTCCGGCTGCAATGGGCAACGCACGCAAAATCCTCTTTGTGTCACGCTATGGATTGATAGAGGCCTTGAAGTGCGTCGGCACGTTCTTTTCATGATGGCTCAGCGGCAAAGTTGCCTCGATACGCTGTCTCCCCGCGTATTTTTCATAAAAACAAATCCCTATGCCAGAATTCAAATATGAAGCATTGGACAAAATGGGCAAAAAGGCGCGTGGGAGGATCAACGCCGCGAATGAAGAGGCCATTATTCAAAAACTCCGCGAGGTGGGCTATTACCCGGCGCGCATGGTTCCGTGTGGAAAATGCCCGGCCCGGTCGCATCGAGGGAACTGTAACCATTCAGTCGGAAAAAGAACCGCTGAAATGCCTGGCGCTCATGGTGCAGGCCATCGAACTGCGGTTCCGATCGTGTCCCCAATCGCGATGGTGCAAGCCATGCGCTATGATGTGCGCCAATGGATTCGCGAGGGGGCGGAAATCCTGCTGAATATGATAATTCACGCATTCAAATTCAATTGTGCCGCACGGTGCTGCTGACTGCGCTCCATCCTGGCGGCGCACTGCCCGCGCACATTAAAGACGAACTTGCGTGATGTGGCTCGCATCGATTCAAATTCGGATTGTCCAACTCTCCGGGGTCCGGTTGAGTGTCCGCTGGCTGGCGCCCAACGCCGCCATGATCTTCCATTTTCTTTTTGAGCGATTCCTGTGCCCCCTTCTGGTTCGCCCCTGTTCACCGCTGAATTCCTGAACGACCTCAATCCGCCTCAGCGCGAGGCAGTCGAGTTTATGGAGGCCCCGTTGCTGGTCATTGCCGGGGCCGGGTCGGGCAAAACCCGCGTCATTACCTATAGAATCGCAAATCTTGCCGCGCGCCACGGAGTTCCGCCCTGGCAGATTCTCGCCGTAACTTTCACGAACAAAGCCGCGGGCGAGATGCGCGGGCGCGTGCTGCATTTGCTGGGCCTTCCGTCCGAAACAACGTTGCCCATCGGAACGTTTCACTCGCGATGCGCCTCGATTCTGCGCCGAGAATCTGTTCGCGCCGGGCTTTCAGAGCGGTTCCAAATCCTTGACGACGACGATCAAATCGCCGTGGTCAAGAGCGTTCTTTCGCAGATGGAGATCGACTCCAAGCGCGTAAAGCCCGCGCAAGTGGCCGAGGTGATCAGCGCGGCCAAGTCAAGAATGCTTGGTCCCGAAGACATTGCAGAAATCGAGGAATTCCAGCACGGCGATCTTCCCTATCCCGCAATTTATCGCGCGTATCAGGATTTTCTCGATCGCAGCGACGCCGTGGATTTCGACGACCTCCTGCTCAAGGTAGTCCGCCTTTTCGAGCAGCATCCCGAATCGCTCGCGTTCTGGCGCAGCCGGTATCAGCATATTCTCGTCGATGAATATCAGGACACAAACGCCGTGCAGTTTCGCCTTGTGGAACTCCTGGCGGGCGAGCACCGCCACTTGTGCGTCGTCGGCGACGAGGATCAGAGCATTTATTCCTGGCGCGGGGCGGACATTCACAATCTTCTCGATTTCCAAAAGCATTTTCCCGAGGCGCGCCTTGTCCGCCTTGAACAGAACTACCGCTCGACCCGCCAGATTCTGAAAGCGGCCGATTCCCTCATCAAAAACAATAAGCAGCGCTTGGGAAAAACGCTCTTCACGGCGGGAGAGGAGGGCAGCGCGCTCGAATATCGCCGAAGCATGGACGGACGCGAGGAAGCGGATTGGGTGGTCGAACGCATCAAAACACTGCGCGGCGCGGTAGGCATTCCTTATAGCGAAATGGCTGTGTTTTACCGCATCAATTCACTCAGCCGCGCGGTGGAAGATGCGCTGCGCTACGCTAAAATCCCTTATCGCATCGTGGGCGGCATCCGGTTTTACGAACGCAAAGAAGTCAAAGACCTGATGGCCTATTTGCGCCTGGCGGAAAGCCCGTCGAACGATGTCGCTTTCCTGCGCGTTGTGAATGTTCCCAAGCGCGGCATAGGAAAATCCACGGTGGAAAACCTTGCCGCCTGCGCCCGCGTGGAAAAAATGCCGCTTTATCAGGCCGCCAGACGCTTGGTCGAAAAGGGAGAACTCGCCGGGCGAAAGGCGCAAGTCGTTCAGGAATTTCTAGGCCAGATTCAGGCATGGAATCACGTGCATTCCGAATTGCGCCCGCAGACGCTTCTCAAGCGCATCCTCGATGATACACGTTATATCGACGAAGAACTCGGCGATCCCCAAACGCTCGAGGCCATCACGCGGCGCGAAAACATCGACGAACTTGACAACGTCCTCGGCGAATATGGCCGCGCAAATCCCAAGGCGCGAATTGGAGATTGGCTGGAGGAAATCGCCCTCACCGCCTCAAGCGACACGGAACAGGGCGAGATGGATGGCGTTTCGCTCATGACGCTGCATTGCGCCAAGGGGCTTGAATTTGACGCGGTTTTTATTATCGGCCTGGAGGAGCCGCTGTTTCCTCTCGCGCGTTCCGTGGATGCGCAGGGCGACGACGAAGAAGAGCGGCGCTTGTTTTATGTCGGGATAACGCGTGCCCGCAAACGCCTCGCGTTTTCACACGCCATTTCGCGCTTTGCATGGGGACAGGACAATTTCAATGCGCCGTCGCGGTTTTTATTCGAGCTAGACCCCGGAGTATTCGCCGAAGGCCAGGCGCCTTCACGAAAAGCGGCCGCTTCCCCACTTGCCGCAGGTTCGTTCAGTTCCTTCGGTTCATCCTGCAAGCCGGGTTATTCCAAGTCAGGCTATTCAGCATACACTCCCACCCGCCGGAAGAAATCCTGGTAATTGCCATTCGCCGGCATAAGCACATACATAGGATTCTCCATTGCCATGAGCCAATTTCACAATCTTCTTCGACGACTGGCTCGCCGCTTATTGCCCTCTTCCGCACCATTTCCCAAAATGCAGCGCGAAACAGAAAAGACGGGTGCAGATGGTGAAAATGGCGCATTGAGCATGAACGGCGCCGTGGAACTGTATCGCGTCGAACCTTATTCGGGCCTCGTTTTTCGGGTGCGGCGCGAGGATTTTTCGATTGTCGAAGAAGTGTTTTATCAACGCCGTTATGCCGCATATTTTCCGTTCGGGCATCCGGGCGCGGTGGTGCTCGACGCCGGCGCGCATCTGGGGTGCTTCAGCGTGTTTGCCGCGCGCAATCTCGGTCCCGGTTCACGCATCATTGCTTATGAGCCTGTTCCGGAAAATCACGCGCTTTGCCAGGGGAATCTTCGCCTCAATCAATGCGAGAATGTCCTCTGTGTTTGCGCGGGAGTCTGGAGCCAGACCGGCTCGATCCCGCTGCGTCTGAATCCGCGCAATCCCGCCGGACACAGTATGTTTTCGCGCAAAGTCGAACGCGAATCCGCGGCGGGCGAGAGGGAGGGCGGGGGCGAGATTTCTGTTGATGTCATCAGCCTTGCGGACGCCTTCGAGCGCCATCGCATCGAAACATGCGACTTTCTGAAAATGGATTGCGAAGGCGCGGAATACGACATCTTTTACGCCGCTCCTCTGGAGATATTGCGCCGCATCCGCACCATTTCCCTCGAATTTCACGACGTCGAGGGCGAGCGCCACACGGGTTTGGATTTGTTGCGGTTTCTTGTGGATGCTGGATTTTCCATCGCGGCGTTCGATTACAGCCCTACGCGGCTCGACCTGAATTTCGGCCGCCTGATCGCCACTCGCGAGCCTCTTCTGCCCAAGTCCTCCTGATTGACTATCTGCAAGGAAATGCGCAGGAATACCTATGAATTCTTCCGGGATGCGCGCTGTAGTTGATCGCTGCATCGCTGCGTATAATACCATTTTCCCGTAATTCTGTTCCCATTCCCCGGGCAATCCTCTTCACAGGAC
>CAYUNT010000020.1:0-34786 GCA_964446285.1 uncultured Candidatus Sumerlaeota bacterium | reverse complement strand
TCCCGGCGATGTTCGTTCCGCCGCGCGGGCGCAGATCGCGGTTGGGCCTGAAGAAAAGAACGCTATATCCTGCAATCCCTGCTAATCATAGAAGTTTTACAGAATTGTACCGTGGGATCGCTGGGATCGCGAGGCTCCGCACTCGCGTCTTTTTACCCCCACGCGTCTTTCTCTTATTCCCTCACGCCCGAACTATCCCGCCGCACGCCAGAAGCAAACGCGAGTGCGGAGCCTCGCGATCCCATTTTCGCATCCCATGCCCAAAAATGAGAATTCACCGCAGAGGCGCAGATATCGCAGAGAATCTTTGCCCGAGAATGGAAATTCGTTCCCCGGGACAATCCCGTTATTCGGGACAATTCCGTTTTTCGAGACAATTCCATTATTCGGCGTTGAGAATCGCTTTTTGAGTAGGGTGATTCGCCAGAATCGCCTCTTGAACACGAAAATTTACTGGATTTGCCTTTTCTCGCGACGACGAACCTGGCGGTTCATCCTACTTGCCCAGACGTTCTGGTCCGTCTCCAAACGAGTAACACGTTACCCTATTTGGTTGCTGTCCCCGAATTGAGTCCAATTCGGCAGAGCGTTCAATAAGAGGCAAACTGAAGTTTGAACTACGAACAATGAAAACATAGGGCGTGATGGCCGAATGCGTCGCGATTCTTCGCAGCAGCTCAAGCATAAACGCGGGCCGGCATATTTCGCCAGCAACAGGGAGGAGACGCATTCGCGGCGCGGTCCGCGGAAAGAATGGCCTTGATGCGCGGGGAAGCCATTGGACAGCCTGCGGCGGCAAAAACGAAGGGGATTCTCTTCGCCTTTGTTCCTCATTATCATTATCGTTGGGAGTGGCATGACATGAATATGCTGGACGAAATCCTGGGGCGCGCCAAGGCGGATCCGCGCCGCATCGTGCTTCCGGAAGCAATCAACGATGACCGCACAATTAAAGCCGGTCTCAAAGCGAAAAAAGAAGGCTATTGCATTCCGGTGTTTGTCGGTCCGCGCGACAAACTCGAAGCCCGCGCCAAGGCGTGTGGCGAGGACATTTCGGGCATCGAAAGCATCGATCACACCACAAGTCCGAAAATGGACGAGTATATCAAAATTTATCAAAAACGGCGCGCAAAAGAAGGCCTTACAGACGCGCAGGTGCGCGAAGTCCTCTCCGACACGCTGTTTTTCGGCGCGGCAATGGTGGCGGCGGGCGATGTCGAGGGCATGACGGCGGGCGCGCTCAATTCGACCGCGAACGTCATCCGCGCGTCGCTGAAACTCGTCGGAACGCCCCCAGGCATCAAGACGATCTCGTCGATCTTCCTCATGATCCTGCCCGAAGGCAGCAAATGGGGCCACAAAAGCGTGCTCGTATATGGCGATTGCGGCGTGGTGCCCAATCCGACGGCCGAGCAACTGGCCGACATCGCGATTTCTTCGGCGGAAACGGGCAAGGCGCTTATGCCAGACCTGAAACCGATGATCGCCATGCTCTCATTCTCGACCAAGGGCAGCGCCGAACACCCGGACATCGACAAAGTGCGCCAGGCGACGGCGCTCGTTCAGCAGCGCCGCCCGGACCTCCCCTGCGACGGTGAATTGCAGGGCGATAGCGCGCTGGTCGCCTCGGTCGGCGAGCGCAAATGCCCAGGCAGCCCCGTGGCCGGACACGCCAACGTCCTCATCTTCCCCGATCTCGACGCGGGCAACATTGCCTACAAATTGACGCAGCGCCTGGCGAACGCGATCGCGCTCGGGCCGCTCCTTCAGGGCGTGGCCAAGCCGGTGAATGACCTTTCGCGCGGCGCATCGGTGGATGACGTGGCCCAGGTGGCCGCAATCACTTGCGTCGAGGCGCAGGCCCTCAAACCGAAGAAGTAAGTGCCTGTTCAAAATCGGAAAGCCCGCCAAAGAATCTTGGACGGGACGTCCAAGCCACCAGAAGACTTGGACGGGATGTCCAAGTCACCAGAAGACTTGGACGATATGTCCAAGCCACAGGCAAGGAAGCAGTGATGTTCAAGCACGTGCTCGTTACCGGAGGCGCGGGGTTCATCGGTTCGCATACGGTGGATCAGCTCCTCGCGAAAGGCTATAAGGTTCGCGTATTCGACAATCTGGAGCCGCAGGTTCATGGGGCGCTCGACGGGCCGCCGGCGTATCTGTCGCGCGAGGCGGAATTCGTGCGCGGCGATGTGCGCGATCGCGATGCGCTTAAGCGCGCGCTCGATGGCATCGACGCCGTGATTCACGACGCCGCGTGCGTCGGCGTCGGTCAGTCGCAGTATCAGGTCCGCAAATATGTGGACGTGAACGTGACGGGCACCGCCACGCTGCTCGACATCCTTGTGAACGACAAGACGCGCGTGGAAAAGATGCTCGTGGCCAGCTCGATGAGCATCTACGGCGAGGGGCTATACCGCCGCCCAAGCGACGGCGCGCTGCTTTCGCCCGCGTTGCGCCCCGATGAGCAGCTCGAACGGCGCGATTTCGAAATGCGCGACCCGGAAACGGGCGAAGTGCTTGAGCCGGTGCCGACGCCTGAGTCCAAACCGCTGCGTTGCACAAGCGTGTATGCGCAGGCGAAAAAGGACCAGGAGGAATACAGCCTGATCGTTGGCCAGGCGTATAAAATCCCGGTAGTGGCGTGCCGGTTTTTCAATGTCTATGGCCCGCGCCAGAGTCTCAACAATCCTTACACGGGGGCGGCCGCGATTTTTTCGTCGCGCGTGAAAAACGGCCACGCGCCCCTGATCTACGAGGATGGCGAGCAGCGGCGCGATTTCATCAGCGTGCACGACTTGGCGCGGGCCAAATTGATGTTGCTCGAAGACCCGCGCGCCAACGGGCAGCCGATCAATATCTGCACGGGGCGTCCGGCTTCAATCCTGACGCTGGCGCGCACGATTGCGCGGCTCTACGGGCGCGAGGACCTCGAACCGAAGGTGGTCTATAAATTCCGCTCGGGCGACATCCGCCACTGTTACGGAGACAACTCGAAAATCGCGGCGCTTGGTTTCCAGCCCCAGGTAAGCCTCGATGAGGGGTTGCGGGAGCTCGCCGAATGGGGCGAAAAGCAGGAGGCTGTGGACGCGCTCGAAAAAGCTCATGCGGAATTGGTTGCAAAGGGACTCATCCGCGAATAGGTGTAGTTGATAGACGAAGGAAGGGACGGGCCTTGCGCGAAGGGGGGACGTGCGGAAAATTCCGAGCTGAGCCGGCGTTTAATCCATTATGAGGCAGCCGCCTCGCCCCACCTCCTGCCCAAGCGCAAGGGCAGCGCAAATAAAGCTGGAATCGAGTCGCATGGCCTTTATTGAACTTAGCTTCACCCCGCGGCGAATCGGCGGATTGGTTCGATTCGCGCCTGTTTTTTTATTGTTTTTCGTTGCGGCGACAAGTGGACCAGGGGGGTCTGCGGCCTTCGCGGCACAAGAATCCGCCAAGGTTTTTTCGCAATCCGCCAAGGCATACTCAACGCGCCGCGCCGCCTTTCTGCCCTGGGGCAAAGAGGAAAAAGGCGCCGGGTTGATTTCAGGGCCGGAATGGGAAACGGGCGCGCTGCTTTCGTGGGCGCTGGATAACGGCACAACGGGCGCATCCGTTTTGCTGCTGGATTCGGCGCAACACGTGGTCAAGCGAGTGGATTTGCAGTCGGGCAAAATCGCCGTTGTGGCGCGCGGAATGGCCCCCTCGGCGATTTGCGGCGATGGCGCGGGCGGTTTTGTGGCGCGCGAGGGAAACCGCATGATCACCTGCGCAGCGGATGGGCAAATTCAGGCGGAGGGCGAACTCAATTCGCGCCTGGCCGCCGTCGAAGGCTACGGCATGGACCTTTTTGCGGACTCCGAGTCAGGCATCTGGCTGGCCGGAGCGGATCAGCGCGTGCATTGCGTGGCCGCTGTGGCCGCCGCATCTGCGCCCGTCAAAGGGCCAAAAACCGCTGGCGCCGACGTCTCCGCCTCCGCCGCGCATGAGCCGCACCTGCTAGCCGCCGCCGAACAGGCTCGTAAAGTGGCGCTTGGACGCCCAGCCCGAATCACCTTTTCCGAACCGCGTTCCCGCTCCTCGCTTTCCGCGTCGCAATCTTCGGGCGCCACAAGCCAGACACTGCATTTTTCCATCAAGCGCATGGATCGCGAGGAAATCCGCCTGCTGGGGTTCGACGAGGACGGCAAGGCGCTCGTGAGCATCCCGGTGAAACTCGATCGCGGGCGGGCGGGCGCGGCGTTGTTCCGCGGAGCGGATGCGGCCGGACGCCTCTATGTGGAAATCGAACGCGTGGAAGAAGATGGGCGCGTAGGGTTGGAGGTGCGTCGTTATTCGCCCTCGGGCGCGCTGCTGGCCGTTTTCGATCTGCCGAACAATTATCACACAACGATATATAAAAGAACGGAAATATGTCCGGACGGGCAGGTGCTGCAGGTGCTGACAACGCGCCGGGGAGTCGATATCCTTCTTCATGCGATGTAAAATCATGAGACTGCATCTAGTGTCTTTCGCCCTGGGCGCGCTGGCGCTGGGAATTTTTTCGCCGGGCCGCGGCGCCGCCTATGATGGCAAAGTGAACAACGATGTCCCGCGGGACCGTTCGCTTTCCATCGCCGTCGATTTTTCCACGCTGCGCTGGTATTGCTCGAACGCAAATCTGGACTATTCGAACCGTCCAGGCGCGGAATGTTTTTACGACACGACAGGCTGGAAAACCGGCGTCGCGTATTGCTGGGGCGGGGAAGACAGCACTGCCCTTTATCTTTCTCGCATCGCCGCGGGAGATGGACCGGGCAACATCGACACAAGCAGCGACTCTTCGTATGAAACCTATTGCACGGGAGACGATTGCTCGGGATTCGTTTCGAATTGCTGGACCTCCAGCCGCTATGCCACGAGCGGTTTTTCCGCGATTAGCAACTCGATCACCTGGGAGCAACTCAAGCGCGGCGACGCCATCAACAAATCCGGCAGCCATATCCGCCTCTTCGACTATTTCGTAAGCGACATCAATACAATCATGGTGTATGAATGCACTGCGGGCGGCGGAGCGTTGTGGCGGACGGTTCACCGCGCCCTGGCGATGAGCGAGTTTTCTGGTTACGTTCCCATCCGCTACAATAAGGGCACATATAAAACGATCAACTACGACGAACCCGACATTACGTATGTTGTGCGATCGGGCGTCGAGCGCGTGTCCATTCGGTGGGACGGACAGGCATCCACGGGCTTCCGTCTGTATCAGAGCATGGATGGAGGGAACTATGCGTTGCTGCGCGACACGGACCAACTGACGCCTGCCACACGCTTAAGCGAGGTTTCGGGCTTGCTCCCCGGGGTGGTGTATTCCTTCCGCATGACGTCCGTGAATGGCGCAAACGAAACAATCGCCTCGGATGCGGCGCCGATTTGCCTCGCCGGCCACGCCTCGCAGGTTTTGCTCGTGAACGCCTATGACCGCTATCGTGACCAGTTTGGGCGGCGGAGCGAACTCGTGGCGCGGGCGGCGCTCGATCTGGGCGGATACGGAGCGACGCTGGGGCTTTCGTTTGATTACGCCGCGAACGAGGCCGTGATCAGTAATCATGTCACGCTGGCGGACTACGCGGCGGTTGTCTGGCTCAACGGACAGGAATCGCTGCTCGATGAAACCTTTTCGTGGGCCGAGCAGATGTATATGCAGGAATACCTCGATGGCGGCGGGCGGCTTTTCGCCTCGGGGTCGGAAATCGCTTATGACCTTGTGAGCAAAGGAAACACGGCGGCGAGTTACAAAAACGGACACCCCAATGATACGGCCTTCGCCAATACCTATTTGGGAATTGGGTATTCGTCGGATGACGCCGGAACCTACCAGGCGATGGGAGCGGCGGGCACGGTGTTTGAAGGATTGGCGCTCGCGTTCGACAACGGCACGCAAGGCGCTTATGATGTGGCGACGCCGGACGTTTTTGCCGCGGCGGGCGGTGCATCGGCGGCAGTGAATTACATGGGCGGAATGGGTGGTGTGGCGGCTGTGGCGCGCGCATCAACCGATAAAGGCCGTGTGGTGACTGCGGGATTCCCATTTGAGACCATTTATCCCGCCGCGTCGCGCGCGGAGATGGCGCGCCGCACAATGCAATTTTTGCAAATGCCCGCCGCGGCGCCTCAGCTGGTTTCGGTTATCCGCACTACGCAGGATTCTGTGGTGGCGCGCTGGATTGGCTACGCAACGAATGGATACCGCCTGTGGGTGCGCAGAGGCGCAGCGGGGGCATGGACGCTTGAAGCCAATGAGACAACGCTGGGGCCAAACTCGCAGAGCCGCGCGATTTCCGGCTTGGCGGCTGGCGAATCCTGTGCGGTGAAAATCGCCGCCGTGAACAATGGAACCGCCAGCGCCGACTCCAACACGATGTGCGCGATGCCGGGCGCCACACCATCGGGCATCTTGCTGGTCTGCGGATACGACCGCTGGCAAACGCAGGGCGCGGGCGCGCCAAACACTTTCGCCGCGCGTTACGGCGACGCCCTGGCAGCCAATGGCGCTGCGTTCGATTCCTGCACCAATGAAATGGTTACGCGCGGCGACATCCATTTGGCGGACTACAAGATTGTTCTTTGGAACCTCGGGCAAGAGGCCACGGAAAGCGAGACCTTCAGCGCGGCCGAACAGGAACTGGTGAAGGCGTTTTTGCGCGCAGGCGGGCGGCTATTCGCCTCCGGTTCGGAAATCGGCTGGGACCTTGTGGCCAAAGGCGGCGCGGCGAACGATTATTCGAACGGATCCGCTGACGACTCGGCGTTTTTCCGCAATACTCTCATGGCGGATTACCTTGCCGACGATGCGGGCGTCTATACGGCGCGCGGGGTTGCCGGCGGCATATTCAGCGGCCTGTCGCTGCAATTCGACAA
The DNA here is from genome assembly GCA_964446285.1 of uncultured Candidatus Sumerlaeota bacterium. GTDB lineage: Bacteria > Sumerlaeota > Sumerlaeia > SLMS01 > CAYUNT01 > CAYUNT01. The sequence goes on along the minus strand of CAYUNT010000020.1, from coordinate 27,898 downwards.
TGGTTCGCAGGGCACATACGACGTGAAATATCCTGATGTTCTTGCCGCGCGAGGCACGGCGCAGGCCGCTTTGCTTTACGGAACGGGCAGCGATGTGGCCGCTGTGACGTTTGCCGGCGCCGTATCCGATTCTTCCGCCGAAGCGCGAATTGTTCTTTCCGCCATACCCTTCGAGACGCTATATCCCGAGGCGTCGCGGGCGGAATTCATGGCGCGAATCCTCGAGTTTTTTCGGCCAGCCGATTCCGGCGCGAACGGGATACTCCTCCGCTGATCCCGCTCGCGGTCCTGCAAACCCCGCAGAAACACCGACGGATTGCATTCCATTTTCGCAGGCAATCCGCCGGAACATTGAAGGAGCGTGTTTGTGTATTCGACGCTTCGATGTATTGTGTTTGCCTTGCTGATTGTTCCAGCGGCTGGCGCATGGGCGGACCAGAATGATGCCGGCGATCCCGCCTCGCATCCAACTGCCGCGGATTCGCCTTATCTGACAACTCAGCCGTCCTCCCCGTCCTCCCAATCCTCCGTGTATTGGCGTCCGTGGGGCCGCGTTGCCTTTGCGCAAGCCCGGCGTTTGCGCCGCCCCGTCCTGCTCGACATGGGCGCATCGTGGTCTTTTCCCGCGTCGCGCATGCAGACGGAAAACTACAGCGACCCCAAGGTGGCCGCGTATCTGAACGAGCATTTTGTGTGCATTCGCGTGGATGCGGAAGACCGGCCTGATCTGTGCGCCCGGTATTTGCGCCTGGCCCAGATTACCTCGCGCGGACAAGTTGGCAGTCTGCCGCTCGTCGCGTTTCTCACTTCGGAGGGCCATCTGTTTTTTGCCCGCAGTTATGTGCCGCGCGAGTCGCCAGATGGGCGTGGATTTTTCGCGATGTGCCAGCAGGCGGCCATTTTATATCAGGATAAATACCAGGACATCCGCACGCAGGCGCGCGATTTTTCAGACTGGCTCTATTCCACGATGAAGTCGAACCTCGCCTCGGAAGGTCCGCTGACCACAGACTCGGTCCAGGCGGTTCGCGGCGCGCTTTTTGGCGCGTGGGTCCAGCGTTATCCGGGATTTGGGCCGCCCGCCGGGCCGCGTTTTCCCGACGTGGCCGCCTATGAATTCCTCCTGGAAGAAGGCATCGAACACGGCGATGCGCCGTCGCTCGGATTGGTCCGCGCCGCGTTCGACGCCATGCACAAAGGCTCCATTCTCGATCCAATCGAGGGCGGCATGTTTCGCTACGCGGTCGATGGCCTGTGGCGGCAGCCTGCTTTCGAGAAATTGCTGGGAATCAATGCGGAATTCATGGGCCTGCTCGCCGATATGCAGCGCGTCGCGCCCGATTCCGACTATGGCGAGGCGCAGAGCGAAATCTGGAGTTTCCTGCGCCGCCGCATGGCCTTGAGCGAAGGCGGATTCGCCGCCTCGCTTGCCGCCGCCGCGCCCGGAGAGACTCCTACGGCGTATTATTGCTGGACGCCCGATCAACTGGCGGCGGAATTGCCCGCGGATATGGCCGCGCTCGCCGGATATTTGTATGATATTCCCGGCTTGGACGGCGCTGACAATCCTCCCGCTGCGAACGCCGACGCATCCTCGACGGCCACTCAATGGCGCAGAAATCCCTACATTCCGCGCCGAGCGATGACGATTGAAGAGGCTTCGCGCCGCCTGCGCCGCCTCTCCCCCGCTGAATGCGCAAAAATGGCCGTCGAACTCCGCAAACGGCTCATCGAGGATCGTTCCAAGCGCGCCGCGCCTCCGCTCGATTGCCGGTTTTTCGCGGCGCCCAATGCCCGGCTGGCAGCGGCGCTTTGGCGATGCGTGAATGGCGCGGAAGTTGCCAGAAACACCGAATATGCAAATGCGGCGCAGGCCATTGCCGGGCGGATCGAACGCGAATTGGCGCGTCCGGACGGCCTCATTCGCCACCGCGCGGGGCTTCCCGCAGAGCCGCCGCAAGCCCCGTCGCAGGACATCCTTTTCCTAGAAGATCAATGCGCATGGTTCGGTGCGCTCCTGGCCGCGCACGAAGCTACGGGCGACCCAATACCTTTGCAACAGGCTGATATTCTGGCAGACAAGGTTCTTGAAGTTTTTCGTGATCCGGATGGATTCGCGCTCAATGACCGCGCCCTTCTCTCGCGCGCGCCCGGCGCGGAGATGGCGCAAGACAGCAAAAATCCAGTCGCAAGCGCTTCGTCGGTGGATGATCCCACAACCGGTCCGATCGCGTATTCGATGATCCTCTATGAGGACGGCGAATCTCCTGGTCCGGTCAGTGAATTGGCGCTTTGCCTGGCGCGGCTGGGGTCAATGACGGCCAACGCCGCGCGCCTCGACAAGGCGCGCCGCCTGTTGCTTCCACCCCTGAACACAGTCACCCGCCTTGGGCGCCCATACACCACGTGGGCGCGCGCTGCCGCTCTGACGCTCGAGCCGTGTGCGATTTACATTGTCGGAGACTGGAAATCGCCGGAAACACAGGCGCTCTTGCGTGCCGCGCGCCAGGCGCCCCGCGCCCGCGTGCCCATCGCCGTGCATGCGCCAAACGCCATTCCCGAGGCGCTTCGCCAGCGCGCCGGACGCAATCTCGATTCCGCCGCTGCCACGGCGCCAATCGCCTTGTTTGACTCGCCCGCCGGATGCGCCGCCTCGCGCTCGCCCGAAGAACTCCGGAGTCTGCTGGCGCGAAAAAAGAAATAGTCCTCTGGTTTCACTTTCGCATATAGTTTCCAGGCGCGGCTGCAAGCGCCCATTCCTTTTCCGAAGTCCTTCACGTTCATCAGCCACAAGAAAGCCCCAGGCTCCGCCCATGCCGCTCCGAAGAACATTCCGCGTTGAAAAACCGTGCCAGCTCCTTGATTATCTGGTCGAGACCTCGGACGGGGCGCGGCGCGCCACGCTGAAAAATTATCTGAAGCACCGCTGCGTATCCGTGAACGGCCAGAAGGCGGTCCGCCACGACCATCCCCTCGCTCCGGGCGACGTAGTGCAGATCGAGTTGGATAAAAAGACCCGCCCAGGCGTCACTCTCGATTCGGGCATCCGCATCCTCTACGAAGACGGCGATGTGATCGTGATACACAAACCCACGGGCCTGATCGCGGTTCCCTCGGAAGAGGCGCGGCACGGAACGGCTTACAACGAAGTAAGCGCCTATTTGCATTCTCAACATCCGGGGTGGAGAGGCCGCCTCCACGTGGTCCACCGCATCGACAAACCCACCTCGGGAATTCTCCTTTTCGCTAAAAGCTCGCAGGCGCGCGCATGGTTTCTCGACAACTGGAAGCGCGTGGACAAGCGCTATCTCGCGGTCGTCGAAGGCGCGCCCGATCCGCCCGCCGGAACCGTCCGCAGCCACTTGACCGACAACGATGAGACCATGCACGTATCGAGCGGCCCGCAAACCGCGGAATCGCGCCTGGCCATTACGCATTATTCGACGCTGCGCACCCACGGGCCGTATGCCCTTGTGGAATGCCAGATCGAAACAGGACGCAAGAACCAGATTCGCGTTCAGATGGCCGAAATCGGGCATCCGGTGGTTGGCGATGTGAAATACGGAAAGGGCCGCGGCCCGTGCGCGCGGCTGGCGCTGCACGCGTGGCGCATTGCGTTTCCACATCCGCGCGACGGACGCCGCATCGAGGTGGAAAGCGAATTTCCGCGCATGCTCGAACGGCTTTTGGAGGATTCGCCGTGAATCCGCCCCCTCCGCAAGGCGCGCAAGAAAGCGCAATGGGAGAAAAAAAGCCTTCGGTTGGGAATGATGGCGCGCGCGAAGAATTGCGCTTCAAGGGCGCTAGCGACGGCGCCGGAGGAGGAGGAGAAGGCGGCGGCGCTGACGGCGGCGCGCGGTGGGAACGATACGGCACGCTGGCGTTATGCCTGGCTGTGTTTGGGCTGCTGGTTTCGTGGCGCCTCGGGACAATCGGATTGTGGCTCGACGAAATCATGTCGCTGGATTTTTGCGACGGCACGCTCGAAAAATTGTGGCAACGCCTGTGTGAAGACGTTCATGCGCCGGTTTTTTACGGAATTCTCTGGGGATTTCTTAAGGCGTTCGGCGTTTCCGAGTGGGCCGGGCGGTTGCCTGCGGCGCTGGCCGGAGGCGCGGCAATCATTGTGGCGCATCAGATGGCGCGCGAATGGCATGGGGCGCGGGCGGCGCGATTCGCGAGCATTCTTCTGGCCGTGTCGCCGTTTTTCATCGAATACTCGCGCGAGGTGCATCCCTATTCGACAGCCGCGCTGCTAAGCATCGCCTCGTGGTGGATGTTTGGCCGAGTGATCCTCCATGGACGCGGACGCGACGCAGTTTTATACGCGCTTCTCTCGGCATTGCTTGTGCTAACATTCTATCTCGCGGCGTTGATGCTCGTCGCGCAGGCGATTTGGCTCGCCGCGGCCAACGTGGCGCCGCGAAAACGCAGGCGGCTTGTGGCAGCCTGGGCGGGAACGGCGGCGCTTGGCTTGACTTGGCTGCCTGGATTCATCGCGCAACTCACACAAAAGGATCTGCGGGGGCAATATGTGATCGACCTGTATTTCCCGGACGGGATCGGGCCAGCGGACGTCGCGCGGACGCTTGGTGAAATGATTTTCGGCGCGGCGGCGCGCGCATTTCCAGCCTGGGCAGGCGGCGGCGCGACGCTGATCCTGGCGGCGCTGGCGGCGGCGGCGCTGTTTCGCAGGGGCAGGAAGGCCGGCCATTTCGATGAGCGGATTCGCCCCGGATCGCGCCGCCTGATCGCGTGGGCATGTTGGGGGCCGGTTGCGCTTTTTCTGGCGCTCTGCCTGGCAAAACCCATTTTGCTGCCTAGGTATTTAGCGATGTCCGCGCCTCTGCTTGCCGTGTATTTCGGATCGGCGATGGCCCGAATTGAACCGCGCAAAGGCGCCGCCGCGATTGGGCTGGCGATGGCCATCTCGCTCGCCGCGTGCGGATTTTACTTCCGCGCAATGCCCCGCGAGGACTGGCGCGCCATCACGAATTATTTAATCCAGCACATGCGCCCGGACGATGTGGTTGTCGCCGACTCCGTCACGCCGCGTTCGTGCCTGTCATATTACTTCGGCCTGCGAGGATGTCCCGAGCGCCGCAACAACGCATTTGCCTTTTCGCAATTCGAAGAAGTTACGCGCGGGCGGTATCCGTTCGCGGACCGCATGCTGTGGTATTTGCACCGGGGCGAATTGACGCCGCCCAAGCAATTGCTTCTGCTGCGCCGCGAAAATGTTCCCGCCGGACAAGCCGAATTTCGCGGCGGATGGACCTTGTATAAATTCCATGGCCGCGCGCAATCGGGCAACCTTCAAGGTCCCGCGCCGGGCCTGCAAGATAAGTAGGACTTATTTATTACCGAGCCTATTCCATTAAATATACCGCAATAGGCATGTGTCCCATTGGTCCCATTCGTCACATAGGTCCCATAGGTCTCATAGATCCTATATATCCAATTTCCGCAATCTGCAAGACCCTAAGTCCGGCCAAGGCCCTTGGCTCCGCCTTGAACATTCCCCGCCTATTTCGGTTGTTCGGCCAGGATTTCTGCCGCCAAGGCCGATAGCGCCGCCTGCGCCTCGGGTTCGGATGCCATGTATTTGAAATCCTCGGGTTTGATGGCGAATCCGCCCGGTTCGACTGTCGGAACAATGCGCTGCTGGGCTTCATCCCAGGCAAGGCGGGGCTGATCGCGCCAGGCGCGCAGCAAATCGCGCATCGCCGCATCGTCGCGCGTCACCCACAGCCAATACAGCAGCCCATGCGAATTCGAACGCCACCCGCAGACGAGCTGTTTGGCGTAAAACCCTGTGTTTGCCTTCATTTCCGGCGTGATATTGCGCCAGTTGCCGTCGGGCGGCTCGCACAGCACCGACTTGTCCCACTCCCCGCGCCCGATCCATCCGCGCACATAGCCGTCGAGCCAGAAATATCGCTGAATCGCATACGGCGTGCGGCGGCCAAACGTGCTGTATGATAGATGAATATAGTCGGCGATCATTTTGACCTGCACATCGGGATGATCGCGGCAGAAGGCATACACCTTTTCATCCGGCCAGTCCTCGGCGATTCCATAAGGCTTGCCGTATATATTCTTTACGTTATTTATCGTGATCTGCCACGGGCCAATCGTCGTCTGGCCGATAAGGTCCTTGGTCTCTTCAGCGGTCGTTTTGCCCCACCGGCGCGACGGATCGTTGAACAATCCCGCCCCCTCCTTGATCGCGTGCGCCCAGAGGTCCTCGATGCCCACGTCCGCCCACTTGCCCTCCGCTTTGCCCTCGAGCAGGGCTTTGTAAGCGATTTCGAGAACCAGCTGCCCGCCTTCGCCATAGGCTTCGCTCCGGCTGCGAATTCGTTCGTAGCGGCGGTCGAGATCGCTGAACCCCGGATCGGAAACGCCGGACTGCTTCGCATTGCACGCAGCCAAGGCACACAACAACGGCAACAGCAACATCAACGAGAACAACGGGAGCCATTTGCGAATAGAGATCATCGCGGGAATCCTTTCGCGCTTATCGCGGAGACTGCGCCTCGGGGAAAGGGCTTCGTTCATCGCGCCCCCTCCGGGCACTAAAGGTGCGAATGGCGGCGAAAAGCGCTCGGCGGCAATCAGCCCAGCGGACACGTCCCGGAAGCGCAGGGAGGAATTCCGCAGGCCCCCGCCGCGCAGGGCGAGGAAGCCATCGGAGAGGGCGCGGATTTTGCGTGAACCGCCGAAGCCGACATCAGGCGCGTGACCGACGTGCTGCCGCATTCCGGGCAGGGCGCCACTTCGCCCATTCGCTCCACGCGCGTTTCATACACCTTTTGGCAGGCGGGACAATGGAATTCATAGACAGGCATGAAATCACCTCCAAAAACTCATCGAGAAGCGCCCGCGGCGCCGCCGCCGTTCAGGCCGAGAGCTTGTTCGAGCGCCTGGCGCGATTGCACGCCAACCATGCGGCTGAGCGCCTTTCCATTCTCGAAAACGATCAGGGTCGGAATGGCCGAAACGCCATACTGCTGCGCCGGACCGCCCAGATCGTCCACATTAACCTTTGCGATGCGCGCCTGGCCGCTGTGGGCCTCAGCCAGCTCTTCGAGAATGCGGCCCTGCACGCGGCACGGTCCGCACCACGGCGCCCAGAAATCGACTAGCACGGGTCCGGATGCTTGCGAAATGAATTCCTCGAAAGCCTGTTCGGTTTCGAGCGAGGTGAGAAGTGTGGAACTCATGGTATCCTCCTGCAAGAGTGGTGATTTAAAACCCATTTGCTTTGCGGCCAGGGGCATCCAGGCCGTTGTGAACAGCGCCCCAAGCATCGCGCCCCAGACGGCGCCCAAATAAGGATTGCTTGTGAGCGGGCAGGCGCCCGTTGTGCAGCGCCCTTTCCACCCGATGAATGCGCCAATCGCGCCTCCGATAAGAATTCCGAGCAAGAATCGCAACGTGAGCCACATGACCTGAATTCACTTTCTCCCGGCGCCTGGCGGGTGGTTCATTCGCGGGACTCGCGCGCGTCCTGGAGCGCAACCGCGGCGGGCGGCTCTAAACAAGCGCGCGGGATTTCGACATGGCGCGCGCCCGTTTTTCGATTTCCTCGATCAGCCCCTCGCGGATCAGGCGCGCCGCCTCCATAAATTTGGGATTCGCGATTCGGTAATAGACCTGCTTGCCTTGCTTGCGCGAAAGGACCGCGCCTTTGTCGCGCATCAGGCGCAAATGCTGCGATACGTTCGCCATCGTCGCGCCCGAAGTTTCGGCCAGATCGCCCACCGTCCGCTCGCCATGTTCGAGCGCGTGGAAAAGTTTAATCCGCAGAGGGCAGGAAAAGATCATGCAGAACTGCGAATGGATAGCGTAGAATCTGTCTTCAGCGGCGGCTTTCATTCGAAGCGCCTTTCCCAGGCCGCATGGCCCGGATAATTCGCAATCGCTTGATTGAACAATCAAGCGATCATGCAAGTATTATAGTATTGTTTTCGCCGGGCGCAAGGGAAAAATGCGCAAAGAAATCATCTGCTATTTTTCCTGAAGCATCCGCTCGATTTCCCGGCGGCATAGCGCGTCGCAGCGTTCATTGGCCGGATTGCCGGCGTGTCCCATCACCCAATTCCACTCGACTTTGTGCGGCGCCAGCGCGGTTTCGAGCCGTTTCCACAAATCCACGTTTTTAACCGGCGCCGAATCCGGCCCTTTGCCGCGGCGCCATCCCTGGCGCTTCCATTTCGGCACCCATTCCGTAATGCCGCGTTTCAAATACTCGGAATCCGTAAAAATTTCCACCTGGCACGGTTCCTTGAGCGCCTCGAGCGCCATGATGGCCGCCGTCATTTCCATGCGGTTATTTGTTGTATCTAGTTCTCCGCCGCAAAGTTCCTTGGTCCTGCCATTGTAATCGAGCACGGCGGCCCACGCGCCCATGCCGGGATTGGGCACGCACCCGCCATCGGTGTAGATGACGACCCTTTTCGCCGACGCGCTCGCCGATTGGCGCGCGGAATGCCTGGCGGATGCAGATGAAACGGATCCGGAGGAAGGGGGCGCAAACGGCGGCGTGGAAGGCGCGGCGGCTGGTGCAGATAATGCAGGCGGGGTCTTGGTTTTTGGCTGCGCCTTCCCCTGTTCCTGTGCCTGCGCTTGCGGCTGGCCCATTTCGCGCAGCGCAGCGCCCGTCAGGCGCCATGTGCACCACTCTTTCATTGGCACGGCGCCGATGGCCCGCCATCGTCCTTTGGCCAGTTCATTCCATTCGAGCGTGGCCCATTCCATGCGTCCGTAGCCGCGCTCGACACACAGGGATGCCATGCGCCGCAAAAGCGCTGTCCCGATGCCGAGTTTCCGGTATTCTGGTTTGACGAACAAGTCTTCGAGATACAACCCCGGCCGTGCAAGAAACGTCGAGAAATTCTGGAAAAACAGAGCGAAGGCGGCGGGCGTTCCGCCAACGCGCGCAATTAGCGCCTCCGCCGCCGGGCGCGCCCCAAACAGTTGTTCGCGAATGGCCTCGGGCGTGACGATGCATTCATTTTCCATCTTTTCATAAATAGAAAGATCGCGGATCAGGCCGGCGACAATCGCTTCATCGCCCGGACGCGCAAACTGGATATCGAAGGCCGCCTGCGACGCCTCTTCTGATTTTCGCGCGCCCGCGCCTCCGCCAGCGCCTGCGCCTGCATACACGGGCGCATCCGATTCGGACACCCCAGTAACATCATGTTTTGCGCTGCGCTTGCCGGTGCGCCTGGCCGGGGATTTTGCAGATTCTTTGGGGCTGGCCTGTTTTCGCGGCATAGAAACTCCTCCGTTCAAGAAAGATTTGCGCGTCCTGTCTGGATTTAACCGAGTTTGTCGCCCGGCCGTATATGGGGCGACGCATCCGGCGCGATGAGAACCACCGGACCTTTGCCGCCATCGCTATACACGCCGAGCGTCAGGACTTCACTGGAAAAACCGGCCACGCGCCGCGGCGGAAAATTCACAACGGCCAGCACCAGCCGGCCCGCGAGCGATTCGGGCGCGTATGCCTCTGCAATACGGGCGCTTGACTGGCGCACGCCCAATTCAGGGCCAAAGTCGATTTTCAGCCGGATGGCGGGATCGCGCGCGCCTTCGAGCGGAGCGGCTTCGAGCACGCGCCCCACGCGGATGTCAAGTTTCTGGAAGTCTTCTATTGTGGCCATGCCTTGAATGGAAATCCTCTGTTTCTTTGATATATTCTATATCAGTAATACATAATGCCTGTTTGCGGTATGCCTTCTTCTACGCGGGCTGCGATGCGCACAATCAAGCCGCGATTCCACAGTTCGGCGGGCGCAGGCGGATCAAAGGCCGTGCCCATGCAGCAATACAGATTGGGAGAGTTGGGCGAAACGGCCAATCCGCAGCCAGGAAGCGCAAAATCCGGAAACGGGCCAAGCCAGGGAGCGATGTCGCGATCTGCGAATATCTGTTCTTCCAACAGGTAATCGAGGGCCACAAGCGGTTGCGCGTCGCGCTTAATTTTCGATCCGCACAATCCGCCGCTCGGCGCCGCCACGCGGAAAAGAACCCAATCTGACGCGGTTTCAGGAAAAGGCGGGCTGGAGCGGTAAAGGCCCAGAATGTCGCCGTTTGCCAGGCGGACATCAAAGGTCTCGACCTCGTAAAAATTACCCCCGAGCGTGGCGGAAAACCCTTCCGTGAGCAACGGGCTGGAGGCTCCCGTGGCGCGGTCGATGCGAATCAAGTTATTTGCTCCGCGCCCGCCCGCGATAAGCGAGCCGCCGCAGGTGAAAGCAAGATCGCGGATTTCCGCAAGGTTCGGAATCTCGCGCCAGAACGCGGGAATCGCATCTGTGGCGCCTGAGGCCACCTGATAAATCCTGTTGTCCACAGCGAAATAGAGAATCGGCGGCGAATCCAGGCGGCAGGCGGCCAAGGCGCGCATCGAGCGAGTTCCCGCCGCGCCCGCGAGGTCGTTTCGAGTGAATCGCGCCACGGTTTTCACAGTCGGCGCGCCCCCCGCCGCCCCGCCAGGAATTACGCGCAAGATGCGCTGCGCATCCGTCGCCGGATAATCCTGAGTTGCGGCAAGCAAAACCACGGAATCGTCCGGCAGCGTTTCGAGTCCCTCAATCACCGGCCAATTAAAAAGGCGGTTCCATCGTGAATCGACGGCGGCGAAATCGCTTTGCGCGGCAAGGATTTCTAGCGCGGCGGGCGTGGCGCGATCGGGACCCGCGGGCAGCGTGAGGCGCATCAGCTGGTTCGAGCCGATCGTCGCTCCGCCCGAAACCGTAGCCTTTTGATCGAAGAAAATCAGCCGCCCTTGTGAATCGAAGGCCGCGCCTCGCGGATTGGCCGCATCCCCCGCTGCTTCCGCCAGAGTCTCGGAATCCGCGGCGAGGCTGACCGCCGGCTTCGGCTCGGGAACGTGCGGCCGGGGCGTTGGGGTTGGCTGCGGTTGCGCCTCGAACGCCAGTTGCCCTTCCGCCAGGTCGAGCGACATCGGATCATAACTTCCTTCGGCAATTCCAAGGAAAACGCGCGTCAAATCGCCCGTGAACGATCCGCCCTGGAAAAGACTGCCCGAATACTCCTGAATGAGAAATGGCGCGGAAAATGGCACGTCCAGCGATGCTCGGCTTGCGCCAAAAATCGAATCGCCCGATGCCGAAAGCAGCAGCAGCGCACGCTCGTTCTCGCTCACGTCGAGCAGCGAGAATCCCGAGGGAATTTCAGAAACCAAAGCGGGATTGGCAAAATCCACGGCCGTTGAAGCGCGCACTGCGCGATAGATTCGAGGCGCGCCCGGCGAATCGCGGTCGGACATAAAATACAAAGCAAGTTCGCCACCTGCGAGGCGCGGAACTGTGTCTTCCGCGCCAGCCTGGCTTGCCCCGATGCGGCTTGGCACGCCAAAAGCGGCGCCAGCGGCGGAACGCGACGCCTCATACAAATCGAACCGCCCCTCGCGGTCCGAGGCGAAAAAAAGCCGCAGACGGTCATTGCTCATCCACGGCGAGCGGTCGCGCGCCGTGCTAAGAACCGCCGCAAACGCGCTGGCCGAAGGCGCGCCAAACGGTTCACCGCGCGAGGGACGGGAGGATTCCAGGAAGGTTTCGCTCGAAGGATCGAAGAGACTGGCGAACCTATAATAAACAATCGCGAGGCCGTCTTCCGAAGCGCTAGGTTCCGCATCGAGAACGTCCGCTCTCGACAACTCCGCGACAACCGCCAGCCCCGAAATATCCGCCGCTGCGCCCACACCTGCAAAGGCAAGCATTCCGATGATGGAGAGGTTCACCGCCGCCCGGACTGCAAGCCAGGCACCGCAGAATCGAAAATTTCGGCGCCCATCCTGGGGAATCATGGCGGCCCCTTTGCCTCCCGTGGAGAGTGGTCTCTCCCGCGAGTTTTGAACCCCTGCGCGCCCCTCGACTTCCCGGAGCGCGCTCCCCGGCTCAGTCGGTCGCGCTATTTTGCTCCGCCGTTGCTGCCGCGCGAATTCAACCGCGAGTTGGGGCGCGCCGGAGTTGCGGGCGAGGCGGGCGTTTCATTCGCTCCCGCCCGGAGCGATTTTCGCCCAATCGAATGATACTCGAAACCGAGTTTATACAGGCGGTCGGGCTGGTGAATGTTGCGCCCGTCAAAAAGGATCGGCGTCTTCATCAGGTCGCGAATGCGTTCGAGGTTGAGGAGCTTAAACTCATTCCATTCCGTAACGACGACCAGAGCGTCCGCGCCCTCGGCCACCTCGTAGGCATTTCTCTTATATCCGATTTGCGGGAAGATTTCTTTGGTTTTTTCCATCGCAATCGGGTCGTAAGCGGTCACAGTGGCGCCCTCTTCGAGCAAGACGCGGATGATCTCGACGGATTTCGCCTCTCGCATGTCGTCGGTGTTTGGTTTGAAGGCGAGTCCGAGAATTCCAACGCGCTTGCCCTTGAATCCGCCTGTGGCTTTGCGAAGCCGCTCGATGAAACGCGCGATCCGCCGGTCGTTCAGCGCCAGCACCTCTTCGAGAATCTTGAAATCCTCGCCATATTTGCGCGCCGTGTGGACGAGGCTCTGGCAATCCTTCGGGAAGCACGAGCCGCCAAACCCAAGCCCGGCCTGAAGAAAATCCGCGCCGATGCGTTTGTCATAGCCCATGCCCTTGGCAACCTGTGTGACGTCCGCCCCGCATTTTTCGCAGATATCCGCCACGGCGTTGATGAACGAAATCTTCGTCGCCAGGAAGGCGTTCGAGGCATATTTGATCATTTCCGCCGAAGCCACATCCGTGATGAGCATCGGGCGCTCGAGAGGAGCGTAGAGTTCGAGCAGCGCCATCGCTACTGTTTGCGAAGGCGCGCCGATTACTATGCGGTCCGGGAAGAGCGAGTCATTGATCGCCGTGCCTTCTTTCAGGAATTCGGGGTTGGACACGACATCGAATTCGACCTTGCGGCGGCGGTTGCGCTCGATTGTGGAGCGGACGAAATCGCCCGTCCCGACTGGCACTGTGGATTTGTTGACGATGATCTTGTAGCGGTCGAGATGGCGGGCAACTTCCTGCGCGGCCGCTTCGACAAACGACAAATCGGTTTCGCCATTGGCCTTGGGCGGCGTGCCAACGCACAGAAACACGACGTCGCTGCGGCGGATGCTTTCGCCAGCTTCCGTAGTGAAAGCCAGGCGTCCATCCTCCACATTGCGCTTGACCATTTCTTCGAGGCCCGGCTCGTAAATGGGCATCTTGCCCTGCTTGAGCATCTCGATTTTCGCTTCAACCTTGTCCACGCAAACCACGTCATTGCCAAGGTCGGCGAATACTGCGCCGGTGGTCAGACCGACGTAGCCTGTTCCCATGACACAAACGTTCATATCCTATTCTCCATTGCGGGAGGAATAATGGGTCGGAACAGCGCGTTATCCATTGTGCCCCGGTCCGTTCCGCCCTTTTTTTGATGCACGATCTATTGGGGGTGCAACGGCAACGCCGCCGTTTCAAATCGCCATTGCGTAGCGCGCCGGGGCGGACGGCGCAAGCCGATGTTTTGCCCCCGGCGATTTATGGCTTTCCGGCGCGACAAGTCCGGTTGCGCTGCGCTTTTGCCGCGTTCGGGCGCTCGGATGTTGGCGCACAGGCGGTTCACGCGCTCACGCCCTGGCGTTTCAGGTCTTCCTTCACCATCATCTCGACGAGTCCGCGGAAATTCACGCGCGGCTTCCAGCCCAGTTTCGCGCGGATTTTCTCCGGGTTGCCGATCAGCAAATCCACCTCGGCGGGGCGGACGAACTTCGGATCGATCACCACATGCTTCTGCCAGTCGAGATTTACATACGCGAAGGCGACCTCAATAAACTCACGCACTGAGTGCGTTTCGCCTGTCGCGATCACGTAGTCCTCGGCCTCGGGCTTTTGCATCATCATCCACATTGCTTCGACATAGTCGCCCGCAAATCCCCAGTCGCGTTTGGAATCGATGTTGCCCATGCGCAACTCGCGCGCCTTGCCCGCCGCGATGCGCGCCACGCCGTCGGTGATCTTGCGCGTTACGAACTCGAGTCCCCGGCGCGGCGACTCGTGATTAAAGCATATCCCCGAAGTGCAATACATCTTGTAGGACTCGCGGTAGTTCACCGTAATCCAATGCCCATAGACCTTGGCCACTCCGTAAGGCGAGCGCGGGTAAAACGGCGTCGTTTCGCTCTGGGGAACCTCGCGCACCTTGCCGAACATTTCGCTCGAACTGGCCTGGTAGAAACGCGCGTCGGGCTTGATAAGGCGGATGGCTTCAAGCAGCCGCGCCACCCCAAGGCCCGTGTATTCGCCCGTCAGGATCGGCTGTTCCCACGATACGGGGACGAAAGATTGCGCTGCCAGGTTGTAAATCTCGTCCGGGGCGATGCGCTTGACGATGTCCGCCAGCGAATTTTGATCGAGCAGGTCGCCCTGGACCAACTCTATGCGGTCAACGAAATGCTCGATGCGCGAGAAATTTGGGGTCGAAGTGCGCCGGTGCATTCCGGCCACGCGATAGCCTTTCCCCAGGAGAAATTCAGCCAGGTAAGAACCATCCTGGCCTGTGATTCCAGTAATCAGTGCGGTTTTCGACATAATCTTCCTCACGGCGTGGGGCGGATGTGGTTTTTTCCTCTCTCGCTCTCTCGGCGGCCCCAAAAACAAGGGACCGATGATGGGTGAAAAACGCCTCGCGCTCGATCTCATCTTCCGATGCTGCCCGGGCGCGAATCCGGATACAGGCTTGAATGCGAAAACGCCGGGCCAATCCGAACCTGCTTGCTGGGCGATTTCCAAGCCGCGCCAGCGCAAGCGCTTGCGTTTGTCTCCAACCTCCTCCGATGCGCGAATCCTCTCTTCACGCGCCTGCGGGCATACACGGCTCGGGGCCTTTTGCCAAACCGAAAGTTCGCTCCTGGCCCAAAGCGTGACCTTGGGAATCGCAAAGGCTCTCCGCTTGCGTTGACATTGTGCGGGCGGTTGCCGCATGGTGAGCCGTGTCGGTCGTCCGGCGCCTGTTGTTCAATTGCCGCGCGAGGCTGGTAGCCCATGAAAGTCGTCGTTGCGCATCGATCCGGCGAAGTCCGGGTTCTTGACATCTCTCCTCCTCCCATCGGACCGCGGACGGTCCTTGTGCGCGTTACGCACTGCGCCGTCTCCCCCGCCACGGAACTCTCGATGATTCGCCAGGTGCGGCGCTACTTGCAGCCGGGAGAAGACGGCATCCCGCTTGGCTATTCATGCAGCGGAACCATCGAAAAGGTGGGCGAGGCTGTGCGCAATCTGCGCGAGGGATTCCGCGTGGCCTGCTACGGCGCGCCATACGTGTATCATGCGGAAATGTTGAGCGTGCCGCGCAATCTCGCCGTCGAACTCCCCAAGAAGGTGAACCACGAAGAGGGGGCGTTCACGGGAATCGGGGCCATCGCGATGCACGCCTTCCGCCAGGCCGAAGTGGGCCTCGGGGAAAGCGTCGTGGTGTTTGGCGCGGGACTGATCGGCAATCTGGCGTGCCAGATTGCGCGCGCCGCCGGGGCGACGCCGATCCTTGTCGATGCGCTCGAAAGCCGCCTGCAAAAGGCCAAAGTGGTCGGCGTTCAGCACACAACGCGCAGCGGCGGAGAGGGCTTGGCGCGCCTGGTGGCGCAAGTGACCGACGGCCTCGGGGCGGATGCGGCGATTTTGTGCAGCGAGGCGGATGACGAAATGCTCGCGCAGGCAGTGGATGTGCTGCGCGACCGCGGACGCCTTGTGGCCATTGGCGGCGGCGATCTGCGACTGCCGGTCGAGAGCCTGTATTTTAAAGAAATCAGCCTGCGGATGGCGCGCGCGGCTGGTCCGGGGCGATACGACGCCGCTTATGAACGCGAAGGGGCGGATTATCCGGCGGGGCACATCCGCTGGCCCTTGCGCGCCAACATGGCTTTTTTTGCGAACCTGGTGGCTGATCGCAAGGTGCAGATTTCGCCACTCATCACAGACCGCATCCCTTTGGAGCGCGCCCCAAGCGCCTACGAAAAACTCCTTCGCGGCCTCGAATCGTGCTATGCCATCACGCTGACCACATAGGCAATTCCATATATATCGGTCATAATGCTATTTGGATAATATCGCCAATGCTTTTTCACCACAGGCAGTGGAAGGCAGAAAAACGCGCTGCAGATTTTCTTAAGCGAGCCGCTGTGAAATGAAAGCTGGCTATGGTAAAAAGTGATTGCGGAGGTTTTGTGCAATGAAGGGACTGCATATTTCCATTTTCACACTGATTCTTGCCACATGTTTTGCTTTGGCCGCGCAAGGGGCCACAGCGCAGCAGCAGGCCGGAGCGCCTAACACCGCGCTGCAAGTTCCGCCACAGGCCGCGCCGAATACTTCTCCCCCAGGCGCCCAAGGCGCTCCCAGTGCTCCGGGTGCTCCGGGTGCCCCTGCCGCTCCAGCGGTTCAGATCACACTCCCGGCGCCGCCTCCCGCGCTTCCGGCCCCCGCAGGCAGCGACAAATCCGCCGCCGCCGCCTCCGTTTCCTCCGACTCAGCCGCCCCCGCAGCCACGCCCGCCAGGAAGCCATCGCTCACAGAGCCGCTTGCGGGAAGGCGCATCTGCATCGACCCGGGCCACGGCGGCGATGAATCGGGCGCTGTGGGCCGCGGTGGACTCCGGGAAAAAGACATCAACCTCCAAGTATCTCACTATCTGCGCGAAATGCTCGAAAAGGCCGGGGCCACCGTTGTAATGACGCGCACTGACGACACAAGCGTCGGCATTCTCGCCCGCGGCAAATTCAACAAGGCGCAAAACACCGACCTGTTTGTTTCGGTCCACCACAACGCCAACGCGCAGGGCGATGATTCGATGAATCGCAGCGAATCGTTCTGGCACTGGCACGATGACGGCGGCCCGAGCGAGGATGGCGCGCGTCTTCTGGCCCGCGAATTCCGCGCCAACACCGGCTATCCCGGAAAAGCGTATCTCTGCTGGGCCTATGGCGTCTTGCGCGAAAACGCCTATCCGGCCTTCCTGGGCGAGATGTCGTATTTGCAAAATCCCGACGAGGAAAAACGCCTGCGCGATCCCGAGTATCTGCGCCGCGAGGCCGGATGCTATTTCCGCGCCATCGAATCGCTCTTCAAAGGCGGTCGGCCCGAAGTCCGGCTGATTATCCCTCCCGATCCCAATGCGCGCCGCGTCGTGCACGCCTTCGTCCTTCAGCGCGATGGCCTTTCGCTCCTTGACCCGGCTTGGGTGCGTCTCGAACTCGACGGCGCGCCGCTCGATCACGATGTCTTCTACCGCCGCGAGGATTTTGCCGTCGTCTTCGCGCGCCTGCCCGAAAAAGACCTTAGCGGAACGCACACGCTCACGCTCGCGGCCCGCAATCTGGCCGGGCATTCGTCCACTGTGGTCCATCGCCCCATGTTTTTCACGGATCCCTGGCAGCCGCCCGCGCCGCCGCATCAGGCGCGCTTTGGCGATGCCACCATTCTTGGAAAATCCAGCCCCAGCGCCACTCCCGTTCCGATCCCCGGCGCGGAACTCTTCGGCCAGCAAATTCGCG
This sequence comes from uncultured Candidatus Sumerlaeota bacterium, assembly GCA_964446285.1. Taxonomy (GTDB): domain Bacteria; phylum Sumerlaeota; class Sumerlaeia; order SLMS01; family CAYUNT01; genus CAYUNT01. The sequence continues at coordinate 10,363 of CAYUNT010000020.1, read as the reverse complement.
ACGTCTATGCCCTGGCCAACGACAAAGGCGTTGTGAAACTCGACGCGGTTGAGCGCGTGACTCCCGAGCCGCACATTGCGCGCGCCCCCGGCTATGTGGCGCGCGAGGCGGACCTTGCGCAATCGCGCGAAATCACGCTGACCCCGCTCTTCCAGGGCGCGCTCATCGGAAAGAAAATCGTCATCGATCCCGCGGGCGGAGGCGACGACCCGGGTGCGTATGCCGAGCATGGTTTGCGCGCGGCGGACGTGAACCTGAACGCCGCGATTTACCTGGCGGATTATTTGCGCCGCGCGGGCGCAACCGTCTGGCTTACGCGCACGCGCGATGAGGCGAAGGACAATGTGGCGCGCGTCCGATTCGGACTCGAACGCGAACCGGATGTGTTTGTGACGATTAATCACCGCCTGGCCGAGCCGGGCATGAAGGAAAAACCCAAACAGAATGTCACGCGCGGCGGCGCGCGCTGGGACGACGGCAATGAAATCGCCCGGCGCATGGCATTCCACCTGCGCCAGTTGCTCGGCACGGGCGCGGAACTTGGCGATCCGTCAAGCCGCAAGGCGCTGCCGGGCGAAGTGGCGAACTGGTCGAGTTGGGAGGCAATGCACGGCGATCAAGCCTACACCGCCATGTATATCTCGCCCATTCAGTTCGACGCGCCCGGCGCGGAAGACCGCCTGGCCACCACCGCCGCCACGCGCAAGGAAGCTCTCGGAATACTTTATGGATTGCTCGATTGGTTCGGGCAGGACGACCGCAAGATGGCCTGGATCGAGGGGCGGGTGGCGGCCGAAGACACCGGCGCGCCCGTAGGCGATGCGCTCGTCTGGCTCGACGACACGATTCTTGTGCAAACCGAATCGGATGGCAAGTTCCTGCTCAAGTATCTTGACGAAGGCGAGCATACATTGCGCGTAATGGCCCTCGGACGCCAGCCCGCCACGCTGAAATACACAACGAAAAACGGGGCGGCCCAAAGCGTCGAAGTGCGCCTGGCGCGCCTCGTTCCCGAAACGAAATAAACTGCGGCTCGATGGCGCCGCGCGCACAAAATAGCGGCCGATTGGCGGTTATTGGGGAGATGAAGGGTTCGCGCCGGGCGAAGCGCGGCGAAAAACAAAAATGCACCTTTTCATCAAATCCGAAAGGTAAAGAGTGTCGCCGCTGGCGCTGATCACCGCATCACCCAGCCGAGAAACCCCAGCCTTTTGAGGAATTTCCAGGTGCGTAATTTGCATCCGTTCGTCCATAATTGAAACTTTGTTCTCAACGCTTGTAATGGCAAGAATAGAGCGCCGATTCGCGTCGTATGCCACTCCTTGCACGGCGTTATCTGTGGGCGTGAGCTTTTCCCAGGTCCAAAATCCCCAGTTTTGCCAGTCGCCGAGTTTGCTGCGGCTCCATCCAACAATTTGCCCGCCCGCGATCCCCACGACGGCCAGTCCCTTGTCATCCGCGCAGAGGTCGCGGACGTGAAACGTGCTTGGCGCTTTCAAGAGCGGCATCCTCTGGTCTCCATTTTTGATATTAATCGCCAGCACCTCGCCCCAATCGACAGCCAAAAGAAGCGTTTCGCCAATCACAGCCACGCCCAGGCACCGCCGCCCAGGCTTGACGCACCCATCGGGACTCCAGTCAGTGTTTGGCGCTCCATCCGCCGTATAGCTGAACACACAACTGCCGGCCCTCTCTCCCGTGTCCTTTGATATATAGACATTTCGCCAGGCATCGCAGCAAATGCCGCCATATCCGCGCATGGGAGGTAAGGACGACTTCGCCACCACGGCAACATCGGGTTTGGGAGAAAGCGGATTTGTTATGCGAAACACAGGCATCTCGGCCTGTTCCGTCCCCGCGGAGGTGGTATTGAAGGTTGCGGCATATAGAACGTCGTTCGAATCCACCGCCAGAAACGAATAAGCATAAGGCGCAATGGCCAATTGGCCCCGATAGACCCAGGAGGGCGAATTTTCGGGGTCGGAAAGCGGCCTTGCGTTCTGTTCCGGCGCGCTCGAGGGAGAAGGACCGGAATCTGGGCGCATGGCTGCCAGCGGGACCGGACGCGGTGTGGACAATGTGGTTTCGCCCAGCGCTGGCAATGCGCTTTCCAGGACGCGCGCCGCGGACGCTGCGGAAACAGCCTCCGCCATGGCGGATGGTGGTGGCGTGGACGCGGGGTTTGCCAAGGAAAGCGCCGCGTCGGCGACAGAGGCCGCAGTGTCGGCGGCGGGAGCGGCTAGAGCGCCGGAACCTTGCTCCAGAAGAGTCAGGTCCTCGGCTTGATTGATCTGCAGCTGAAGGCTTCCGCGAAAGTCATTTACAACCCCGATGGCCTCTATGAGCGACCCCGATTGAATCATCATGGCCATCTGAGGACCGAGGCCTTTCTCAACTTCGCTCCAAAAAACAATGTCGATTTTCGCGCCGCTCTTTTCCAGGGTGATGACATGGGGCGCCCGTTCTTTCCAGGGAGCGCGATATCCGGAAACCCGTCCGGCTATCCGAACCGTTTGAGAAGCCATGCTCTTGGTAATCTGCCCCGGACCCAATACGGGCAATTTCGCGGGATTGCTTATTGTTTCCGCATTGGTAGTCAGGGTATTGCTCGCCGTCCTGGAGGGCGGAGCGCCACCTCTCAGAAAATACATAATGGCCGCCCCGCTCACCAGGGCCACGAGCACAATAAGGACAGTAACCAGGATCGTCCTGGACTGGCCTTGCTTTGACTTCCCGCCGGCTTGCGGAGTCGGCGGCATGAATGGCGGAGGAGAAGGCTGCTGGACTGGCGGCGGAGAGGGCTGGCCAGACAGCGGCGGCGAGGGCGCTGGAGATGGCATTGCGGCGCCTGGGCCTGTGTTCGCCCTCGCTTCGGGGTCTGCAGGAAGATCGGCTGCCCGTGAGGCGGAGGCGGCGGCCCAGGCTGGTTTGGGCGTGCCGGTCATGGCGGCCAGGAGTTCATGCGCCACTACTTCGGCGTTGGGGTAACGGGCTTCAGGATCGGGCGAAATGCATTGCTGAAGAACAATGTCCGCGCCCTTGGGGATGGCCGGATTGAGGGTCGAGGCCCGAGTTGAGCCATCCGGGATGCACCCGGTCATCATTTCATAAAAAATCACGCCAAGGGAAAAGACGTCGGCGCGAAGATCATAATACTTTCCAGCAAGCACTTCCGGAGCGGTAAAATGCAAGGTTCCCCCAGACGGAGCCTCGACCTGCTGAGTGGATTCCTTGCCGATCTGGGCAACGCCAAAATCCGTTACCTTTACTTGGCCGTTCTTGTTGACGAGTATATTCGCGGGCTTCAGGTCGAGATGCAAAATTCCTCGGCTGTGAATGTATGCCACAGCAGCGCATACATTTCGGATAACGCCAAGATAGTCCGGATACGACAGTTTCCTGCTGGCAATGGCGCTCTGAAGAGAATCGCCCTCCACGTATTCCATCGCCAGATAGCACTGGCCATCCACAACGCCCTGGTCATAGATGGGCACGATATTGGGATGATTCAGAGTGGCCAGGACGCTTGCGTCATGCGCAAAGGCCGCCACAAAGGCAGGGCGGCTGGATAGCTCTTTGCGCAGAATTTTAAGGGCCACATAGCGGTTCAGCGACTTCTGAACCGCCAGATACACGACGGCCATTCCCCCAACACCCAAGACCTTAATGATTTGAAAGCCAGGAATTTCGCCGCCGCGTCCGGATGCGCCTTCGCCTCCGGGAGGCGTAACTGTTGAATCCACCATTGAAACGATCCCTCCCTTTTTCTCCGAATCACAATCTTCCACCGCCTGGAAAGGCCCTTGCGCGCCGCCACAAAACTAGGGCAATCCTTTAGGGGACCCGGCGGACAGAAAAGAACACGGATGATGAATCTTCAATTTAGATCAGGATTTTCGCGTGCACAAAAAACAGCGCCATCCCGCAATCTACCAGGAAAACCCCTAGTCCTTCGTAAGGGTTCTCTGCGCTAAATGCAGATGTCAAGCTAAAACGCTTCGTGATTAAGCAGGCTCCTGCTGCCCCCAAAGGTCCTGCTATTGCATGTATTGATTCATGGACACAGATTGCCAGCCACAGGCAAAAATTTGCCTGTTTGCGCAAAGCCTAGCCGGTGAATTTATGAATCCTGCTCAGGCCATACCCAGAAAATCGTAGCCGATCTTCTTGCGTATGGTGGCAATCAGTGAAAATGCCTGTTTGAGCGTGGCTTGTTCGATGTGGGTCCAGTCGCGCTGGTTGATCCAGTTGCTTGGCTTGCGTTTTTCATTCAGGGCAATGGCCTGGCGGTCGAGCCTCATGCGCATCATGGTTTCGTAGGCAGGCAGAAGGTCCTCGAAGGTCTCGCGGCTAAGCGAACCGGTCTCGTGGAGTTTCCCAAGGCGGTCCAGCGTGTGGGTTTCCTCGATGCGGTGCCGCAGCGCATAAAGCCGGGCATAATTGACCACAGGCATCATGGCGTCCTTGAGGTTAAGCGCCTGCGGTCCCTCGCCGGAGGATTCAGTCAGGATATTGCCAAAAATCCCGATGGGCGGCTTGTAAAGAAGAGCGTTTTGGGCAAAATGCAACAGGAATGGCGGATACAATTCGATTTCGCGATAAATGAACGCGCGGAGTTCGGCGGCCAGAGCGCGGTCGCCACTCACGCAGCGGAAATCGAAAAACATATTCAACTCAAGCAATTCCTGGGGATTGGCATTGTGAATCCAACTTGAGAAATACTCCTTCCAGCGCGAGAGCGGCTGTCGCCATCGCGGGTTTTTCGCCATGACGCCGCCCTGGCAAAAGGCATATCCGGCCTGATCGAGCCATGCGCAAACGCTTTCGCTCATTTTCTCGAAATACGCCGCCACTGCCTCCGCCTGGTCCGGCGGCGGGTCTTCGTAAAGGATGCCGTTGTCCTGGTCGGTCAGGAGGGTTTGCTCTTCGCGCCCTTCGCTCCCGAGCGCAAGGAAAGCGAAACGCACGGGGGGTGCGCCGAGGCGCTCGATGGCCATTGCGATCAACTTTTCCGCAATCGTGTCGGAGGCGTTTGTAATAACGCGATTGATATTGCGGGCGCGGATTCCCGAGTCGATCAGCGCCTTCACAAGCCGCGGCAGGCGGTCATGGGCCTCGATGATATCCTCGATGCCGCGCGCGTGGCGAATCGCATTGGTCAGGATCATGGAGGAGTAGTTCTGATAATGAAACAATTCCCTGTGGCGGACGATCCCGCGCACGGCGCCGGAGTCGTCCTTGACCACCAGGTGGCGCACGCCTTTTTCCTGCATGAGGAGAATGGCTTCATAGACCAGGGCGCGTCCGGAGATCGAGGCAAGCGGAGCGCTCATGATTTCCCGAATCGGACGCGAGGGGTCCACGCCGCCCGCCACGATGCGCTCGCGAAAATCGTGGTCGGTGGCGATTCCGAGCGCGACGCCCTCGGGACCCGTAATCAGAATGGCGCTGGAGCGCGCGCGAGTCATCTGAGCGGCGGCGCGAGCGATGGAGGTCTCCAGGTCGCATGAAGGCGCCTGGCCGCAGGCCTGAAGGATTGGCTCCTGGAGGAAGAACAGCGACGATTGCAGTTGGGCGATAAGCGAATCGCGTTCGGCTTCGGTTTTTTGGCGTTCGGTGATGTCCTCGATAATTCCTTCGCAAAATACGGCCTCTCCGTTTTCTTCTTTGACAAGGACCGCCGAGATGGAGATTTCAAGCGGGCGTCCTCCCTCGCCGATCAACCCCATGCGGCTGTTCTCCACCACTTCCTCGCCGGAAAGGAGCCGGACAAAGGCGGTTCTCTCATCCTCGCCCGCGATGCGCTCGAGCCAGTCGAACTCGGCGAGGTCCGCGCCCGGAGCGATTGCGAAAATTCGCCGGGCGGCGGGATTGGCCTCGATCATCCGGGTTTTGCGTCCCCACGTGCTTCGGAACACGCCCAGGCGGATTGCCCCTGCCAGCGACTTGTATTGGCGGCGCATTTGATCCAGCGCAGCTTCCATTTCCTTGGGCCGGGCCAGGTCTTTGGCGGTCAGGATAAACCCATTTTTCCCGGCGAAGGAAATCCGCGTGGCGGCCAGTAAAACCTCGGCGAAACTGCCATCTTTGCGCCGCAAACGGGCCTCGAATTGATGAGAAACCGCGCCGCCATCGAGCAGCGTCCGCAACGCCTCGCGCGCGCCGCGGTCTTCCGCGGACTCCTCGCTGGCCGCCAAAAGGCTTTCCGCATCCATAGGAGCCAGTTCGCCATCCTCATATCCGAGCATGTCGAGCATGGTCTTATTCGAATAGGCGCATTTCCCATCGAGCACCATGAGGGTTCCCTCGGTGGCCGCTTCGACCAGGGCGCGGTATTTCTCGCTGGTTTCCTTGAGGCCCTCTTCAGCCTGCGCGCGCCGCCGCTCGATGTCCAGGCTCTGCTTGGCGATATAAAACAACAAAAGCGACACCGCCCCCGCAATTCCAAGCGAGATCCAGATCAAGCGCCGCTCAATCCGGGCGATGTCGTCCTTGACGTCTTCCGTGTAGATGCCCGTGCCGACAACCCACTGCCAGGGCCGGAAGGCGCGCACATGAGACAACTTGGGCACAATTCGTTTGGGATCGTCCTTCCATTGCCAATAATAGCTGGAGTATCCCTCATCGCTTTTGCGCACGGCGTTCACAAAATCCACAAACAGTTTTTTCCCGCGCAAATCCTCGAAATTGGTCAGGTCCTGGCCGTTCAGGTCCGACCGATAAGGATGCATCACCATGCGCGGATGCATGTCCGTAATCCAGAAATAGTCCTTGCCGTCATCGCCGTATCGCATCCGTTCGATGCGATCCGCCGCCTCTCGCTGCGCCTGTTCGCGCGTCAACTCCCCGTTTGCCTCTTTTTTATGGTATTCGGCGAGAATGCTCCACGAGGCGTGGGTCAATTCGCGGATAGTCTCCTTTTTCCGTTCGAGCAGCTGGCGTTCCGTCTCGGGGATCAAAATCAGGAATACGGAGAGGAAAAACAAAGCGCCTGCCAGCACCGCCGGGAAGACGATGTGAACGCCGAAACGTTTCCACTTGCGGAGAAAGAGCCGGATCGACATAGGGAGGATTCCGCCGCCGGGTAACTTGCCCGCCAGAAATGGCGGCTTGGCGCGTTCTACAAGGGAAGCGTTCCGCCTGCCAGGATGCCTGTCAAGTCCCGTTGAGCCTCCCAGCGGCCGGATTGGCCGCCCCGGAAAGGCCCACGTCGCTGGCGAATCGTTCCCAAAGCAGAACGGGCATTTCCACACCCGGGTCCGTGGCGCCAGGAATATGCGGGCCGTGATAGTCGCTGCCCGCGCTGACCGAGAGCGAGTGGCGCTGGGCGAGTTCAATCAGCGCCTGGCATGTTTCGGACGGATAGGGTTTGTAAAGCGCCTCAATGCCGTCCAGACCTTCCGCGGCAAGATGAACCACCAGCGGTTCGAGACGCGAGGGATCATCCATTCCGGTCAGCGGGTGCGCCAGATACGCTCGCCCCCCCGCGCCATGAATGATGGCAATGGCTTCCTTGGCGTCGATCAGTCCGCGCACGTGCGACGCCGGATAAGGCGGCGATGGCGGCCGCGGCGGGGATTCTGATTTCCCGTTGCGCCTCACAAAGCCCCGCCCGGCCGTCCAGGCGCGCAAGATGCAATGCGAGGCATAAGCCAGCATCGGCGTCCGCAACGCCTGGAGCATTCGTTGAAACTCGGCGTTCCGCGGGTCGAATCCGTAGGCCAGAAGATGAAGCGCGCCTTCAGGCGAAAGCGCGATAACCTCCGCGCCAGGCATGGATCGAATGCCTTCTCGCTCCAGCGCCTGGCGGAACCGTTCCTGTCCGCGCGTGGTTTCATGGTCGGTCAGCGCCGCCCATTGCACCCCCGCGCACGCCAGTTCCTCCGCTACGCGTTCGGGCGCAAGTTCGCCGTCGCTCGCGGACGAATGGCAGTGAAACTCCACACGAATAACGGATGTCACAAGGCGGGTTCCGCCTGGCTGGCTAGAATCATGCCCCTGGGGGTCAGGCCCTTGAAATCAACCGTCCCGAAGTTATGCCTTGCGGGGCGTCGCTGCTGCCTCCGCCGCCGATCCCCTGGGCTGGGTAAGGAGCGAAACAACCACGAGGGCAATGAAACTGAGCGGAATCGAAATGATGCCGGGATTGCTGAAAGGCACCGGGGCCGCTTTCGCATCCAAACCGTAACGCGGATACATGTCGGGCGAAAGAAGGATGAGTCCGAGGGCGGACACAATGCCCACAACAATCGATGCTGTGATGCCCTTGGCGGTCGTCTTTTTCCAGAACAAAAGCATGATAATGGCCGGCAGGTTGGCCGAGGCAGCCACGGCAAAGGCCCATCCCACGAGGAACGAAACATTCATGCCCTTAAACAGGATGCCCAGCACGATGGCGAAACACCCCACAACCAGGGCGGCGATTTTTCCCGCGGTGACCTTCTGCTTCTCCGTCATCTGAATGCGGCCAAAGCGGTCCATCAGGTCATGGGCCACCGCGCCCGAGGCGGCGATGATCAGGCCGCTGACCGTCCCCAGCACCGTGGCGAAGGCAATCGCCGAGATGATGGCGAACAGGAACTGGCCAAAAGACCGCGCCAGAAGCGGGGCGGACATGTTGTCATCGAGCGGATTCACTACGGCGTTCGCCATGGCGCCCAAGCCCATGAACAACGTAAGGATGTAGAAGAATCCGATGGCGGCAATGGCTACTATGGTTGATTTTCGCGCGCACGCCGGGCTGGGAACGGTGTAGTAGCGGATCAGAATATGCGGAAGGGCGGCTGTGCCGCAGAAAAGCGCCAGCATAAGCGATATGAAATCCAGGCGCTGCAGCGGAGTGCCTTCGACCTTGAACTTGAGTCCGGGGCGCAGGATGCGGTTGCCTGGCGTCAGAGAGGCATAAAACACGCTGACCTTGCTGCCTTCGCCGTCCGTGAACTTGGCGACGCTCCAGCGTTGCACGCGGGTGTCCTTATCGCCAAGCAGTGAGAGGAACTTGAAGGGGCCAACCGAGCCGGTGCGGGCCGCTTCGCCGGTTTTGCCGCGAATGGCGGCAAGGCTTCCTACCTGGCGCAATTGATTTTGAGGCGAAGCGGGCGCGCCGTTGATGAGCACTTCTCCGCCAGTTTTCGTCACTTCTGATTGCGTTTCGTGGAGCATCAGCGCGCTGGCTGCCGCGCCCGCGCCTGAAGCGGCGGCGGCCGGTTCGTGCTTCCACCAGCTTTCCACGCCGTCGCGAATCAGTTTGCTAAACTTCTGCCCCTTGACCTCGACGGTTTCCACAAACCGGAACGCGGCGTCGGCGGGCACAAGCGCACCGCCCTCTTGCAGCGTGGCCGAAATCTTCTGGAGCGGGTGGAAAGGCACTCTGCCTCCCTGATCGGGCGAGGTGGAAAGCCCGCGGAAGCAAACGGAAACCACTAGAATGAACGAGAAAATTATCAGCATCGAGCCTTTGAGGAACTGGACGTAAGTGGTAGAGGTCATTCCCGCCGTGGCCACGATAATAATCACGATGGCCCCAACGATGACCACGCCGACGGCGTGTGGAATGCCAAGCAGCGGCTCAACCAGCACGCCCGCGCCCACCATTTGGGGAATAAGGTAGAAGATCGAGACGATCAGCGTGCTGATGGCGGCGGCCAGTTTGATGCCGCGCGAGTCGAATTTCGAATCCAGTGCGTCTGTGAAAGTGTATTTCCCCAGACGCTTCATCGGCTCGGCGACGATGAATAGCGCCACAATCCATCCGGCCAGATAGCCAATGGAATAGAGGAATCCATCGTAGCCGGCCGTGGCGATCATTCCGCAAATGCCCAGGAACGAAGCGGCGGAAAGATAATCACCCGCAAAGGCGATGCCATTGACAGACCAGTGAATTTGCCCTCCGGCGGCATAGTAACCGCTGGCCGAGCGGGCGCGGCGCGCCAGATAGAACGAGAGAAATAGAACGAAAACAACGAATATGAGAAAGACCGTGATTGCCATGATTCACCCCTTTGCCTGCTGGGATTGCGAGCGCAGTTCGCTCTCGCGCCGGGAGCACTGGCGGTTGTAAATAAGCGCCAGAATCAGTGCGAACACGATCAGTCCGAATCCGTAAACCACAGCGAGGTTCAACCCCCACAGGATGGTTTTTTCCATCCACAGGGGCCAGACCACGTTGATAATTACGAATCCTGCATAAATCAGCGCATAGAGAAGAAACATCCATGCGCCTACCCGCATCTTGAAATCCGACGCGGGATCGGGACCAGAGGGGGCGGCGGGCTTGTGAAGCATGATCTTTGCGGCCTCCTTAGGAGCCAGAATATAATAATCCCCCTGCGCTCCGCCCGGATAGCCAGAGTGGGGGCTGTGG
>CAYUNT010000019.1:0-35250 GCA_964446285.1 uncultured Candidatus Sumerlaeota bacterium | reverse complement strand
CCACAACTCACCACTCACCACTTGCTTCGCTGCCCACTGCCCACTGTCCACTGCCCACTTCTTCACTCACAACTCGCAACCCACAACTCACCACTCACAACCCCCAACCCACAACTCTCAACCCACAACTCACAACTCTTCCCGCATCGCTCCCAACTCCCCTCTGTCCCGTCCAGCCCGACCCATTCGGTCCGCCCGTGAGCCTTCCGCCGGATGCGCCGCTTCCCACGCCCGCGCCATCGCCCTCGCCGCGTCCGCCCGCGCCGCCGCTCGTTCTTCCGGCGGGACGCAGAATTCAGGATTTGTATTCGCCGCCGGGGCAAATGGGACGCCATCGCCCCGCGCCTCCTTTTCTCGAAGAGGAGCCGGGATTCATGGCCGATCGCGGGGCGCAGGACGTGGAGGTTGGGTTGGAAAATCGCTGGGCGGAACTTCGCGCGGAGGTGACTCTGACGCTTATGACCTCGCCCGGCGACCCCGCGACGACCGACACACCACGCTGGATGCCCGCCGCGGATTCGCCGCTGTCGCCTGTGACGCTGTTGCTCGACCCTGGCCAGAGCGCGCGGTTTCGACTGCCCGCAGGATGGTGGCAGGTGCGGCGCCGCGCATGGATCGCGGTCGAACCGTATCCCGAACGCCGCACCGAGTGGCCGCCATTGGAGTTGCAGGCGCGCCGCCGATACAAAGCGCAATTGGATTCTGATGAAGAACGCAGCCTGCGCGAGGCGCTGCTCTCCGAAGCCCTCGACGAACAAGAACAGCGGGCGCGCCGCGATCCTCTGATGGACCTTGGCCGCCCCGCCCCAACCCCGGATGCATTTGGGTGGCGCCCGGCAAAGCGGAGGTGAGAAGAGAGAGTTGGGAGTTGTGGGTTGTGGGTTGTGAGAAAGAGAGTGTTCAGTGAATCAGTGAACAGTGATCAGTGAATGGGGACAGAGAATGGCGCTGGTCTTGTCCTTTATTTCCCTTTCGTCCTTTATGTCCCATAAGTCTCATAGGTCTCATCGGTCCCATAGGTCCCATCTCCTTCACCTATTTCTTTATGCCCGCTTGGAATCCCGCGCATGAAACTCGACCAAATCATTCTAGCCACCTCCAATGCTCACAAAATCGAAGAAATTAGAGCGATTCTCGCCCCGAGCGGATTGCGCCTGCTTACGAGGCGCGATTTCCCGGGACACGCTCCCGACCCCGTGGAGTCGGGCGAAACCTACAGATGCAACTCCATCATTAAAGCCACAACGTGGGCGGATTTTTTCAAAATTCCCGCGCTGGCGGACGACTCGGGCCTTGAGGTCGAGGCGCTGGGCGGCGCGCCGGGCATTCATTCGGCCCGCTATGCTCCGACGAGCGCCGAACGCATTGCCAAACTTCTCGATGCGCTGCGTGATGTCCCCGCCGAACGCCGCGCTGCGCGATTTGTATGCTGCGCCGCCCTCGCCTGGCCCACCACCAGAGTGCTCGAGTCGAAATGCGGCGCGCGCAGTCAGCACTGCGTGCAAACGCTTGGGATTTGCACGGGGCGCATAGCCTTTGCTCCGGCGGGCACGGGCGGATTCGGATACGATCCGGTATTTCTTGTCGATGGCTGCGGCGGCCTGACGATGGCCGAGCTCCCCGCCGCCGAAAAAAACCGAATCAGCCACCGCGCCCGCGCTCTCGCCGCGCTGCTGGCAAATATCCGGAATGTCTAATAAACAAGCAGCCACTCCCCGTGAATTTCTGTCACGCGTCTTTGCGGCATTTCGTCCGAACTCCCGTTGTCACCGCCCGGAGGATGCGTTACGTCCTATGATTGGCTGAAAGGCCGCCGATCCGAACGGCTTCTGCCGGGAATTCCGCCACTGGCCTCGCTATGGATTCCGTTCACGCCAAAAATCGCCGTGGCGGCCTATTCTGACGCCCCGCGGGCATCGTCTGCATAGTCCGTATTGTCCATGAATTTCCTCGCCCCGCTTGCATTTCTCGCCGCGATTGTGCTGCCGGTCATCGTCCTGATGTATCTGCTCAAACTCAGGCGCCGGCGTGTCGTTGTGCCTTCGACGCTTCTTTGGCGGCGTTCCGTGCAAGACCTCGTGGCCAACGCGCCCTTCCAGAAACTCCGCAACAATCTCCTCCTGTATTTGCAGCTTCTCATCGTGGCGGCGCTGATCTTCGGACTCGCGCGCCCGACGCTCAAACTCCAGGACCTGCGCGGCGAAACGCTGATCCTTCTCCTCGACGTCTCGGCCAGCATGCAGGCGCTCGAACCCGACGGACGCCCCCGCATTGAGCACGCCCGCGAGGCCGCCATGCGCCTCGTCGAAAGCCTCAGCCCGAACGACCGCGCCATCATCGCCACGTTCAGCAACAAGACGCAGGTCGTCCAAACCATAACCGCCAACAAAGAATCCCTGCGCCAGGCGCTTCGCTCGCTCGCCCCTTCCGACACCGACACGAACCTCCGCGAGGCGGCCTTCATCCTTTCGGACCTCGTGACGACCGTGAACGACAAGAATGAGCGCGTGGCCCGCACCGACACGCGCACGGTGCTCATTAGCGATGGCGCGCTCGGGTCGGGCGGGGCGCAATTGCTCGTCGATATTCCAAACCTGGAATATATCCGCGTTGGATCGCGCCACGAAAACGCCGGCATCACCGCTCTCGACATCCGCCAGTCTTTCTCGGGCGCATTCGAATACGAGATTTTCGCCAGCGTGTTCAATTGCGGAACCGACCCTGTGGATCGCTTCGTCGAGCTCAGTGTCAACGGCGAAGTGCTCGACCTCAAGCGCCTCTCGATTCCACCCGGCAAAACCATCCCTGTCGTCTTCACCACGGGCGAGCGCCTTTCGGGCGTGGCGCAGGTGGCGCTGCAGGAGAAGGATGATTTCGCGGTGGACAACGTGGCGCGCGGCATCCTTTCCATGCGCGAAAAAACCCGCGTTTTGCTTGTTTCAAGCGGCAATTACTTCCTGCAGCAGGTGTTCAACGTCGATCCAAACGTCGAGGTCTCGCGCATCGCCCCGGCAGACTATCATCCCGGCGGCGAATACGATCTGACCGTGTTCGAGAATTGCAGCTTCGAGAATTTGCCCGCGGCGAATTATCTTTTCATCAATGGCGCGCCGAAGGACATTGGTTTCACTATCGCCCCCGAGCCGCTCGAACGTCCGCCGATTCTCGATTGGAACCGCGTGCATCCGCTCACGCGATTCGTGAACCTCGAAAAAATCATCCTGCGCAAATCGCTCCGCATCGAGCCGCCGAGCGCCGCCACAATCCTGGCCGAATCCGAACAGGCGCCGATGCTTGTCCTTTACGAACGCGACCTGATGCGCGTCCTCGTCATCCCGTTCAACCTGCTCGAAAGCGACTGGCCCCTGCAGGCATCGTTCCCGATTTTCATCGCCAATGTGCTCGATTATTTCTCGCGCGCCCAGCGCACAACCGCCAAAGCCGCCTATCGCACAGGCGAAATTGTCTCAATCTCCTCGGATAGAAAATCCAACTCCGTGCGGGTGCGGCGCCCCGACGAACAAGAGGCCGTTTTTCCGCTCGATCAGTCCTCGACGGTGCATTTCACGCAAACGGATCGCGCCGGGGTATATGACCTGAAATACGAACCCGATGGCCGCTCCGAATACTTCACCACGAGCCTTCTGTCGCCTGAGGAATCCGACATCACACCTGCCGAAACGCTCGATCTGGGCGGGCGCAAAGTCGAGGGGCAGACGGAAATCGTTCGCGTCAATCGCGAGGTCTGGCCGTGGTTTTTGCTTGGGGCGCTGGGCATTTTGTGTCTTGAATGGTGGATTTATTGCCGCCGCGCCTGGGCCTGAGACGCGCGGCCGCATTCCGCTTCCCTTGTGCCCCGCGCGGAAAATCCACTTGCTAGATGATAATGTATTATCATTAAGTGTCTCTTGGGAGGGGCAGGTTGAGCGCGCCAAAGCCTGGTTGTTGATGTGGGCGAGGGGGTTGTGCCGGGCCAGCGGCTTTCATCTATCGCGGATGAGACTTATGAGACCTATGGGACCTATGAGACGAATGGGACTCACAGAAAATCGATCACATAGCCATGCACACTTTCAGGGGCACACGTCTCATTCGTCCCATAGGTCCCATTCGTCCCATGTCTGTGAAGCGGTGGCAGGGGAGGAGAATTGGAAACGCCGCGCCCTTGCCGCAATTGCAGTGGCGGTTCTGTTGCTTCTATGCTGCGCAACGGGATGCCATTCGGATCGCGATTCAAAAACAAAAGAGAGGGCTGCCGGCCCTGTTGGCACTGCCGCCGCCGCTTCTGGTTCGGAGGATAAAGCGAAGGCCCAGCGTCCGGTCTTTACCGCCACAATCGCGCCGCTCGGCATGATCTTGCGCGAGGTGGCCGGCGAACGCGCCGAGGTCCAAGTTCTTCTTCCGCCCAATGCCTCGCCACACATCTACGAGCCTCGCCCTTCGGACATCCGCACTGTCCAAAACAGCCTGGCGTTGTTCTACGTGTCGCCTGCGCTGGATGCCTGGGCCGCGCAGCTGCCTCCGCCCGGGGCGCATTGTTACGAAGTATTGGACTGGCTTCCCCTGGGCGAGCGCCTTCGTTTCGCGGATTTTCACGATCAGCACGGCGGCAATGACCACGCCCATGCCGGCGCTGCTCGCGAAATAGGCGAAAATGAGCTGGACGGCGAAGTGGACGATCCGCATTTCTGGACCGATCCGCTCGCTGTGCGGGCGATTCTGCCGTCGCTGGCGAAGACGCTTGGCGAGTTGGACTCCGCCGCACGCGCGGAGTATCAGGCCAATGCAGATCGTTTTGCCGCCCGGCTTGATGCCATCGACAAAGAAGCGCGCGCCATCCTCACTCCCGTGCGCGGACGCCCCGTGTTTTTATTTCATCCGTCGTTTGCGTATATGCTGCGGCGCTACGAATTGGACTATGCCGGGGTGATTTCCTCCTCGCCCGGCAAGGAGCCGTCGCCGAAGGAGTTGGCAATGCTCGTTGCGCGCATAGAAAAAACGGGGGCAAAGGCCATTTTTACCGAACCTCAATTGCCGCGCCGCCCGGCCGAGGTGCTCGCCGAAGCCGCGCATGTCCGCCTGGCGGTTCTCGATCCGATTGGAGGCAAACCTCCGTTCGACACATACGAACACTGGCTGTTGCGCAATGCGCGTGTTCTTCGCGAGTCGTTGGAATAATCCGCGGGAAAACAAAGGATAAAAAGACCATTGGGGCAAAAAGGACCTTATGGACGGGATAGATACCTCCTGGGTTGCGCCTCGCCGCGGAACCGCCAAGACGATGGCGAATGACGTTTGCGCCCGCGTTCTGCTGCTTGCATCTTCTTCGCGTCAACTCTCATACAGGATCACGATTTGCGAGCGTTCGCACGCCGCGATGAAAAATGAATCTTCAGTTGACGCGGGGAACGCTTTCTTGAAGATACATTCGTTACACGATGCAGCCTGATTACCCTCGGGGCTGGTTCGTAGGTCTAAGACGAGGGGATATTTTCCGCCTTCTCCCAGCGGGGAAGCGGTCAAGGAGCAGCGACGTTGGAAACTGGCACTGTAAAATGGTTTAGCGATCAAAAGGGCTATGGATTCATTACGCCTGACGGCGGCGGAAAGGACCTGTTTGTCCATCATTCAAACATTATGTCCGATGGATTCCGCACACTGCGCGAGGGGCAGAGGGTTCAGTATGAACCGGGGCAGGGCCGCAAAGGCCCCGAGGCTACCAAAGTCAAACCCTGCTAATTTCGCGGTTCAGGCCGCGCGGGGACCTTATCCCGCCTGGGGGTGCCTGCGCATAGCATAGTTCAAGCGTTAGGTTTTTGCGGAAATTCGCAAAAATCGACTGGGGGTTTGTGGCATAGGATGGCCAGCCCCCTGTCTTGCGGGGAGCATTCTGCGCGCCGGCTTTGTCTTGCGCCTTGATTGCTCGGCGGGGTGAGATTTTGGCGCGATCAATCGCACCTCCGCCGCAAAAAACGCCAAACGAATAAATCCACCCTATCCATTCGGAATCTGGTCTGTCCTGCAAGGGGACTGGATTCCGGATGGATTTTTTTGTCTATTGATCGTTGCGCGCGGCCGCGCCCATTTACTTTTTCGTTACTGTAAAAAAGAAATTTTCGAGAAGGGATAGTAACGCAAAATGGCTCGCCCGCGCACATTTTCGAGAGGAACACCACCCCATGCGCGACTGTCGGTCGAGTTCGAGGAATTATCGCCCATCATGAAAATCTGCCCCTCGGGAACCTTATAACTTTGCGCGGGCAGAATCAGGTTCCAGGGTCCGAAACCGAATGGGAAATGCATGACGCGCTTCATTACAGGGGGTTGCGTCAGCACCTGGCCGTTCACGCTCGCGGCGGTTGCCTTGATGTGGTATTCGCGCGCGGGGATGCGCCCGATGTGGCCCGGTTCTCCGGGGAGCGCCTCCAGGATTGTGGGCGGCGCCACATCAAGCCGGTCTCCCGGAAGTCCGATGCATCGCTTGATAAAAATCGGGGTTTTGGGGTTCCACGGATTGCGCATGGACGGATCGGGCGAGCGGTCAAGTTCCGGGCGGTTGGGAACTTTGAACACAATAATTTCACCTCGCTGGGGCGGGCGGAGCCAGTAGAGGAACTTGTTGACGAGGATCATATCATGGCGCGGGCCTGCCTGGGTGCGAAGGCTCTGCGCGGAGGGATATGGCACGCCCGAGGCATACAACTGGCCGGAGTATTCGCCGTTTTTACGCAAAAAAACATGAAGCGTATTGGGGCGATTAAACAGAATCAGGTCCTTTTCGCCATCGCCGTCGTAATCGTATTCGAGCGCCTCGTCGTCGCCAACAAGCGTCGGCGTCATTGAACCAGTGGGAATTTTGAAAAGTTCGACGGCATAGGTGCGGATGAACATCGCGAGAATGTAGGCGATGACAAGGGCGTCAATCCATCCGCGCAGAGTCATCATCATCGTGATGGGCGGATGCTCCTCGCGCGCGCGTTCCGCCTTTGAGGAGGAGGGCTTTGGCGAATGGGAAGCCTGCGAAGGGGCGCTGGGCGACGATGTGCGCGACGCGCTGGCGTTCGCGGAGCGATGCTTTTCAGAGGATTTCGACACGTCCCGCTCTTTCGCTGGGAGAATTAGCGGCCCGGAGCGAAGCGCAAGAATGCATCCGCGCCGGTTGCTCGCAAAAAGGTATGAGCGGATTCCTGCCGCGGCAACTCCAATTGCGTCCTGCTTTGCCCCACTACCCAGTTGCGGTCCGCAAACTGGATTATCCTTGCGCATGCTGGCGTTTGCATGGAGAAAAAAGAAGCCATCGGCCTAAAGGGCGGAATGGCGCGCTCAGGATTTTCTCGTGACGAATCGGAATCAGAAGACGCGGAATTTGCCCTTGGCGGCAGCGCTTTGGAGCGCTCTTGCATTCGGCGCCGCCTTGCCATCCTGCCTGTCGGCTGCGCCCGCATCGGCACCCGCGCCTGCCCCCTCCGCCGCGCCTGCCCCCTCCGCCGCGCCTGCCGGCGTTGGCGCCGCTGCCGCTGCGCCTATCGAAGCGCCTATCCGATACGAAAGACACCAAGGGAATCGGGAAGGATTCCGCCCCTTCGGCATGGCGAGCATCGAAAAGATGCTGCAATGCCCGCCGGGGCAATGGACGCTTCCCAAACTGAATGCCTCGCAGCCTATTTTCGTTTGGATTCAACTGGGCGAGAAAAAACGCCTCGCCATTTTCGATGCGCGCTCGCCCCAGGATGAGTTTTATACAAGGTTTTACTTCGATAATAACGGAAACGGCGATCTGACGGACGAAAAGCCGATCGAGAATGACTACAATCATTCGAGCGAGTTCTATTATCGCAGTCAGTTCCCCGCGATCGATACCTTTATTGAACTCGGCGGTTCGTCGCTTCCTTACCGGTTCCATCCGGATGTTTACTTCTTTGGCTTCGATCCGAATGACAAGCGCGGGCCGTTGGTCCAAAAGGTGTCCGAGCGGATGTTCCAGCAGCAATGCAACGCCAGCATCCATGCCGAGTGCTCTTACTATGGGGAATTTACCTTGGGGGGGCGCGTGTATCAGGTGCGGCTGGGCGATAAAAACGCCAACGGCCGCTTTAATGATGTCCCCGCCGTCCCGGAAAAAATAAAGGATCGCGAGGGGCTGCAACCCTTTTACCCGGATTCGGACACTTTCTATCTGGCCGAAAAAGGAAAACCTGTTTCCTATTACGATGGACTGGCCTGCGGCGACCGCATGTTGCTCGGCGGCCAGTGGTTCGAGGTCAGCATCCGCACGCCCGAGGCGCGAATCCTCCTCACGCCCATGAACGGGCCCTTTGTTCCGCTGACGCTCGGCGCGGAAACTGATCGCATTTCTCTCGCCTCTGTATCCACCACGCATTGCCTGATGATGTATCAGCCTGGACGCGAAATCCGCGTTCCGCCCGATCGCTACCGCCTGCTGGAATATGTGATTCTTCGCAAGGAAGAAAGCGGCGCGCTTTGGCGGCTTGCGGCCAGCGCTTCGTGCGAAAGCCCCGTTGTCGCCGCGGACGGAAAATCGCCGTCCCCGGCCTCGCTTCCGATGGGCGAGCCGTATGGTGCGAGGATCGAACTCCCGGAATGGATGCGCCAGCAGGCCGCCAATGGCGCGGCGGTTCCGGAAATCCGCATCGAATTCACCGCCTATGGCGCCGGACGCGAGATCGTTACGGATTTGCGATGCATGGGGGGCGCCGACAAGTCGCGCATTCCTCTTTCCGCCAAAGAGGGCAATGGGGACCGCCCCAAAGAGCCGCAGTATAAAATAGTCAAAATGGACGGCGAAGTGGCAGCCTCCGGCTCCTTCGAGTATGGGTGAGGTTTCACCTGCACGGCCACATGGCGCGGCCAGAAAATACCTGCGAAGGCAAAGGCAACGAAACCCAAGAGCGGAATCGGAAGCCTTTGGGATGGTATTACGGGCAATGCATCAGGCGCGAACGCTTCGGGATCGGGATCAGGATCGGAATCCGAATCGGAATATCGGATTTTTGGCGCCTGGAAGGCCGGGCCGTTCGAGACGCGCATCGAGGAACAGCGGCTTAAATTCTAATCTCGCCGCGTGTTGAACTTTAACGTTCTACTGGGATTTATCGAAATACAGATACGGCGGCCACGGGCTGTCCCGCCGCATCGATGACCTCAATGGAGCCGATCAATCCATAGGGCTGGTTGCGCAGGGCGTCGGCATCCACGGCATAGCGGCAGAGGCTTTGCCCGCCGCCAGCGCCACCGCTATTGCCGCCGGAGCCTTGGGTGACCTCAAGCCGCAAGCAATCGAGCGCAGTCTTGTAACGGGCGCGCGGCGGACCTTCGATCTGCCCCTTGGGATTGGCGCTCAGGAACACGCTGGCGGGCTTCACCAAAACAACAGGCTCCGGCGCGGTGTCGTAGGAGATCGTCACGCACGCCTCATTCAACGTCGGATCATCTGTGTAAAAACATACAGTTCCCGAAGTAAATCCATCGCCTTCTGCTTTGATTTCCAAAATGGCCATTCGATTGGTCTCGTAATTGCGGGGACGCTCAAGAATCTCCAGAACACGGAAATTCGGAGCGCTCGCGCGGCCCCCGCGCACGTAAAGCGCCAGGCGTCCCAGGCCAGTCATGCTCACCATGCGGCGGAAGGTTTCTCCCTTTTTAACGCGCCCCAGGCGGATTTCCCGCGGCTGGCATTCCAGAGGGGCAAGAAATCGCGCGCGCACTTGAAATTCCGCCTCTTTAAGTTTGGGATCGTCCGTATAAACAACGATATCAAACACGCCGTTTCCCCGAATTCCGCGACGTGAAGGGTCGATCTCAAAAAGCAAATGCACCGACTCGCCAGGCGGCAACTCCGAGCGGTCAAGAGACGCGGTAGAGTTCAGGTCCGACTGATATACGCGAATAAAATGCACAGATGCCGCGCCCACATTTTTCAGCGTGAATGTGTGTGAGATTTTCCGCCCCGGCATCGGTTCCACCGGGCCAAAATCGTATGTGGTTTCTTCGATCTCAAGGGATTCTCCACGGACAACCGCCGGAGTGCAAGAGGGCGCGGACGGCATGAGCATTTCCACCAGATTTCCTGTTGGTAGTTGGGTTTGCGGCCTCGCTTTGCCTTCTGCAACGGCTGCCTGGCCAGTGACAATGTCCGACAGTTTTAACGCGCGCGACGTCACATACGAACCGCCGCCCATGTAGCCATCCGTCAGCCGATAGCCGGCCGGCAGCACCGCCGCTAATTCCTCTTCGGCGATGGGAACGTTCAATTCCACGCCGGAAAAAGTCCAGCGCCTGGAAATCGTGGTGTCCATGCATTGATAATAATAATCCGCCTCCTGGGGAAACCAGATGCCGGGAGGATCGATGTATTGCATCTTCACATTGGCGCGCTCGATATAGGGCTTGTCCTGCACGACCGACAAATACTCCACAGAAATCAAGGAATACTGCCGCGCGGGATCGATTCGGATGACGCCTTTTCCTCCTGTCGGAAGCGGACGCTCGTATTGCAATTCGATGGTGGAACTGCCTGGAACGTTCGCCACGCGGATGGAATATCCATTTTCCTGAAGGCCTTTTACTTGCTCCTGCAGCGCATTGCCAAACACATCGCACTCCCTAATTCCGGGTAAATGGAAATTGTCATGCGGCGCACCTGGATTGGGACGGGCCGAGGCGCTGGCCAAACGTTTATGGTGGGTGATATGCAAGGTATGTTCGCGGGTGGATTCGTATTCCTCGCGGCTAGTATCCACAGCGCCATGTTCATCAATAGTCCGTTCAAGAGCAAGGTGAAGCCGGTTCTTATGCAAATACCAAGCGCCCGTGATCCTGGTTGTGCTCGCTTCGCTGCCCGATCTACTCGCTTGTTGATAGGAATACTGTCCTTTGCCCGATACGATCAGGTCCTCATGCGCCTGTGTGGCGCGAATCAGGGCGTCCAACGAGTTGTCCGCGCCGCATACGATGTGCGCCGGAAAGAGCACAAGAAAAAGGGCAGACAGGCATTCGCAAAAATGGAATCGCATGAAGAATCTCCTCTTCGGAGCGAATTTCAGATGGACCTTGAGAAGAAGAATTGTGTGCAATTTGCTGCGGCGGCGGGTTTCACCCCTTTCTTGCTTTTCTCTCACAAAAAGAGAAAGGCGTCGATAGGGTTCCTTACAACCAAAGAATGAAATAAACCCGCCTGGAGGGGTGTCAATTGCCGTCTTGTGTTTGCTCCTGGATAGGCGGGCTTTCCTACAAACCGCCTGCTTCATTTTTCGTTCCATATCAAAGGCGCACGGCCACCTTGGCCGCGCATTCTTATTCAGAATAGGAACTAATGCCATGAGTCACACCTGCTGTTCAGGGAGCGGTTCATCTCCTGCCCCGGGCGCGGCGGCGGGTTGCCCGCTCGATCACTTCAAGCGCATAATTCCGAACTGCCTCGCCTACGCGCGCGAACAGCACGCCGCCGGGCGGCCTATCGTCGGCATACTATGCGAATTCGCCCCGCGCGAACTCATCCTCGCCGCGGGCGCTGTGCCCGTGTGCCTGTGCGGAGGCGCCGCCTCGACCATCCCCGCCGCCGAAGCGCATCTGCCCACCGCGCTGTGTCCGCTTATCAAGTCCACGTTCGGCTACAGCGTCCTGCGCAACAACCCGTTCGTCGAGATGGCCTCGCTGATCGTTGCCGAGACCACCTGCGACGGCAAAAAAAAGATGATGGAAATCCTGGCCGAGTCGCGCCCGGTGCATGTGCTGGAAATGACGCAAAAAGAGGGTGATCCGGACGCGCTCGCGCACTGGACGGCTGAATTGCGGAAATTGCGCGCGGCGCTGGAGGAACGGCTGGGTGCGCGCATCACGGACAAGGCGATTCGCGCGGCGGTCCGCTTGATGAATCGCGAACGCCGACTGCGCCGCGAACTGGCCGCTCTGATGCGCGCCGAGCGCCCGCCGCTGACGGGCCGCCAGCTGCTTGATTTGAAAAGCAGCATCTCGGGCATCGAGATGGACTTGGCGCAATACGAACGCGCCCTTGCCCTGCTTGGCCCCAAGGCAGTCAAGGCAGATGCCGAGTTATCCGCCCCATCCGAATGCAAATCCACGGATTCTGAGTGCAAATCCGCCGCCTCCGTAACTGCGCCCTCCCGCCTGCCTGTACGCGTATTGCTCACGGGCGTGCCGCTGGTCCACGGCGCGGAACGCGTCCTCGACCTCATCGAATCGCACGGCGGAGTGGCCGTTTGCATGGAAAACTGCACAGGCCTCAAGCCGATACTCGACGACGTGGACGAGAACGCCTCCGATCCCCTGCGCGCGCTGGCCGAGAAGTATTTTGGCCTGCCTTGTTCCGTGCAGACGCCCAATGCCAAACGCCTGCGTGTGTTGCGAGATTTGGCGCGCGACTACCGGCCCGAATGCGTGATCGAACTGGTCTGGCAGGGGTGCCTCACCTACGCCACCGAGGCGCGGAGAGTGCGCCGCCTGGCCGAAGAGGAACTTGAGATTCCCTATCTGAAAATCGAAACCGACTATTCGCCCTCGGATTCCGCGAGTATCACGCTGCGAATCGAAGCCTTGTTCGAGACCGTTCTCTCCCGCCGCGCATAGATGGGCACGATCTTCTGAATAGAATCAGAGGAGACTGGCATTGCCTAATTGTGCGGCGGGCGGGGTGAAGGAATCATAAGCCCCAGATCGAAAAACTGTCCGCCCTGGCCCTGGCGGACCGAGACGGCAAGCAGGTTTTCACCCTGGCGCAGCGCCTCCGTGAATTCCGGGCCAAGACGAAATGTTCCGTATGCGTCGTTCCATCCGGCGCGCTGCCAGACCAGGCGGCTATTGAGATAGATGGCGCAATCGTCGTCGTGATGGATCACGAGAATGGCGCTGGCGGCATCGGCGGATGTGCCTTGGAATGTGAAGCGCTGGCGCAGCCACAGATTGCTGGTAGTCCAGGGAGTGCGCGTGCGGTTTTCCCAGCCATCCTTGCGCCCGAATCCGGCAAATCCGCGCGCCCACGCGGAATCGTCGAATTCCGAACGCGCCCAATCTGGACCGGGGTCGGCGGTCGTGAAGGCCCATTCGCGCGAGGCCGCGCCCTCCGGTTGTGGAGCGATAAGAAAACGCCAGGCTGTGGCACGGCAGGCTGCATCCGCTGCCGCTTTGGAGTTCGCGGAACGGTTTTGACTGCCCTCGATAGCAGCGGAGCGGGCAAACGCCTCTCGCGCAAAACCAAGGTCAAACTTGGGTTTTCTGTCATAGGTGTAGAGGCCGTTGCGTTCCTGTTCGACGTCGCAAAGTTGCGTGTAGCAGACGCCGCACAAGAACGGGCTGTCCATCAGAGCGCTCGTCAGGCCGCAAAACCGTTCGCGGAATTCCTCGGGTGTTTTCGGCGCAGAGCCGTATCCCCATCCGCCCGCGACGTCCCATCCGATGCCGCCGTATTCGCTGACGAGAAAAGGCTTTCCGGCGGCGGCAAGCCCATACGGTTTCGGCAATGTGAATTGCAGAGCCGCCTCGTCCCCCGCCCATCGCGCGCGCAGCGCCGCCGGGTCTTGATTGTAGTCGTGCGCATCGAGCAAGTCGGGCGCAGGCGCTGTGTGGCTCCAGCCGCTCGTTTCGAGCGCGGGACGCGACGGATCGAGCGTGCGCGTCAGATCGAGCGCCGCCTGCTGCAAATCGGCGGCCTCGGCAGCGGTTTCGTTGAACGGACACCACCCGACAATCGCCGGATGATTGCGGTCGCGCTCGATGACCTCGGTCCATTCGCGCAGCACCGGCAGGCGGATGGCCGGATCGCCATAACGCAGTCCCCAATTGGGATATTCGCCCCAAACCAAGTATCCCATGCGGTCGGCCCAATAGAGAAACCGCGGCTCGAAGACCTTCTGATGAAGCCTTGCGCCATT
Organism: uncultured Candidatus Sumerlaeota bacterium; assembly: GCA_964446285.1. GTDB lineage: Bacteria > Sumerlaeota > Sumerlaeia > SLMS01 > CAYUNT01 > CAYUNT01. The sequence continues at coordinate 21,343 of CAYUNT010000019.1, read as the reverse complement.
GAACCCGGCGGCCTGAGCGAGCTCGATGTCGCGCCGCAACGCCTCGTCGCTCGGGGCGGTCCAGACGCCGTCCGGGTAATAGCCCTGGTCGAGAACCAGCCGCTGAAACACTCGGCGGCCATTGAGCAAAATCGCGTTGCCTTCAATGCGAACCTCGCGCAAGCCCGCGTAACTGCGCACCTCGTCGAGCGTTTCGCCGCCGCTCCGCAGCGTAAATATCAGATCGTAAAGGAACGGGTCCTCGGGCGACCACAAACGAGCGGGCGGCGCAAGATCGAGCCGCAGATTGACGCACCGATTTGCGGCGCGCGCGCTGGCGGTTCCCGCAATGGGCGCATCCGGTTTTCCATGCCCCGCCTTCGCCACCACATTCAGCAAAATGTCCGATTTTGTATCCGAATTCGCCTGCGATTTCGTGTCAAGGCCTTCAACCGCCGCGCGAATCCAAAAGCATCCCGCCGCAACGTCCGGCTCGATCGCCACGTTGCGCAGCCACGCCGTGCCCACGCCTTCAAGCCACACTGTCTGCCACAGGCCCGTCACTCGCGTGTAAAGGCAACCGTAACTTTCTTCTTTGTCCGATTGCTTTCCGCCCGCTTGCAGGCCGCTGCGCACGTCGTCAAAGGCGTGAAGAATCAGCGTGTTCGTCGTGCCCGGCTGAAGCGCATCCGTGGCATCAAAGGCAAATGCCGCCGCGCCGCCCGTATGCTCGCCGAGCGCGCGCCCATTCAGCCACGCCCTTGTTTTCCAGTCGCACCCGCCGATATGCAGTCGCACGCGCGGCGATTTCCATCCGGCTGGCAGCGTGAACGTGCGCCGATACCAAACATTGCGCACAAATCCGCGCCGCGCCAATCCGCTCAGGCGGCTTTCGCGGCAGAAAGGAACAACAATGCGGTCGGGGAAAACCGCGTTCGGACCAAGAAATTGCGCGTCCAAATGATCGTCGTCTGTTTCGGCGAATTCCCACGTTCCATTGAGATTCGCCCATTCGCTCCGCTCGAAATCCGGCCGCGGATGCTCGGGGCGGGGACACACAGCATCGGATGCCGCGCGCACATCGCACATGGAAGCCACCATCCATAAGGCAACAATTATATAGCAAGGCAGGCGCATTTTCATTTGCCACACCGCGCCAAACCGAGCTTGCACCAAGCAGAATCTGTCTTGGCGCATGCTGGCTCGTGCAGTTGTCCCATCGGTCCCATAAGTCCTATATGTCTCATAGGTCCATTTATCCTGTTTACCTGATTTCTCGCCTGTTCACTCTTGCTTTCCGCCCAGGCGCTCGGCCTCGCGTTCGGCCACGCTGTCCTCGAGTTTCACAATGAGCGGCGCCGGTTCGCCCAGACGGCGTCCGGGTTCGAGCGTCTCGGCTTCCCAGCGCCCCACGGCCCCGCTCGGATCATAGCGCAGCACCAAATGGCGTCCGCGCGCGTCCTCGATAGTCTCAGTGTATTGCCGCCCAAACAAATTGCCCGCCGCGCCTAGCATTTCATGAACGCGCTGCGCCGTATGCGGCAAAATGGGCGACCACAACACATTCAGCCAGGCAATCACCTGAAGCGTCACATACACAGTGGTCGCGGCCGCCTGCGGATCGGCCTTGATTGTCTTGAACGGCGCTTTGTTCGAGTAATGCAGATTGGCCAATTTGCTTAGGCGGTTGATTTCCTGGAGGGCCGCCTTGGGTCGAACCGCCTCGTAAAGCGCAGCCACCGTATCGAATCCGCGCCGCGCCTCATCCAGCAGCGCGCGGTCCGCGTCGTCGAGAGCGCCCGGTTCGGGGACCTTGCCGTCGAAGCGCTTCACGGCGAAGGGGACCACGCGATTGACCAAATTGCCCCAATTGGCGAGCAATTCGTTGTTCACGCGCTCGACAAAATCGTCCCACGTGAAATCGACGTCATTGCCTTCGGGCGCCATCGCCGTCAGCGCGTAGCGCCACGCGTCGGGTTGGTAGCGGTCGAGAACGTCATTGATGCCAATTACGTTTCCGCGGCTTTTGCTGAACTTGCGCCCCGCCATATTGAGGTATTCGTTGCTCGGAACGTCGTAGGGCAGGTTTAGTCCGCCGCAAGCGAGCAGCATTCCCGGCCAGATGATCGTGTGGAACGGGATGTTGTCCTTGCCGATGAAATAATAGGCGCGCGCCCCCGGGTTGACGGCGGCGTCCCACCACTGGCGCCAGGCCTCGGGATCGCCCGCCAGTTTCGACCATTCCTTCGAGGCGCTCAGGTATCCGATCACCGCGTCATACCAGACATATATGCGTTTATCGTCATATCCCGGGACGGGGATCGTGATACCCCACGAAATGTCGCGTGTGATAGGGCGCCCGCGCAGTTTGCGTTCTTCGAGCTGCGTGCGCGTGAAGTTCAGCACATTCGGACGCCAATGCTCTTTGCCCGCGCGCACCCATTCGAGAAGCGGCTCGTTGAGTTTGCCCAGATCGAGAAAAAAATGCTCCGTGTCGCGGACTTCGAGGTTTGTGTTGCCCGTGATGCGCGAACGAGGATTTTTCAATTCCGTGGCGTCGTAGATTGCGCCGCAGGCATCGCACTGATCGCCCCGCGCCCCCTCCGCGCCGCACCGCGGGCACGTGCCCTCGACATAGCGATCCGGCAGAAAACGCTCCGCCTTCGGATCGAAGATTTGCTGCTGGGTGGCGCGGTAGATGTAGCCCTTGTCGAGGTGGCGGCGGAAAAGATCGTGCGTCACGTCCCAGTGGTTTTGCGTATCAGTATGGGTGAAAAGGTCGAACGTCAGACCCAGGCGCAGATAGCTGTCGATAAAGCGCGGGTGGTAGCGTTCGACGATGTCCGCGGGCGTGACGCCGTCTTCATCCGCGCGGATGGTGACCGGCGTGCCATGCGTATCCGAGCCGCTGACCATGAGGACGCGCCGCCCGCGCAGGCGCTGATAGCGCGCGAAGATGTCTGGCGGCAAGTAAGCCCCGGCGATGTGGCCGATATGCTGCTCGCCATTGCAATAAGGCCACGCAACCCCAATGAGGATGAAATCAGACGGCGAAGACGATGCGGACATGCAAAACTCCTAATGCGCTGGAATGCGCAGCTTCTGGTGGCTTGGGCGTCCCGCCCAAGAATTTTCAAGTATTTTGGTGCGGCGCGCCCTCACGCCCCGCGATTATCCCAGCCGCCTTCGCCGAGTCGAGCCTTTGTTAGATTTTCCGTCAGAATGACAGGCTGATATGGCGTCACGCCCACGTTTTGTTTTCCACGATCATTTGTGTGGCGGTTTCGGGATCGACGGGCGCGGAGAATAAATACCCCTGCGCGTAGTTGTATTCCATCGAACGCAGCAAATCGAGTTGCTCGCGCGTCTCGACGCCTTCGGCCACCACCTCCATCGAGAAGGTCTTGGCCAGGGCGCGCACGGCGCGGACGATTTCCATGTCTTCGCGCGTTTCCTGCATGTGGATTACAAAGGAACGGTCGAGTTTGAGCACGTTGATCGGCAGCCGGCTCATGTAGCTGAGCGAGGAGTATCCAGTTCCAAAGTCGTCAATGCACAGTTTGACGCCGAGCGCCTTGAGGCGGTCCAAAAGCGCAAGCGTGCCGGGTCCGTATTCGAGCAAAACGCTTTCCGTGATTTCCAGTTGCAGGAGTTCCGGATCAAGTTGCGTGGAGTGCAAAATGCGCGCCACTGTACGGTCCAATTCGGTTTCGGAGAACTGCCGGACGGAAAGATTGACGTGAACGCGGAGGTCGCGGCTGTAGCTAACCTGCCACTCTTTGGTCTGGCGGCAGGCGGCTTCGAGCGCCCATTGTCCTATGGGGACGATCAACCCCGTTTCTTCGGCGAGATTGATGAAAAGTCCGGGCGCGAGAAGCCCGCGTTCGGGATGGCGCCATCGCAGCAGCGCCTCGAAGCCAAAAAGAGAACCATTGGTCGTATCGACAATCGGCTGGTAAAAAAGGGCGAATTCATTCTGGCGCAGGGCGCGGCGGAGTTCGCCTTCGAGGGTGAGTCGGTGGACGGCGGCCTCGTGCATCGATGTGTCGAATATGGCGAATCGGTTTTTGCCCAGGCGTTTGGCTCGATACATCGCCGTGTCGGCGTCGCGCAGGAATTCGCTGGCGCTGTGCGCTTCGGTGCGCCCGAGCGCCACTCCCACGCTGGCGGACACATACGTTTCGTGTCCGGAAAGTTGGAAACTGCCGCTGATGGCTTCGAGCAGGCGCCGTGTGATCGAGTTGACGGCGCGCTCATCGGGGACGGAATCGAGCAGGATGGCGAATTCATCGCCTCCGAGCCGCGCCACCGTATCGCCCGGGCGCAGGCAATCCTGGATGCGGTGCGAGAGTTCGAGCAGCAACTGGTCGCCGAGATGATGCCCGAGGCTGTCGTTGATTTTTTTGAAGTCATCGAGATCGAGAAAGAGAACGGCGAACTGGCAATTGTTGTCGCGCCTGGCCCGGCTGATGATGTGGTTCAGGCGGTCCAGGAAAAGCGCGCGATTGGGAAGATGCGTCAGGGCGTCGTGAAGCGCGTCGAAGCGCAGTTGTTCCTCCGCCTTTTTGCGGGCGGTCACATCTTCAGCCATTGTGATGCAATACTGCGCCCGGCCTTCGGAATCAGGAACAAAAGACGTCGTAAGATTCACCCAGACCGTTTCGCCGTCCTTGCGGATGTATCGTTTCTCCAGGCGGATGACCTTCTCGCCGCTTTCAATGGCGCGCAGGATCATGTCCATCTCGTGCTGCCAGTCCTCAGGATGCGTGAAGACCCCCACGCTTTTTCCCTGCAATTCTTCCGCCGTATATCCAAGCAATTCCTGAAAGGCCGGATTGGTTTCGAGAATGAAGCCCTTGAGATCGGAGCGCGCCGTCCCAATGGCGGCGCGTTCAAAGACGGCGCGGAATTTTTCTTCATTTTCGCGTATAGCTTCCTCGGCGCGCTTGCGGTGGGTGATGTCCGAGGCTATGCCGTCAATACGCAGGGGATTGCCATAAGCGTCGCGGATTGCTCGCGACCGTTCGTGAAGCCAGCGAACCTCGCCATCCGGGCGTATGATGCGGAATTCGCTCTCGATGAAATCGCGTTCTCCAAGAAGCTCCGATTCCTTTTTGGCCCGCTCGCGATCCGCGGGATGAATGCATTCAAACCGGAGATTCACGTTGTCATGAAATAATTCGACGGGGCGTCCGTAAATTGTCTCCGCGGCGGGGCTTAGGAAGATATAGCGCGAGCCGTCAGGGGTTGTGGACCAAATCACGTCTTCCAGCGATGCCAGAATGTCGCGCAATTTTTCTTCTGACTGCCGGCGCGCTTCCGCGGCCTGGATGCGTTCCAGGGCGCCGCTGCAGTGATCCGCCAGCGCCTGGAAAACTTTCAGGTCCTCTTCCGCATAGGCGTTTTCCTGGTAACTCTGAATGGAAAGAATCCCGAACGTTCCTGAAACGCCGGCCAGCGGAACAAACATGAGCGAGGCGGAGCGGCGCTGTGAGTCCCCGTATTCGAGCAGCCCGTCGGAATCGGCCTTGTTTCCCGAGCGCAGAAGAAGGCGGGCGCCGTTTGGTATGATCCTTTGGATTCGATGCTCCATGGTTTCGTGAGGAAGAGCATCCGGGCAGTTTATTTTTTTGCCGTCAATTGTGTCGATGCTGAGAATGGAAGTAATGCGGCTCTGGCCGGGAAGAAGAAGGTCGAGCCAAAAAGCATCCCATCCGAAGAGATTGTCGGAAATTTCCGCAATGACATCAGCGGCATCGCGCGGAGTGATGGCGACATTGAGTTTTTCACCCAAGGCGGCAAACGCCAGACTGCGCTGTTGAGCGGTTTTGCGCTCGGTGATGTCTGTCAGCGTCGTAACATATCCGGCTTCTGTCGATGCGGGGTCATGGGGAACAATCGAAAGTTCACACCAGAAAGGCCGTCCATCGAGCCGCTTCAGGCGAATATCGCGTATATAGTGGAGGCCTTTATTAAAATCAACAGCCTCCACAGTTGTCGCGTATTCGGCGAATTCCTCTTTGGAGAAAAACAGGGCTTCAAAGGGCAGCCCGAGGATTTCCTGTGTGACTTTCGCGTCAGGGCATAGAATTTTGCTCATGGCGTGGCTGGCGAATTCAATCGTCCAGTCGCGGCGCAGAATGCAAAGCCCGTGGGGCGTGCTGCGGATAATGGCCAGATTTCGCGTCTGGGCTTTTTCAAGGGCGTCGCGGCTTCTGCGCAGGGCGTCTGTGCGTTCCTCAACCAGTTTTTCCAGGTGAGTTTGATACTTGATGTTTTCCTGTTCAAGGCGGCGGCGCTCATCATCGATGGCCTTTACCTTGGCGGCCGCGTTCACCACCTTTTGAATGGCCGCCTTCGATATGGGCTTGGGAAGGTAATCAAACGCTCCCGCGCGAAGTGCCTCGGCGGCTGTGTCCGCCGTAGGTTCGCCCGTTATCATGATGATTTGAACATGCGCATTCGCCTTGCGAATCTGCTGAAGCAACTGCACGCCGCTGACTCGTGGCAGAATAATGTCCGAGACAACAACGTCGAAATTGCCCGATTCCAGCGCTTGAAAGGCCTGCTGGGCATCCGCCGCTGGTTCTGCCTGATGGCCGTCCTGACGCAAAAATTCACACAGAGTCAGGCGGATTCCCTTTTCATCATCCACTACCAAAACCCGAGCCATCTGCATCTCTCCCGCAACAGGTTGGGACGCGCAAGGTTATTACGCGCCGTTTTCCTCGCCGTTGTCGATAGGCAAATCGACGTAAAAACGCGTGAACTTGCCAGGTTCACTTTCCACCTGAATGGTTCCTCCATGATCGCGGACGATTGAATGGCTGATTGCCAGTCCAAGTCCCATTCCCTGGTCGCGTGTCTTCGTTGTGAAGAACGGGTCGAAAATGCGCTCGCGAACCTCCGGCGCGATTCCCACCCCGTGGTCCTCGATCGTGATTCGCAGATAATCGGCTTCGTCTTTTTTCAGCGTGCATCCTGATATCTGAATGGATTTTTCCGGGCTGCCTTCCGGAAAGCGCAAATTGAGCGCCTCGCGTGAATTCGTGATGAGGCTGATCAGAACCTGTTGAATTTGCTGCGTGCTGCAGCGGATTTGGGGAAGAGACTCGGGAACATCGACTTTCAGCGCGATCTGATCGTGACGAAGGGCCGTGCGCGCCATGGAAAGCGTGGATTCGATAATATCGCTGATTCGCGCCGCGCTGCGAGATTGCTTTTCATGGCGGGAGAAGGCGATCAGGTTGCGGACAATCGCGGCCACGCGGTCGCATTCGTGAACGATCTCGCCTGCAAACCCTCCCAGGCGGCTTCCAGGCTCCATCTCGTCCGCGATGATCTGCGCGTAATTCATTGCGGCGTTGATGGGATTGTTGATCTCGTGGGCAATGCCGCTGGCCAGTGTGCCGATGGATTCGAATCGCTGCATCTGGCGCATCTGGGCCTCGATGGCGATATCGCGCGTTACGTCGCGCTTCACCTCCACGTAGTGAATGATGGCGCCCGACGCATCGCGGACTGGGGTGATCGTGGATTCCTCCTCTATCAAATTGCCGTCTTTGCGGCGGTTGACAATGCGCCCATGCCACATTTCACCCCGGCGCAGAGATTCCCAAATGCGCGCGAAAAATTCCGGATCGTGCCGCCCGCTGGAAAGCATCTCTTGTGTGCGGCCAAGGATTTCCTCGCGCGTGTAGCCGGTGGAGCGCTCGAAGGCGGGATTGGCGTATTGCACCCGCCCGTCGAGATCGAGGATCAAAATGGATTCCGCGGCTTGTTCTATGGCCGTAGCCAGGCGCGCGCGTTCCTCCTCCACGCGTTTGCGCTCGGTAATATCGCGCCCGACGATTACCAGACCTTTGCGTTTGCCATCTTCGTGAAGCATCGGAACTTTGATGACATCGAATACCAGGGGCGTCATGCCGGGCCGGGGAATGGGTTGGTCAAAACGGACAGGAAGACCGCTATCCCAGTCGGCCTGTCTCATGGCGTCGCATTCGAGGAAGAAGTTTCCGATTTGGGGAGACAGTTTGGCCAAATCTTCGCTCTTCATGCCTCGATATCGCGTGGATTCCAGCCCAAAAAGCCGCAGGGTAAAGTCGTTGGATTCAAGGCAGCGTCCTTCCGCGTCTTTGAAGCACACGATGTCGGGCATGGCGTTAATCAGCGTGCGCAGGCGCTCTTCGCTCTCACGAAGGCGCGTGGCGAGCATGATCGAATCGAGAGCCGGTCCTATTCGGCGGGCCACCGTGTCGAGCAGTTCGATGTGCTGTTCCGAATACGCGTTGGGGGCGTAACTCTGCACGGAAAGCATCGCCATTACACGGTCCCCCGCCACCAGCGGGACAAAGACAAGCGAGGCGGATCGCCGCGAAGTGTCGCCAAACGCCACAAAACTCGCCCCGTCTTTTTGAGGTTTGTTCCGGAAGATACAATGTGTTTTTCGCTCGACAAACACAGTCTGATATAATTGCCCAGAAGGATTCATTGGAGCATTGGGGAGGCCAACAGGCTGAAACACGCCGCCAATCGTATCGTATCCTTTGATTCCAATCATCTCGTTGCGATCGGGATCGTAGATGTCCACAAAGAAAGCATCGCAAGGCATGGTTCCTCGCAGCAGGCCGAGCAAGCCCTCGCACAACGCTTCCGCGCTGTTGGCGGAGGAAGCTATTTGCGCGGCGTGGTTAAGGAGATCAAGGCGTTCATTTTGCAGGCGCAGCGCTTTCTCGACGCGCTTGCGCTCGGTGATATCCTGAAGAATGCCCAGCGCTCCTATTGTGCGGCCCGATTCGTCCTTGATTTGGATCGACGAGTCGGCAAGCCAGCGTTCTTCGCCGCTGCGCGAACGGATGCGATAATCGGCGCGCCAATCCTTCAGCCGCCCATCGCGGGCTCTCTCGACCGCTTCTTCCATCGTCAATCCCGCAGCCTCGCCCATCATTACAGTTTCCTGAATGAGGCTCGCCCACACCTGGGTCGTCAATTCCGCAGCGGGAACTCCCATGACCTGCTCGATCCCTTCATCAATAAAGACAAATCCAGGCTGTCCGTAGTCGCGGCGGTAGGCATAGGCGCGCGAAGCGGCAATGGCGCGGCGGTAGGTATCCTCGCTTTGGCGAATGCGCGCTTCGGCGCGCTTGCGCTCCGTGATGTCCAGCGCAGTAAAAGTAATGCCCTTTGACCAATCCGATCGATCCACTGGCGAGGAACTCAGGAGAATGTCTGTGACCGTTCCGTCCTTGCGTTTCCATCGGGTTTCGACGCTTCCCTGGCCATTCTCGCGAATTTGCGCATACCTGTCGCGCCCCGCTTTCTCGTATTCCTCGTCGGACAGGTAAAGCATCCTTGCGCTTTGGCCAATCAGTTCTTCAGGCGCATAACCTGTCATCTCGCAGATGCGCTGGTTCACTTGAACTATATTTCTATCGGAGACAATGCCGATGCCAACAGGCGCTGTGGCCAGAACGCTGCTGAGCCGGGCCTCGCGGTCGCGCAGCGCCTCCTCGGCCCTCCGCCGTTCGGTTACGTCGCCCGCAAAGTTCAGCGTGGCCGGGCGCCCGTCCCATTCAATAAGGACCGCGTTAACTTCAAGCCAGCGCACCGAGCCATCTTTGGCAATAAGACGGGCATCTTCAGGTCCCTGGGATTTTTCGCCCCCCAAACGGCGCTTGCTCCGTTGCAGCACCTTCTCACGATCCTCGGGATGCGCAAAATCAACCAGAGGACGCGAGCGCAACTCGTCCATCGAGTATTGCGAAATCGAGCAGGCGGCCCGATTGGCGAAGCGAATATATCCATCTTGGGTAACAAAGATAGCTTCGCTGGCGTTCTCAACGACGGCGCGATACTTCTCCTCGCTTTCCCGGATGCGCTCCTCGACTTGTTTGCGGTCGGTAATGTCTTCAAGAATGCCCAGCGATGCAATTGGCAGGCCCTCGTCATTTTTTATGGTCACGGATGAATCCGAGAGCCACCGCTCACGCCCGTCGCGCGTGCGAACGCGGTAATCCGCCCTCCACTCGGGCACCGCGCCCGCCAGAGTGCGCTTGACTGCTTCCGCCTGAGAAAGCCCCTCCAATTCTCCCCGCATGACTGTCTCAATGATAATCCGGTCCCAGAGATGATGAGTGAAGTCCCTGGCCGGATATCCGGTAAGAGGCTCAATCCCCTCGCTCATGAAGTCAAATTCTCTGGTGATGAAATTGCGCCGATAGGCCACCGCGTGCGAGGCGGCGATGGCGCGCCGGTAGATTTCCTCGCTTTTGCGAAGGTCCTCTTCGGCGCGGCGGCGTTGCGCCGCATTGTCCAGGTTCTGCAGCGCGTAGCTAATATCTTGCGCCAGCTCCAAAAGAAGATGAAGCATCTCTTCGTCAAACTCATTTGGCTTGCTCGAATTCACGCACAGGACGCCCGCCACGCGGCTGCCCTGAAGAAGCGGAAGCGCCGCCACCGCGCGGACTCCTGTTTCTTCCGCAATCGGGCATTCGCATCCTGAACATTCCTCTTTTATTTCATTGCATATTACTGGGACGCCCTCGCGCACAGCCTGCGCGGCCGGGCCGCGGCAGCCAGCTGGCGTTCCAAGCTGTTCACGAATCCTCTCGATTTCCTCAATTGGCCCGCTGCCCGCGCAGGCCGCTGGAGCCAGAGGACCGCCATCCGGATTCCCCAGCGCTATCCAGGCCAGCTGGAATCCACCGCGATCGACAATCGTTTGGCAAAGCCCGCCGAGGAGTTTTTCGCGGTCTGGCGTGCGCACGATCAGCTGGTTGGCGTCTGAAAGCATCCGCAGCAGCTGGTTCAGGCGCTCAATGCGCGCCTCGGCGCGCTTGCGATCGGTGATGTCGCGGAAAATTCCCTGATAGAATTTTTCCCCGTCCAAACGCAGAACTTGCAGGCTGACTTCCAGGGGGAAAGTGGAACCGTTTTTGCGCTGATGGACTGTCTCATACAAGAGGCTGCCCGATTCCTCCACGGCGCGAAGACGTTCGTCAAGCTGCGCGCGCAACTCGGGCGGACGCAGCTCGCGAACGTCTTTTCCGATCAGCTCCGCGCGCGAATATCCATATACTTTCTCTACCCGGTCATTCGTCTCGGCAATCCGGCCCTGGGCATCAATGAGAATGATGATGTCTTGGGCTTGCTTGAGGATTTGCTCATGGCGCTGGAGCAAAAGGAGGCGCTCGTGCTCGGTTTCAAATTGCCGGCGATACAGCCGGCTGGTCTGGCCTCGCCAGACGGCCCCCAGCCCCACGCCAGCCGTTACAATCATGCACCCAACCAGAAGCATTACAAACCGCGCATAACGCTGAATGGGCCGGTAGATTTCATCTTTATCCACTTTGGCGAGCAGAAGCCAGGTCGAACCAGGAACGGCCCGCAATACCGCCACGACAGGCTTTCCGCGATAGTCAATCCCCTCCACAACCCCCCGCTCGCCCATCGCGGCCTTCACAATTGGCAAATCCGCCTGCGTGATGGGCACGCGATGCTCAAGCGGTTTCTTGGAGATGTGGCGCAACTGAGAAAGATAAACCACCTCATGCCCCTCGCGCCGGGCGATCAGGCTTTCCGCTGTTTCGCTGGGCACGGGCCATGAGGCAATCAGGGGAAACAGGAACTTCTCGGGATCGATGCGGAAAAACAAATACGCTATCGGTGATGAAGTGGAATTTTCGGATGACAGTATTGGAAGCACCAGGTCTATCTCGGGCGCTTTGCTCACTTCCGAATAATGGAGATCCGACAACAGCGGCTGGCGCGCTTCCTCCACTTCCTCAAGAATTTCGCGGCCTTTCACTCCAATCCGCGCCTTGTCCGGGGGCACGGATATCAGGATTCGAAACTCCGAATCGATCAAGGCAACGGAAGAATAATCGTAATCTCCCACCCAACTATTTAGCCATGCTGTCAGGCGCTCTTTTTGGCCGGCGGATTCCTCGCCACTAATGTAGGTGCCAATTTCATCCATAAACAGAGGATTGCTCTTCAGCACTTTGGCGTCGGCAAGGCGCTCGTTCCTCCAGCGGGAAATTTCGTGCGTTTTCAAATCGGCGATAGCAGTCAATTCGCGCTGGCGGACTTCACGCAAATGGTCGCGCTGGTTGAGATAATAAAGGCGGCCCGCAATTCCGATGCCGGCCGCTAAAAGGACAAAGACCATCGCCAAATGCATCTGCCCTTTTTTATTCGCTGCTTGACTGGTCATTGCTTCTTTTACCTCGCCGAATTTGGAGCTGGCCCCCGCCTCCCGATGGCTGCCTGTCCCCGCTGCAGAATCGAATTCCCAAAACCAGGCAGACCCGGACGGGCCGCTCCTGCGCATCCGAATTTTACCCCGCAACCAATAGCCTGGCTCCTAATGGATTGCGTCCAAATGAATACATCCTTCCATCCTTTCCCACTAGAAGTATATCACGCCGCATTTCCATTGCATGAGGAATTTATTTTTTATTTTGTTATCTTGCGCGGCGCAGGGGCTTCTTTTGGCGCAGCGGCGCACAGAAGCCGGATGGTGCCTTCCCATTCATCGGGCGGCATGGGATAATACAGATAACAATAACTTATTCCGCGCCGAGCGGGCCACGCGTGACTCCAAGGCCGCCCGTGGCCCGCAAACGCCGCCACAAATCGCGCGCGTCCGCCCGTCCGCAAAGCGCATCCGCATAGGCATCGAGTAGCCGCCGCGTCCCGCCTGCGTCCTCATCGAGCAGTTCCACGCGAAATCGGCGCGCTCCGGCCCGGCGCAACGCATCCAGATATTCCGAAGCGCTTTGCGGGATCGCGTTATACACTGTGTTGCGGCATCCAGCATCCGCTCGGACGGGATGTGCAAACCCTTTGCGGTCGCGCAAAGCCGCCGTGTGGCGCTCGCAGGGGCGGCCGCAATTGGACGCATTGCTCCCCTTGCTCAAGAATCGGCAAAACACACAATGCTCCATGTGGAACATCGGCATGTGCTGGTGAATTGTAATTTCGATCTGCGAGGCGGGCGAGCGGTCGAGCAGGTCGAGGATTTGCTCGATGTTCAGGTCGTAACTGGGCGTGATTTGCTGAATTCCCGCCCGGAAAAGCAGTCCGGCGGCCAGGTCGTTTGCCACGTTTAGGGAATAGTCGGCGTAGATGGGCAGGCCGGGGCGCGTTGCGACGAGCACGCGCCAGGCGGCAAGGTTGCGAACGAGAATCGCATCCGGATCGCAATCAAGAAGTTTGAGCGCCAGCCGCTCCTCGCCAGGTTTGAAAATGCGCAGCGTGGCGGGCGCGAAACTTTTTCCCCCGCTTGCCGCCAGCGGGCGCGCCTCGCGCAGATGGCGCAATTCCTCAAAATCCGCATATATAACCTGCACATCCGGATGCGCGGCGGCGGCCAGCACTTGATCGAGCGTGCGGCACAGCGCGGCGAGGCGCGGCGCAGAATTCGCTGGCGCGGCCTCTGTTTTATCTGGCCGGGGATTCCCGGTGGCACAAACATCTTGTCCAGGATTTTTTCCAGTGGCTTGGGCATCCTGCCCAAAATTTCCGGTGGCTTGGACGTCTCGTCCAAGATTCTCTTGCAGTTCACCGCGCATTTCCGCGAGCGCGCCGGGATTCACCGCCCTGCCCAGGCCGCGCGCGCGCCGCGCCTCAAGCAGCGCCTCCGCCGCCTGCCGCCGAAGATCGTTCAAGCGGCTGAACGGAATCATCAGCGCGCCTTCGAGTTCCACATCGAGCGCGCCGAGCCGCAGGCCCGTTCCACCAAGGCGTCCGATGTGCTCCTCGATTTTTTCGCGCGTGATTGCGTGGCGCCGCGCCTCCTGCGCAAGTTCCGTGTCGGAAACCTCCGCCGCCACGCCGTTTTCGTCCTCCAGCCGCAACCGGACCGCTTCGCCCGCGCGTCCGCGCAGCACAGCGCGCACCGGACGGCTGAAGCGCGGGGCCTCGCCGGCGAACGTGGCGTCGATAGCGGATTCCATCTCGGGATCGCTTGTTTTCCAAACGCCGTCACCCGGATGCACGCGTCCGAAATCGATCCGCCCCTCGCCGAACGAAAGCGCCACTTCGGGAGGGACCATGTCTGCGCGCGAATTGCCGGCCGTATTCGTGGAGTCCGGTGAATCCGGCGGATCGAATCGCGCCATTCGTTCTCCGGGCCGCCCGCCGCGCGCGAGGCGCATTTCATACACTCGCCCGCCCTGTTCGTCCTCTTCAGGACTGCCGGAATCGAACACGATGCCATCGCCCGGCTTGAGGGGGCCTTCGAGCCGCACTGTGGCGCCGCGCGGCCCAACGGACGTTACACACCCGAGATAAATTCCGCGTTTTTTCGGGCACAGGCCCTCGACCACATCTTGGTGATTGATTCCGCGCAAATATCCGCTCGTAAATCCCCGGCTGAAGGTTTGTTCGAGAATTCGCCGCGTTTGCGCGCTCATGCGCGGATTGGCCATTGCGCCCGCTTCTTTCATGGAGCCGCCACGCGGATTCTTTTCGTTCTCGCGCCCGCCTTCCTCCGCGAACATCGCATCGAGCGCCTCGCGATACACGCGCACGGTGGCCGCCACATAGCGCGCCGATTTCAGCCGCCCCTCAATTTTCAACGCAGTGATGCCGTTTTCCGCAAGCCGCCCGAGGTCTTCATAGGCGGCCAAATCGCGCGGCGAAACAAGATAGCGCGCCCCGCCCAGCGCCGCCGGATCAAGCGCTTCGCCATCCACAACAAGATCGAAAGGCAGGCGGCACGCTTGCGCGCACACGCCGCGGTTTGCGCTGCGTCCGCCGAGCGCCTCGCTCGTAAGGCATTGCCCGCTATAGGCCACGCACAGCGCCCCATGAACAAACGCCTCGACTTCCACGTCCCCGCGCCGCACCGCGCCCAGCTCCACCGCCGAAAGCTCGCGCGCGCCAATCACGCGTTCGATGCGAATCCCAAGCGCCCGCAGCCCCTCGATCGCCTCAGCGGCCGTGAGTGTCATTTGCGTCGAGGCGTGGAGAGGCAGCTCGGGCGCGATGCGATGCGCCAGCGCCGCCAATCCGAGGTCTTGCACCAGCAGCGCATCGACGCCCGCGCGCACGCACGCCTCGACCAGTTTCGCCGCTTCTTCCAGTTCCGAACAGAAAATCAGCGTGTTGAGCGTTACATATCCGCGCACGCCGCGCTCATGCAGACGCGCCAGAATGCGCGGCAAATCCGAAGTGGCGAAATTCCCAGCCCGCAGCCGCGCATTGAATTCCTGGAGGCCGAAGTAAATGGCATCCGCGCCATTTTCAACGGCGGCCCGCATTGCATCCTCGTCCCCCGCGGGCGCAAGCAACTCCGGCCGCCCATTGCGTTTGGGCCATCTATCCGAACGGAAAGACGCGAGATCAGCCGATGGAGACATTCTGAAGGGGGAGATCATTCAACTCGAGCCGGCCTATGCTTGCAACTATGGATGCGTGGTCAATATCAATGCCGACAAGACGTCCCAGTTCATCAAAATCAAGAACAATGCCCGGCTCGATTTCGCGAGAATCCGCCGATGGCCGCTCCGCCAGGTCAATGTAAAGAGAATCCGTCTCTTTATAGTAATGAAGTTTCATGGTAGAATGCCTTTCCTGAAATCGCGATCTGGAAACGCATTGTGGATGGTTTCCCCGTCGGCCAGCGTAACAACCCGCAGATATTTTCCCAACTCGGCAACATGCAACCAATGGCGTATTCGCCCATCTGATTGGACTTCACGCGCATCAGGATTCAGAATAGCCTCTTCGCACCATTCCCTTCGAAGATAAGGCCGTTTCCGGAAGATAAGGCCGTTTCCGTAAGACTTGCTCTTCGAAATACCGTGTTGTCTTCATATCGGTATTATCGTGATAGCATTGACCACCGCAGGAAAGGTGGCGGGGCTTATTCTTGCCCCACTGTCTTGCTAGCGCCTCATGGACTCCGGCGCAATTCGAAGAAATGTTTCGCGTTCAAAAATCTCGCCTTCCCTCATTTGCACATTGGGCACCTCCATTGCACTTTTCCATGCGCGGCCCTGTTGCGCCTGTCCCATTTGTCCTATATGTCCCATAGGTTTCATAGGTCCTATACGACTCATTATCTTGTGCTCCGGCAGGCGGGGATTGCGCGGGCCGCTGATTTGTGCCACAAAACATTGCAGGGAGCCGGAGCCGCGCATGGCCGTCCGCGCGCCAGAATTCCAGCAGGCGAAATCGGGGATAAATCCTTTGGCAAGCGAAGCATATCTCATCGGTCATGTGGCGGAATTGATTGGCGATTTGCGCCACTATGCCGGCCCGGCCGATCGCTCAATGGACGTCTATTTCCGCGCGCATCGCTCTCTCGGCGCGCGCGACCGCCGGTTTGTTGGCAACGTGTTTTATCATGCGCTGCGCCATTTGCGGCGCATCGACCAGGCCATTCTCGAATCCGCGAAAGACACGGGCGCATTTGATGATTTGCCGGTCTCGTGCGGATTTCCCGCGGGAGAGTGCCCTTGGGCGCAGGCAGCGGACTCGGAAAATACATCGAGCGATCTCGACAGGCGGCTGAATTCTCTCCGCGCCGCGCTTGCTTATATCGACATGGAAAACCCGCCGCTGGGAATGCCTTTGCTTGCTGATAATCGCCTGTTGCCGTCAATGAATCCCGAACGCGCCCTTTCGGCGCTGG
Source organism: uncultured Candidatus Sumerlaeota bacterium (assembly GCA_964446285.1). Lineage (GTDB taxonomy): Bacteria > Sumerlaeota > Sumerlaeia > SLMS01 > CAYUNT01 > CAYUNT01. The sequence goes on along the minus strand of CAYUNT010000019.1, from coordinate 4,722 downwards.
CGCGCCTGGCCGATCCCATGCGCACGCCCCAGGCCGCAGTGCGCCATTCCTTTCCCGAGTGGATTTGGGAGCTTCTTTGCGCGGAAATCCCGGCAGAAGACGAACGCGACGCGATGGCCATGGCGCTCAACCGCCCCGCCGAGGCTTGCCTGCGCGCAAACACGCTGCGCAGCAATCCGGAGGAATTGGCGGCGCGGCTTGCGTCGGCGCGCATCGACGTCCGGCGCGGCACGCTCGTTCCCGAATGCTTTGTGTCTTCCAGCCGGATCGGACGCGGCGCCATCGGCCCCGTGCGCGAGGGGCTGGCCGTGTTTCAGGACGAAGGTTCGCAATTCATCACAGAGCGCCTCGGCGCGCGCCCCGGGATGACGGTCATCGACGCCTGCGCGGGCGCGGGCGGCAAGGCGCTGCACCTGGCCGCCCTGATGCAAAACCGAGGCCGTATTTGGGTTCACGAGCCGTCGGCCGGGCGCTTGCGGATTTTGCGCGAGCGCGCCAAGGCTGCCGGGGCCGCCATCCTTGAAGAAATTTCGCCGTCGCGCGCCTTGCCAATTGCCGACCTCGTTTTGCTCGATGTGCCTTGTTCGGGCTTCGGGACGCTGCGGCGCAGCCCGGAACTCAAGTGGCGCACATCGCCCGAAATCCTCGAACAGCTCGTTCGGCTGCAATTTTCCATTCTGAACCAATGGTGCGAAAGCGCCGGACCGGGCGGGCGGATCGCCTACGTGACATGCAGCCTCTTGCGCGAAGAAAACACGGCTCAGATCGAGTCTTTTCTCGCCTCGCATTCCGATTTCGCTCGCGTTCCTTTCCACCCGCATGGCCGCCTGCGCCCCGACATGATCACGCCGCAAGGCGATCTCCAACTATGGCCCCACCGCCACGGATGCGATGGATTTTTCCTGGCGGTATTGAAGAAGAAAAGGTAGTTGTGGGTTGTGAGTTGCGAGTGAAGAAGTGATCAGTGGGCAGTGATCAGTGAATGGAAAAACGCAACTTCCACAAACATCTTGCGTCCCATGGGTCTCATGGGTCTTATAGGTCCTATTCATTATATTCCATACTGTGCATGTCCGCCGCCCTTTGCAGGAAAAAATACCCATGCCTGAAAATTCGATGCCGCCAAACCCGCCGCGTCATCCTCCGCGCAATGCGCTTCCCTCGGGCGTCTATGCGCTGACAGACCGCCGCCTCGCCGGAGCGGGAGGTCGTTCGCACGAAGAAATTGTGTCCGCCTTGCTCGAAGGTGGCGCGCGCCTCATCCAAATCCGCGAAAAACCAGATTCCACCAATCCGCCGCCACTTTCCCGTCCGGCGCTAGCGGACTCGATCCGCCGCTGCCTCGCGCTCACCCGCGCCGCCGGAGCCGCCCTGATTGTGAATGACGATCCGGACCTTGCCGCGGAAACCGGCGCGGATGGCGTCCACGTGGGGCAGGATGATTGCCCGCCGCGCGAGGCTCGCCGCCGCATCGGCCCGCGCCGCATCCTTGGCATCTCGACGCACACCCGCGCGCAATTCCTCGCCGCGCTCGGCGAACCTGTGGATTACGTGGCCATAGGGCCTATTTTCGGCACGACATCAAAGGAATCTCCATATTCCGCGTTGGGGCTGGAGTTTGCGCGCTGGGCTTCGGCGGAGGCTGCGCGCCGCGGCATGGCCATCGCCGCGATAGGCGGGATTTCTCTCGATAATCTCGCGCATCTCATGGCCGCCGCGCCAGATTGCCGCCCGGCCGTAATTTCCGCGCTAATGCGCCCGAACCTGGAGGATATTGCAGCGGCCACGCGCCAGTTTCTCGACGCCATGCGCGCGCCTCATTAGTCCATCGCTTGACAACTTCCCGCCCGCCGATACGCTTTCTGGGAGGACCGGCGACAAGGCGGCCGATAAGGCAGCCATAAAGGCAGCCTTGTTCCGCGCGTTTGCTCTTCCTCAACCTGCCGCTGCCATCGCCGCATTCCCGCTGCCTGTTGGGCATCTTTCCGCTCTCGTTCCTCGCGCACTATTCTGAATGGCCATGCAGTCTCAAGATACACCACTCCCCGCTCCCCTCGATTCCGCATCTCCCGGTGCGGAAGCCCCTGCAAATTTCGAGGCAAATTCCGAGGCAAATTCCAATCCGGGAAATCTCCCCCCGCTTCCTTCGTATTTGCGCTGGATGCTGGCGTTTCAGGCCTTCAACGCATTCAATTTCACCATTGCGCTCGGCGCGCCCCTGATCCTTATCGCCAAATTCCTCGGCGGGGGCGATGCGATCATTGGCGTGCTCCTCTCGCTCACTCCGTTTCTCGTGGTGCTTCAGCTCTGGGCCACCAACCTCGCCAATCATCACGGCTACAAACGGATGATGCTCGCCGGATGGGGAACACGCGCCTTTACGCTGCTGCTCATTGCCCCGCTGCCGTTTCTGGTGGGGCGTGTATCGCCGGGGTGGCTTGTCGCCGCGCTTGTATTCGCTGTTTTCGCGTTCAACGCCATTCGCGGATTCACAAGCGGATCGTGGCTTCCGTGGCTGACGCTGATTCTTCCGCCCGGGCGCCGCGGGCAATATCTGGGCATCGAACAACTCGTCCTTAACCTCAGCGCCCTCGCCACCCTGCTCGGCTGCGGCGCATTTCTTGGCAAATCACCTGAACCGTGGCGCTACTGTGTGGTTTTCGCATCGGCTGCCGTTGGCGGATGGATCAGCGTTTTCTTCCTGCGAAAAGCGCCCTGCCCGATGCCCGAGTTCGCGACCAACGCCCCGCCCCGCCCCTGGGGTCTGGTTCTGCGCGCTTATCGCGACATCTGGCGCAAAAAGACATTCCGCCGCACCATTCGATTCTGCGCCATCTATACGCTGGCGGTGGCCGCGTTCTCCGGATTTCTCGTTGTCCACCTGCGCGAGAATCTCCGCTGCAGCGAAGGCACGGTGCTCTGGCTCAGCGCCGCCGGAACGCTTGGCGTTTTGCTGACGGCGGTGTACTGGGGGCGCTTGAGCGACCGCGTGGGCAGCCGCCCGATTCTGCGCCTGGCACTGACGGGGCAAATGTTTCTGATGGCCGCATGGTTCGCCAGCGCCGCCGCGGGAATCCATCTCGCGCTGCCCGTTCTCGCCATGTTGTTTTTGCTTTGGGGTGTGTTAGGAACCGCCTACACCGTGTCGCAGGTGCGGTTTGTGCTCGGATGCTGCCCGCCAGAAGAGGTCACGATCGGGATGTCGCTCTATCAGGTGATCGTGGCTCAATTCGGCGGAATCGCGCCTCTGGCCTGGGGATTTATTCTCCAGTCGATGCGCCATTCCCCCGAAGCCGACGCCCCGGGCATAGGCAGCCCGTTTGGAGTTTTCTTTTTGACCGCGTTTTTGCTGCTGGGCGCCTCGAACCTGCTGCTTGGGCGCATACGCGAGGCCCAGGCGCTTCCTACGCACCAGGTTTTGGTGCAAATGATCTGGGATTGGCCTATGCGCGTTCTGACGGCCTTCAGCAACGAGAAGAAATAATCCTGAACATGGAAAAAGATTTTCCAACCACGAAAAACGCGAAAACAACGAAAAGATGAAAAAACTTTTTCGCGAATTTTCGCGGTTATAAATTCTTTTCATTGCGGCGAAGCGCATCGAGCCGCCGCACGATTCCATAGAGCATTTCCATGCGTGGCGTGGAAACTCCCGCCTGGCGCGCGCGGCGATACGGTTCGCCCAACAGCGCTTCCACCTCGAGCGGACGCCTTGTTTCGTAATCAATCTGCATGCTGCTTTTGTAATGCGCCATTGCTTCCGTAAGGTTCATCATGTGGTCGATGAACGCCGGCTCGATCACCGCGCCCTGCGAGGCGGCCGCCGCAGCCACTTCTTCCATGAGCGCGCGGGCGGCGCTGCGCAATTCGGGATCGTCGAGGATGACGCGCGTATCGGCACTGCCCGCCGCCACGGCCAGGCCGTTGAACGGGATGTTCCAAACGAGTTTCGACCAGCGGATTTGCGTCAGCGAGTCAAACACCTTCGCCTCGACGCCCGACGAGCGGAAGAGTTCCGCGATGGCCCGCGTGCGCGCAAGCGGGGCGCCGCTGAATTCCGCCAAGTGAATCCACCCATAGGCGGTGTGGCGGACCAGGCCCATTTCCCTGTTGCTGCAAAGGAATGCGATGCCGCCCACGACGCGCGCCGCTTCCGCTGCCGAATAACAAGGCGCGGGCACAGGCGTGGACATGGACCCGGATGGTGGCGGCGGGGGAGCGGAATGAGCGCCGGGCAGATCGGGAGGCGAGGCGGCTGCGCCTGCGCCGACGACCGCCAGCGCGCGCGCAACCGCCTCTTCGTTCCCGAGTCCGTTTTGCAGAGTCAGCACAACGGTTTCCGAATGCGCCACGGGACGCAGCAGTTGCGGAAGCGCCGTGTTGTCTGTCGTTTTCAGCCCAACAATGACGAGATCGCAGGGGCCAAGCGCCTCCGCGCTCGAATACACGGGCGGGCGGATATGGAAATTGCCATCTGGCGATTCCACGCGCAGCCCCTCGCGGCGGACGAGGTCGTAATCTCGCCGCAGGAGGAAATGCACATCGTGTCCGGCGCGGAAGAGGCGCGCGCCGTAATAGCCGCCGAGCGCCCCCGCGCCAACAATCCCGATGCGTCCGCGAAAAGGCTGGACGGAATTCATGCCAATCGCATTCCTCAAGGATTGGGTTGAAAAAACACCTGCCCCGCGAGTTTTGAGCCGGGCCGGATTCTCCCACCCTTCC